>NZ_JBFAJC010000088.1:0-34565 GCF_040655075.1 Actinoallomurus sp. NPDC050550 | reverse complement strand
ACCTGGTGCTCCGCTACACCCTGTCCGCGAACAGCCCCTACCGCCCGTACCGGCCCCTGAACATCAACGAACAGGACGCGCCCTCCTCCTGAGCCGCCCGGCCCCGGACGGAGGCCGACGGCGGCCGGCAGATATTGAGAGAATGACGTATGGGCTTGATCTCGACCGTCGGCATCGTCCTTCACCCCGAACGCGACTGTAAGGGCGTGATCGACAGGATCACCGGATGGGCGCGTGCCCGGAACGCCCAGGTCCTCGGCGTACCCGGTGAAGTCGCGCGCATCGACGGTGACGTCACCGCCGTGGAGCCCGACGACCTCGCCGAGCGCGCCGACCTGATCGTCAGCCTGGGCGGGGACGGCACCATGCTGCGGGCCATGCGGCTCACCTGCCGTCGGCGGACCCCCGTCCTCGGCGTCAACCTCGGCCGTCTCGGTTTCCTGGCCGAGATCGACATTCCGGAGTTGGACGCGGCGCTGTGCGCCATCGACGAGCACCGCTTCACCATCGAGACGCGCACCGGCCTACAGGCGACCGCGGGCGGCATGAACGCGGTCGCCTTCAACGACGTCGCCCTGGCCCGCGTGCCCGGGCACGGCTTGATCGTCGTCGAAGTGTGCGTCGAAGACAACCCGTTCGTCCGGTACGCCGCCGACGCCGTCGTCGTGGCCACGCCCACCGGTTCCACGGCGTACAGCTTCTCCGCCGGCGGGCCCATCATCTCCCCCAACGCCGAAGGGCTGCTCGTCACGCCGGTCGCCCCGCACTCGGCGTTCAACCGCGCGCTGTTCCTGTCCCCGCAGGAGAAGCTCGCGCTGCGGGTCCTGCCGACCAGCGGCGCCGTCGCCGTCGAGGCCGACGGCCGGCTCATCGGCAACGTGAGCCCCGGCGACGTCCTCAACCTGGCGGCACTGCCCGCCGCCGCCAGCGTCGTACGGCTCGGGCAGACGACCTTCTACCAGCGCGCGCAGCGGCGCCTCCGGCTCACGGGCTCCGCCGAGGCAGGCTGACAAGCCGCAAGGGCTCTAAGGTTCGGCTGTGGACCGCGGCCGAGGCAGGCTGACAAGCCGCAAGGGCTCTAAGGTTCGGCTGTGGACCGCGGCCGAGGGACCCTGCCGCGGGGCAGCCGTCCTCCCCAACGGACAGGAGTACGAATCGATGATCAGTCGCTGGAACCCTGCAGGTGTCGCGCCGCCCGTCGGGCAGTACAGCCACCTGGCCGCCGTACCGCCCGACCATGAGGTGGTCTTCATCTCCGGTCAGCTCGGCCTGCTGGAGGACGGGACACTCGCCGGCCCGGACGCCGAGTCCCAGACGCGTCAGGCGTTCGCCAACATCGGCCGGCTTCTCGACGCGCTCGAGGTCGGGCCCGCGAATTTGGTGAAGCTGCTGACATTCGTGTCCGGTACCGAGCACCTGCCCGGCAGCCGGGTCGCGCGCGAAGAGGTCTTCGCGGACTGGTACCCCGACGGAGACTGGCCCGCCCACTCCCTCATGGTCGTCGCCGCACTCGCCAGGCCGGACCTGACGGTCGAGGTCGAAGCCGTCGCCGCCGTCCCGCGCCGATAAGCGACGCCCGGTAGGCGGTCCCCGGACGACGGCGCCGAGTCCGGGCGAGTTGCAGGCGACGTCAGCGCGGCGGAGTCCACCACGGCGTCCAGAGGCGGGCACCGTCCCGGTCCCGGAGCCGTCGCAGGAAGGACAGCACCCCGGGGGTGCCCATCGCCCAGCTGCCGCTCGCCCCTTCGAGCGTGTTGTCGGGGAGGACCGGTCGCCGCAGGTCGCCACCGCTCCTGGTGAGGATCAGCTCGACCACGTGCTCGGCACCGTGCCAGAACTCCTCCTCCCCGGTCGCCAGCGCGACGTCGATGAGCATGTCGCCGATCCCGGCCAGCCCGCAGCACTGCGACACGACCCACGCCTGAGGGGCGATCGCCAGGCACGCGCGGGCACCCGCCCTGGCGGGCCGCAGGTAGCGCTCGTCGTCGTACGCCCGCGCGGCGTGCAGCAGCGCGGTGACGATCCCGGAGAGCCCCTGGCACCAGGACGCCCCCATCGGCCGGGCGGCGGGCTCGCGCAGCACCCGGGCCAGGGTCGCCGCCTCGTCGGCGAGCGTGTCGAACCGTCGTCGCGCCGCCTCTCCCGCCTCCGGGTCCCCGGTGGCCTGGTGGTAGGCCAGCAGGAACACCGCGATGCCCGCCTCGCCGTGGGCGAAGCCGGACTCGGTGGCCACCCCGGTGCCCGGCTGGGCGGGCGCGGCCGCGTCCTGTGTGTCGCGGACCTCCCCGGCCAGAAGCCGCCGCGCGCATTCGGCGGCGACGGCCGGATGGTCCGATCCGGGATCCAGGTCCGCCAGGAGCAGGTGTCCGGCGCCGATCCCGGCCACGCCGTGCACGTAGTCGCCGCGTTCGGTGTCGCCGAGGCCGATCGGTTCGCACCCGGGAACGTCGGCGCCGAGCAACCGCCGCGCCGCGCTCAGGAACAGCGCCGTCCCGGTGCGGCCGAAGTACAGCGCCGAGGGCAGCGGCGTCGGCGGGATCACCTGGGCGGTCCAGCGCGCCAGCTCGCCCGCCACGGCCTCGGTGTCCGCGTGGTGCAGTAGCTCCATCCCGAGGCCGGACGACCCTCCGTACACGTGCGTCACCGGCGGCGAGGAGCGCCGGGGGTCCGCCGGGCCCTCCATCATCTTCTCGGCGAACCGCACGCACTCGTGTGTCGTGTGCGCAATGACCGCGTCGAGCAGGACAGGGGTGAAGCGTGGCGGTGCGGTCCCCGCCGCACCCGCGGTCGGCCGTCCCGTACGGTGCCGTCCGTCCCGGATGCCGGCCACGGCCGCGGTGCGCTCGGCTGGGTCGAGGCTGAGCAGGCGCGGGATCAACCCCCGTACGCCGGTCGTGACCCCGGGGAAGAGCGCTGCCAGGCTCATCAGGGTGCGTTCGAGGTTGCGGGCCGGATCGGGGTCGACACCGATCGGGTGCATGCCCGTGGCCGCGAAGAACAGGACGCCGCCGAGCGCGAAGTAGTCGTCGGCCGGTTCGGACGGGCGGCCGGTGTGCTGGTCCGGCACGCTGTAGCCCGGGGTCCAGCCGGGGATCTGGAAGCCGTCGTACCTGCTGTTGCCGAAGTCGACGAGCGTGCAGTGGAGGTCGTCGTCCAGCACGACGTTCTTCGGCGACAGGTCGCGAACGACGGCCCCACGGGCGTGCACGGCGTCGAGGAGGCCGACCAGCTGTGTGGCGAGGACGGCCAGGTCGCGGCCCGTACCGGGCGGGTCGTCGGCGAAGATCCCGTGTTCGTTCACGAAGCGGTTGAGGTCGCGGCTCCCCTCCTCGGTGATCACGAGGTACTCGTCCTCTTCGTGCCGGAAGTGGTCGATCAGGCCGGGGACCCCATCGACCCCCGCGAGCGCCTCCAGGATGCGGCGTTCGTTGCGGATCTGCAGCCGCAGGTCCATACCATCGGCGTTCTCCCCCACGTACGCACGGGCCTCTTTGATCACCACACGGCGTCCCGACACGGTGTCCTCGGCACGATAGACGTTGCCGCGCGCGCCGCGTACCACGCCGGAGGTGAGCCGGTAACGGCCGCCGAGGGTCGGCGCGTCCTCCGGCACCCGGTGTCCATCCTCCGGCCGGCCGTCGCCGGCCCCCGGAGCACCGCCCGGCCGCGCCGAGCCGCCGGGCGCCCGGGACGCCGGCCCAGGGAGGGTTCCCGCGGTGCCGGTCGCCGGATCCGGTGCGCCCTGCCGGAAGGGGTCGGACGCCCACGGCGGGCACCGGAACTCCGGACCGGCGGCTCCGGGGAGGAACTCACCGTCGGGGCCGATCAGCACGAGCTCGTAGTCGCCGTTCTCATCGACGCGATACTGCGGCACGAAAGGTCCGTATCGGTAGTAGACGGGCGCGCGCCGGTGCACCCGGCGATCACTGGGCACCCTCGGCGCGGCGAATCCGGCGAGCGCCGCCGCGAGCACCCGTCCGATCCGCACGACCCGGTCCTGGGGCGGGTACACGGTCACGGCCTTGCCGACCGCGCCGGGATCGACGTCACCGGAGTTGAGCTCGCGCAACACCTCGGTGGACCGCGCGACCTTGAAGTCGCAGTCGAGCTGGAACAACAGCGGGAGAATCCGGTCGAGCGTCGCGACCAGGGTGCCGGGGCGCGCGGACACATGGAGCTTCCAGCCCTGCGCGGGAACGTCGAGGCCGGGCCGGTGCACGCTGACCCAGATGTCGTCGACATACACCTCGCACCGCTCACGTGCCGCTATTTCAGTGAGCTTTTCCGCCATATCCTCTGTTCGATCCGAAACAGCGGCGCCCATGAAGCCCCTCCCTGTGATCACAGAATCTACATGCACCGCGATTTTCCAGCGCGAGAAAGGCCATCGGGCCATACCGATGGCCTTTCTCTCACACGTCTTCCGGGAGCGCTCCATCCCGGCGGGTGTGGTCAGTGCCGGACCGGGTGAGGGTCCGGGCGACCTTCGTGCGGGCGGTTACTTGATGGAGGCGCAGCAGGGGAAGGTGCTGCAGACGGTGCGCTTGCACGTGTTGACGCAGGCCTGCGGGCCGTGCAGCAGCTCCATGAGCTCGCCTTCGAAGTCGATGGCGAAGTCGTCGGCCTCGAGCACACCTGCGTCGCGGGGTTCGAGCGTGAGTGCGGGCATTACCGGGCTCCTTTCTCGGCCGGCACCTCGTGGGCGGGCCGAAACCGTCGTCAGGGCGCAGCCGTCCAGGTGAGGATGGCGCCCCGTGGGTTTATCGATGGCAAAGACGAGAGCGCACGGAACGACGCCTTGACCATGGACAACCTCCAGCATTATCAGGACGATCTTGAGCGCTGTCCAGACGGCGATGACATGTTTTGACTCTGCCAAAATGGGCTTCCCGGCCCTGACTCCCGATGTCAACCATTCACGGTGTTGCGTTTTCCGGAGAAGAAGGCATAATGGCTGGACGATATTTTCCTACCGTTCAGGTCTGACCGATGAAGATTATTTACAGGGATGGGCCGATGATCTAGCTTGAGTGCTCATGAGCACTGTCACCGCGGGCGCGGTCCGCGCCCGGTGAGACTCCGGCGGAGGAACCGGCCCGCTGCTCCCGCCGCCGACGAGTCGGGTCTCGCACTGCGGTACTGGGAGATCCACGACGAGCGGTTCATGTCCGCGGGCCTGACCACGATGGCGCGCCGGCTGCCCGCCCTGACCGGTGCCGCCCTGCGGCTGGCGTGGCAGGCGGACCGGCTCGACACGGTCGCCACGCTCGGCCTGAACCTCATCGCGGGAGTGTTCACCGCCTTCGGGCTCTTGGCGACGACCGGTGTCCTGGAGTCGCTGTTCGCCGACGGTCCCAGTGCCGCCCGGGTCCGCGCGGCACTGCCGGCGCTGCTCCTCGTCGCCACGGCGACCGCGGTCCGTGCCGGGCTGCTGGCGGCCGCCGGCTGGGCACAGCTGCGGCTCAAGCCGCGCGTGGAACGCCTGGCCGAGACACGCCTCTTCCAGCTCACGACGCGAGTCGAGCTGAGCGCGTTCGACGACGACGAGTTCCACAACGCGATGCAACGGGCACGGGACAGCGGCGTCCCCGACTCGGTGACCGTCGTCGAGATGACGGTCAACGTCCTCACCGGCGCGGTCGGCATCGTCGCGGCCGCGGCCGCCCTCGGCGTCCTGAACCCGGTCCTCTTGCCGCTACTGCTGATCACCGCCCTGCCGGATGGATGGGCGGCACTGCGCGCCGCCCGCATGCGCTACCTGGCGTTCCGCAGGATGTCCCGGGCACGGCGCCGCAAATTCATGCTCTCGGACCTGATGGCCGAGCGGCCGCCCGCCGCCGAGGTACGCGCGTTCGGCCTGCGCCCCTTCCTCCTCGGCGAGTACGACCGGATCGCCGATGCCGAACAGCAGGTCGAACTCGACGTCGCCCGGCAGCAGACCACCACGAGGGTCGCCGGCGATCTCCTGACCGGCACCGCCACCGGCCTGGTCTACGCGGCGCTCGGCGGTCTCCTCGCCGCGGGGGTCATCCCACTCGCCGTCACGGGAACGGCCGTGCTCGCCATCCGGGCCGGCCAGTCCTCCCTCGCCGCCCTCATGCCGGCCCTCAACAAGCTGTACGAGGCCGGCCTCTACTTCGGCGACTACCTCGACTTCTGCGCGATGGCCCGCGAACGCGTCCCCGCCCGGCGTTCCCTGGCGGCGCCGGAGTCCTTCGACCGCATCACCGTCGAGAAGGTCACCTTCACCTATCCGGGCTCCGGCACGCCCGCGCTGCGGGACGTCGACCTGACGATCCGCCTCGGCCAGGTGATCGCACTCGTGGGGGAGAACGGTTCCGGCAAGACCACGCTCGCCAAGCTGCTCGCCGGCCTGTACGCGCCCGACTCCGGCAAGGTGCGCTGGGACGACATCGATATCTCCGCGATCGACGGCGACACGCTCCGCGAGCGCATCGCGGTGATCGCGCAGGACCACACCCGGTGGCCGCTCACCGTCCGGGACAACATCCTCATGGGCCGGTCACCCGACGAGGACCGGCTGGCCGACGCCGCCCGGACGGCAGGCGCCGACCAGGTCGTCGCCCGGCTCCCTCAGGGGTACGACACGCTGCTCGACCGTCGGTTCGAGGGCGGGCACGAACTGTCCGGCGGCCAGTGGCAGCGGATCGCGACGGCCCGCGGCTTCTACCGCGACGCGCCCTTGATGATCTTCGATGAGCCGACCTCCGCGCTGGACGCGCGCGCCGAGCACGCCCTGTTCGAGCGCATTCGCGACCACGCGCAGGATCGCACGGTCGTGCTGATCACGCACCGTCTGGCGAGCGTCCGCTACGCCGACCACATCTACGTACTCGACGAAGGCCGGGTCACCGAGCACGGCACGCATCTCCAGCTCATGCGCGCCGAAGGCCTGTACGCCCAGCTCTATGAACTCCAGGCGGCCGCCTACCGCGCGGCCCCCGACCTGCAACCGGGCTGACCCGGATATTCTCGCGATGTGGCGACGCAGACCGGTGGCGGTTCGATCGACAAGGCGCTCACGGTGCTGGAGGCACTGGCCGAGCACAGCCGGGTGACCGACATCGCGGCCGGCACCGGGCTTCCGAAGTCGACGGTGCACCGCATCCTCCAGTCCCTGGTCGGGTGGGGGTTCGCCCGCACCGACGGCAATGGCGGCTACCTCCCCGGCCCGCGGATCCTGACGCTGGCGGGCAAGGTGATGAGCCGATTCGACCCGGCGCAGCACGCCGACTCGGCGCTCCAGGCGCTGCGCGACCGTACGGGCTTCACCGTGCACTTCGCGATCCGCAGCGGTGACGAGGCCGTCTACGTGCGCAAGCTCGAGGGCCTGCGGCCGTACCAGATGGGCTCCCGGGTCGGCATGAGCCTGCCGCTGCACTCCACCTCGATCGGCAAGGCGATCCTCGCCCGGCTGCCCGACCAGGAGGTCACCGCGATCACCGCACGGACCGGCCTGGCACCGCGCACCCAGCACACGATCACGGACGTCGACGCGCTGATCGCCCACCTGAGCGAGGTCCGCCGGTGCGGCTACGCGATCGACAACGAGGAGAACGAGCGCGGCATCCGCTGCGTGGGCGCGCCCGTCTTCGACCACACGGGCGCGGTGATGGGCGGGATCTCCATCTCCGGTCTCGCGTTCGAGGTCGACCCGGACGACCACACCCTCATGGCCGAGGTGGTGGCCGCCGCGCGGGACGTCTCACTCGCGATGGGCGCCCCGCCCGACCGCGTGCCCACCCCCGCACCCGCCTGATCCGCCCGCCGCGCACCGTGCGGGAGCCGTTGTGTCGTCCGGCCCGCCCGTGCGCGTGGTCGCTCAGTCTTGGGCGAGGAGCCGCTCGATCTCGGCGGCCGTGGCGATCCGGCCGGTGCCGCCCTGGCCGCCGAGGCAGATCGACGCCGCCGCCGCGCCGCCGCGGACGGCGTCCACGATGGACGCGCCGCGCGCGAGGCGAGCGGTGAGCGCGCCGCCGAAGGCGTCTCCCGCACCGGTCGCGTCGACGATCTCCGTGGCGGGGATGGCCGGCAGGTGTCGCCGCTCCCGCCGGCTCGCGAGAAGGACCCCGTCGGCGCCGCAGGTGACCGCGACGGCCGCCGCGCCCAGGTCGAGGCAGGCCTCGGCGGCCTCCTCGGGATCGGTGGTGTCCAGCAGTGCCGAGGTGTCGGTGGGGCAGGACGGCAGGACCAGCGCGGCCCTGGGCGCGACCTTCGCCAGGATCGCGCGCGCGTCGCCGGGTGTGGTCAGCCGGCTCCGGAAGTTGGGGTCGTAGACGACCTTGCCGTCGGCCTTCTCGGCCGCGTGCACGACGGCGGCGGCGCAGGAGTCCGACAGCGCGGCCGTGATGCCGCTGAGCAGTACCGCCCTTGCCTCGGCGACAGGGGCGCGGTCCACGTCGGAGGGGCCGAGCCGGGAGGCTGCGCTGCCGGAGCGCAGGTAGGCGAAGGCGCGGGTGCCGAGCGGGTCCGCTCCGACGACGTACGCGCCCGTGTGACCCGGTCCCCGCCACATCCAGCGGGTGTCGATGCCGTGGCGGGCGGCGAAGTCGACGAGGCGGTCGCCGAACTCGTCCTCGCCGGTCCGGGTGACGAGGGCGACGTGGGCTCCGGCGGCCGACGCGGCGATCGCCGCGTTGAGCGCGTCACCGGAAAAGGACAGCCGGAAGGTCTCCGCGTGGGTCAGCGGGTCGGCGGCCGAGAACTCGACCAGCGGCTCCCCGACGATGACGACGTCGGGAACGTCGCCGCGGGTCACTTGGCCACCTCGATCAGCTCGCGTACGGCCTTGGCCGGGTCGGGCGCCTTCACCAGGTCGGATCCGACGCCCACGGCGTACGCGCCCGCGTCGAGGTAGGCGGGGACGTCACGCAGCGCGATGCCGCCGGTGGGCACGACGCGCGCGCCCGGCAGCACGGCCAGGACGGAGCGCAGGTACGCCGGGCCGCCCACGTGCGCGGGGAACAGCTTGGCGATGCCGCGTCCGGCGGCCGCAGCGACCTCGCCGGGCGTGAAGCCGCCTTCGAGGAAGGGCGTCCCGGTCTCGCCGACGGCCGCACGGACGGCCTCGGCCGGGTAGGGGCTGACGAGGAAGTCGGCGCCGGCGTCGAGCGCCCGGCGGGCATCCTCGGCGGTGGTCACGGTGCCGGCTCCGAGCACTGCCGCCGGATGGGCGCGGCGCAGGCCGGCCAGGGCGTCGGCCCAGCCGGGAGTGGTCGCGGTCAGCTCGATGACGTTCAGGCCGGCGTCGAGCAGCGTCTCGGCGGCCTTGACGGCGCCCGCGGCGTCCGGCGTTCTGAGCACCGGCAGCACCCGCGCCGCCCCGATCGCCTGTTCGATCTCCACCCGATCCATCCGACCGCCCTCGTTCTGTACAGCGGGACAACGTTCCATAACCATGATAAATGAGAAGCGGATCGAACGCCTCGTGGCTATGGTGCTGCCAGCCGGATGATCTACCAGCCCCCGGGACCGCCTATGACCGAGCGGAGCGAGGGAATCGAAAGCACAGTCCGTACGAGTCGCCTCTCCGACGAAGGAGGACCCCCGATGGAGATCCTGCTCGCCGGCATCGTCGGCTCCACCGCGTACGGCCTGGCCACCCCCGACTCCGACATCGACCGGCTCGGCGTCTTCGCCGCGCCGACCCGATCCCTGCTGGGGCTGCGGACCCCGCGCGAGTCGATCGTGACGACCTCTCCCGACCGGACGCTGCACGAGGCCCGGAAGTGGTGCAGCCTCGCCCTGGGCGGCAACCCGACCGTCATGGAGCTGGTCTGGCTGCCGGACGACCTGTACGAGACGCGCACCCCATTCGGCGACGAGCTGATCGGCATCCGATCCGCCTTCCTGTCCGCCACGCGGGTCCGGGACGCGTATCTCGGCTACGCCACCCAGCAGTTCCGCAAACTGGAGAACCGCGGCGACGGCTCGTTCTCCGCCGATACCCGTCGGCGGACGGCCAAGCACGCCCGGCACCTGGCGCGGCTGGTCCACCAGGGCCGCGAGCTGTACGCCACCGGCGACCTGCGGATCCGCCTCGACGACCCGGAGTGGTACCGCGATTTCGGGAACGGCGTGGCCGACGGCGACATCGAGTCCGCCCGGCGCCTGCTCGCCGAGGTCGAGGCCGAATTCGACCGGATCCGTACGCCGCTCCCGGACCGTCCCGACGAGGACACCGTCGAGGCATGGCTCCTGGCCGTACGCCGTGCCCACTACGCCGAGCCCGGGTGACTCGGGCCCGACCGGGGAGCGTCAGAGCCGGGTCCGGCGGCCTGGGCGCAGGCGTTCCAGGCGCCACCAGGCGATGACGACGAACACCAGCCCGAGGCCGGCCAGCACTCCCATGTCGGTGGCCCAGGTCGTCGCGTCGGGGTGCCAGAGCCGGTCGTGGATCGGTCTGTGCGGCAGGTGTCCGAGGTCGACGGTCGAGGCGGCCGCGCCCAGGCCCCAGCGCGACGGCGTCACCCAGGCGATCTGTTCCAGGCCCGCCTTGCCCTCCAGCGGCATGAGGGCCCCGCAGAGGATCACCTGGGCCAGCGACAGCAGCACCAGCAGCGGCATGGTCTTCTCCGACGTGCTGACCGCCGCCGACACCAGGAGGCCCATCACCATGGACACGATCGCCAACCCGGCCATGGCCAGCATGAGCTCCAGGTACGGCGAGGTGAACGCCCCGTGCGCCGGCATCGGCCGGAACACCAGCCCGATGAGGACGAGCAGCACCGCCTGCACGCCGGTGATCAGCCCCAGGATGAAGATCTTGGACAGCAGGTAGATCCCGGCCGACAGTCCGGCCGCGCGCTCCCGCCGGTAGATCGGACGCTCCTTGACCAGCTCTCGTACGGAGTTGGCGGCGCCGACGAAGCAGGCGCCGATCACCAGGGTCAGCAGCACCGACGCCGCGTCGTCGTTCTCCCCCAGGCCGGTCAGCCCGTGGGGGGCGGGCATCGCCCGGATGAGCAGCCCGACGACCAGCGGCAGCACCGCCACCACGGCCAGGTAGCTGCGGTCCGAGCCGATCACCGCGAGGTACCGGCGGCAGAGGGTGCCGAGCTGCGCGAACCGACCCTGTCGCCGGGGCGGCGGGGCCGCCGTGACCCGCTCCGCGCCGGGCGTCTCGGCGTCGCCGTCCAGCCCCGACAGGACATAGCGCGAGTAGAGCGGCGCCATCCGGAACTCGGCGGCCCAGTCGCGGTCCGGCTCGCGGTCGAACGCCTGGAACACCTCCGCCCAGCTCGCCTTGCCGAAGAAGCTCAGCCCCTCCTCTGGCGGACCGTAGAAGGCGACCCGGCCACCGGGGACGAGGACGAGCAGGCGATCGCAGGTGTCCAGGTTGGCGACGCTGTGCGTGACGACGACGATCGTCCGGCCGTCGTGCGCGAGGTCGCGCATCATCTCCATGACGGACTTGTCCAGGCCCGGGTCCAGGCCGGAGGTGGGTTCGTCCAGGAACAGCAGTGACGGCTTGGTCAGCAGTTCGAGCGCGACGCTGACCCGTTTGCGCTGGCCGCCGGACAGGGAGTCGATCCGGGTCTGCGCGTGCGGGGTCAGCCCGAGCTCCTCGATCACCTCATCGACCCGCCGGTCGCGTTCGGCCGCGACCGTGTCCCCGGGGAACCGCAGCTCCGCGGCGTACCGCAGCGCCCGGCGGGTGGGCAGCTGGGTGTGCAGGATGTCCTCCTGCGGCACCAGGCCGATGCGGTGCCGCAGCTCCGCATAGTGCCGGTACAGGTCCCGGTTGTCGTACCGCACGCCGCCCTCGGTCGCCGGGCGGGTCCCGGTCACCGCGCCCAGCAGGGTCGACTTGCCCGCGCCGCTCGGGCCGATCACCCCAACGAGGCAGCGCTCGGGGATGGGGAAGCTGACGTGGTCGAGCAGGACCTTGCCCTTCGAGGTCCGTACGGTGAGGTCGTTCGCGACGAGGGAGACGTCGCCGGTGTCGATGAACTCCCGGAGTTCGTCGCCGACGAGCCGGAAAGTGGCCCGACCGATTCCGACGATGTCACTTTCGGTGAGCGCCGCCGAAGTGATCCGTTTCCCGTTGACGAAGGTGCCATTATGGCCGCCGAGATCGACGATCTCGTGCCGTCCGTCGGCTCTTTTCCGCAGCTCTGCGTGATACCGGGAAACGATCAAATCGGAGAGTACGACGTCATTGTCCGGGGCGCGCCCGATTCGCAGCGGGCGGGACGGGACGCGAATGACGGAGGTCGGTTCACGGTCGACGCCGATGCGCGAGTCGGGCACCAGCGGGACCGAGCAGGCCAGCTGCGGGCCGCTGCCGACATCGCCCAGCCGGAAGACGATCTCGCCCTCGATGCCGGCACGCTGGATGCGCCGGGATCCCGCGAACGTGCCGTTCGTGCTGTCCTGATCCTCCAGTAGCCAGCCGTTGTCGTCCGTGCGCAGAATGGCGTGCCGCCAGGAGACGCGCGGGTCGTCGATCGGGATGTCGGCCGCCGGATCACGCCCGACGACGTACGAGCTCCCGGGCTGCAACCTGCGAACGGACTCCTTCGTCCGCACGACGAGAACCGCCGGGGCCATCGATGAGACAAAGCCCTCGGCCTCCATATCCCCGCAGTGTAGAGCGGATGCCACGAAAGGCCCAACTTTCCGTCATGACTTTGCCGTGAAGGCATTGACGGTTTCCGCGCGGTGAAATTTGCTGAGCGTCATGGCGACCCGTACCATGCTCAAATGAGTGCGCCCGAAAGCGATCGGACGCGCCCGGATCTTCGCCCGCCGAGGCGGCGCCGACGGCGACCGTGGGTCGTCGCATCGGTGATCGTCCTGGCGCTGCTCGTTCTCCTCGTCATTCTGGACCGGTTCGCGGCCGCGTACGCCGAGAGCCGCATCGCCGGTGAGATCCAGAAGCAGGGCTTCGGCACACGTCCCGACGTGACGATTCACGGCTTCCCCTTCGTGACCCAGGTCCTGGACCGGCACTTCCCGCACGCCCACATGACCGCGCGCAATGTACGGGAGGGGCCGATCACCATCAGCCGCATCGACGGCGACGTACGCGACGTCCGCGTCGACTCGGGGTTCCGCAAGGGCACCCTCGGCCGGGTGGACGGCACCGCGACCATCGCGTTCGGCGATCTGGCCAAGGTGTCCGATCAACCAGGGGTGAAGTTCTCCGCGGACGGACCCGACAAGGTGAAGGGCGACGTCGACTTCGGCATCGCCTCCGGCACGGTCGTCTGGCAGGTCACCAAGGTCGGCCGGAACCAGATCCGCGTCCACCCCCTGTCGGCCGAGGGCTTCTCCCTCGCCGACCTCGACCAGGACCTCGACTTCACCGTCCCGGTCGACGGGCTGCCACTCGGCCTGACGTTCCAGAGCCTGTCGGTCACCGACAAGGGCATCGAGCTCCGCGTCACCGGCTCCCACATCGCGTTCAGCGGCTGACCGGCTCGCCGCGGACGCGGGCGGCGCGCTCGTACTGGTCGTCGAAACGGCGCGGGAACGGCAGCATGCGGTGCCGTTCCCGCCATCGGGTGAGCTGGCGTACGGCGTTGCAGCCCGCCGCCGTGATGATCCGGTCGGCCTCGGCGAACAGCGGCCACGCCGGATAGACGTCGCGGTGCGCGACCTCCGGCGGCAGGGCGTCCGGGCGGCTCGGCGACACGAGCGTGAGGTACGGCCGCGCGCCCTCGATCGCCGCGATGTCCTGCGCGTACGCGACGAGCTGGGTCTGCTCGTCCGCGGGCCCGGAGTGGACGATGAGCCAGCCGCCGGGCTCGACCGGGACGGCGGGGCGCGGCTCCGGTGGGTCGGCCAGCGTCAGGGTCGCGACCTCGGAGGACACCGCGTCGAGGTACGCGCGGTGGGCGCCGCCGACCGGCTCCACCAGCCAGGTCCGGGCGAACTTCAGGGGCTCCGGCGGCAGCAACGGCCGGTAGGCGTCCCAGCGCAGCAGGCGGGCGAGGTGGACGGCGCGGGTGCCGGGCGGAACGGCGGCGGCGCTCAGCTCGCCGGACAGCCCGGCCGGGAAGGCGTCCACGACCAGCTCGCGCGGACGCAGCGCGGCGAGGGTCACCCGCACCCACCGGGTGAGCTCGTCCCGGTCGAGCCCGGCGGGCGCGGACAGGACCCGGTGCCCGGACAGGACCCGCGGATCGCCGGCGAACGGGGAGCCGGTGAGGATCATAACTTTTTCCGCACTCAATCCGCGGGTGTGGAGGTAGGCCCGGATCCGAGTGAGATGCCCCAGCCCACCGCCGTGCGCGTAGCAGACGATCAACGCGCGGTCTCGGTCAGCACGGCCAGGTACCCGGCCGTCTCGGCCTCGGGGGTGAAGTCCCGGCGGACGCGTTCACCCGCGGCCGCCCCCAGTTTGGCCAGCCGCTCGTCCGTGGCACGGGCCGCGCGGTCCACGGCCGCGCGGCAGCCGTGGGCGTCACCTGCCCGGAAGGTGAAGCCGATCTCCTCGTCCGCCACGTCGGCCAGGCCGCCGGCGTCCGAGACCAACAGCGGCACGCCGAGCGCCGCCGCCTCCAGGGCGACGTTCGGCAGCCCGTCATAGAAGGACGGGAGCGCGACCAGATCACAGGCCGCGTAGACGCCCGGCAGGTCGTACCGGTCCTGGAACGGCATCCGAGTGTGGGCCACGGCGTCCAGGCGGGTCTCCACCCCGTCCTCGACCTCGCCGACGAGGAGCAGGTGGAACGCCGGGGTGTGGCCGGAGGCGAGCAGCGCGTCGAGCAGGAATCCGACGCCCTTCTTGTTCTTCAGCTGCCCGACCAGGCCGATCACGCGGCGGCCGGGCTCGACGTGGGCCGCCCGCCACTCCCGCGCGCGGGCACGCTCGGAGGGAAGGATCTCCCAGCTCGCGGTGTCGACGCTGTTGGCCACCCAGGTCACGGCGGCCTCCGGGACGAGCGCGGACACCAGCGGAGCGTGGGAGCGGGCGACCACGCAGACGCGGGCGGAGCCGCGCAGCGCCGTCAGCAGCGCCTCCCGGCGGCGCAGCGAGAAGACGCCGGTGTCGAAGTCGTTGCCGCGCAGCAGTGTGACCAGCGGCGCGCCGAGCCAGGCCGCCAGGACCGGGGCGCCGAGCACGGCGTACGTGCCGCCGAACGCGACGACGTGGGTGTACTCCTCGCCGGTCAGTTCCGTCCACAGCCGGCGCAGCGCGTGCTCGGGATTGTCCTCCAGCGGAACGACCAGCAGCCGGCCGCCCGCCTCCCGATTCACCTGCCAGGGCCGCGACCGGCGCGTCAGGTGCGCCACGTCGACCTCCACGCCCGCCCGGCGCAGTCCCCGCACGATGCGGTCGCAGGACTCGGCCATGCCGCCGCGGCTCGGC
This sequence comes from Actinoallomurus sp. NPDC050550, assembly GCF_040655075.1. Taxonomy (NCBI): domain Bacteria; kingdom Bacillati; phylum Actinomycetota; class Actinomycetes; order Streptosporangiales; family Thermomonosporaceae; genus Actinoallomurus; species Actinoallomurus sp. NPDC050550. The sequence goes on along the minus strand of NZ_JBFAJC010000088.1, from coordinate 19,225 downwards.
GGATAGTGCTCGGTGATCCACAGAACGCGCATCAGCTGTCGACCCAGTCGTTCCCATCGTCGCCGCCGATGTCGAACCCGCCGTCGTCACCGGTGTCCCCGCCGACGTCGAAGCCGTCATCGAACTGGCCGCGGTCGTAGGAGTCGAACTGCGAGTACCACAGCGGGTCGCTGTACTGCCCAGAGCTCTGCTCGTAGTACCGGCGGCGGTAGCCGCGCGCCCACCCCGGGTGGAAGGGGTCCGTGTAGGCCTGCGCGGCGGCGCACTCGGGGCACAGCCCCTGCGGGTCGATGTGCTCGGCGCACACCGGCCGGCCGCAGCGGCAGACGGTGACCGGCGGCCGTCCGCACCGGCCGAGCAGGAAGAAGCCGGTCGTCACGGCACAGGGGTTCACGCGGTCCTCCTCGCCGTCGTCGCCGGCGGCGTCCACCGGAACGGCTCGGTCGCCACCGCCAGGATCCACTGGACCATGTCCACCTCGGCGGGCGCGGGGGCGACCTTCATCGTCGAACTGATCACCGTCCGCTTGCCGGACTTGACTCGCACCGCGATCCAGGGCGGCGGCGGGGTGTCCGGCCGCCGCACCTCCGTGCCGGGCGGCAGCGTCCGCCTCGCGGTGATCCGCTGCACCGTCTTCATCTTGGTCTTCGTCTTGTGCTTCCCACGCGGGTTGACCTTGTGGATCTTGCGGTAGCGGACCCGATCGGTGACGGTCAGCTCGAGGACGCTGCCGTCATGCAGGACCGCCCGCACTGCGAGCCACGGGTCGAGCGCGAACCACTCGGTGATGCTCCGGATGGGCCGCCGGGCCGGCAACCGCTGGCTCGGCCCGGCCTTGCCGGGCACACCGGGCCCGCGAAGGTCGGCGGTGACGCCGACGGGGCCGTCCGGCGCGACGTCTTCGCACAGCACCCGGATCAGCGGCACCAGCACGGTCACCGTCCGGTCCGGCAGGCGCCACTTGCGCCGCTTCACGGTGCCCTCATGCCGGGCGAGGCTGGCCACCACGGCGTTCCACTCGGCGGGCGGAAGCATGACGGATGCGGTGCGTTGCCAGATGAGCCCCTGGTGAACCGGGTGAAACCCCTCGATCGCTGTCCGTGTCTTCCGCCAGAACATGGCCGGACCCTATCAACCGGACATGACCCGCCATAGGCGTTCAGAGCGTCACGGTGTCGTACACGTCGGCCAGGCGGGAGCGGGAGGCGGACCAGGTGAAGTCGGCCATGACGCGCTTGCGGCCGCGGTCGCCCATGGCGCGGGCGGCGTCCGGGTACTCCAGCAGGACGCGGAGCGCGCGGGCCAGCTCGGCGGGGCGGTCGGCGGGGACCAGCCGGCCGTGTTCGCCGTCGGTCATCAGCTCGCGCACGGCGGGCAGGTCGGAGGCGACCACGGGGACGCCGGCGGCCATGGACTCCAGGATCTTCAGGGGCGCGCAGCCCTGGTCGAGGTTGCGGGCGCAGCCGGTGAGCGGCGCGACGGAGACGGCCGCGCCGACCAGCCAGGCGGCGACCTCGGGGTGCGGGAGCGTGAACCGCCAGACGATGCGATCCGCGACGCCGAGGCGTTCGGCGAGACGGCGCAGCGGCCGGGCACGGCGTTCGGGCACGGACGAGCAGATGACGAGCCGCAGGTCGGTCAGGTCCGCGAGCCGCGCGAACGCCCGGAGCAGCACATCGACGCCCTGCCACGGCTGGAGGGCCCCGACGTAGATGAGGTACCGGTCGGGTGCCCCGTCCGGGCGCGCCGTCGTGTCCCGCACGTCGGCACCGTTCGGCACCAGGTGGAGCTTCGTCTCCGGCACGCCCCGGCGGGACAGGGCCGACGCGATGACCCGCGAAGGCACGACGACCGCGTCGGCGCGGTCCAGGCAGACGCGTTCGAGGTCTGCGATCTTGGCCAGCGTGGCGGGCGTCACCGACGGCCGGGTGTGCGTCAGCTCCACCGAGGGCAGGCCGTTGACCTCGTAGACGACGCGATATCCCCGATCGGGAAGGGTGACCACGGGCAACGCGCTCCACGGGTCGCGGACGTGGCAGATCCGCAGGGTCGCCCGGTGGGGTTCCAGGTGCGCGGCGACCCACCCGGAGAACGCCTCCGCGCGGTCGAGCAGGTTCGGGATCTGCTCGCCGAAGCGGGCGATCTCGACGCCGCCGGGCTCTCGCTGGTAGCGCGGCAGGCCTCCGCCGCCGAGCACGCCGAGCAGACCGCCGTCGAAACGGGCGAACAGCTCGGCCGCCATGTGGCCGATGTGCACGGCCGATCCCTTGCTCGACGGGAAGCGGTCGAAGGCGAAGTACGCGGCGCGGACCGCCGCGCGCGCTTCATCGCTCATGCCACCGGCCCCGTACGCGAGTACCCGGTGCCCGGACCACCGCGGGCCCTTCAGCGCTCATGCCACCGGCTCCGTGCGCTCGCGGTGCCAGCGGACCTGGTCGGCCAGGCCCTCGGCCAGTCCGATCCGCGCGGACCAGCCGAGCAGCCGCTCGGCCTTCGTCGTGTCGGCCCACGTGCGCGCCGCGTCCCCGGCCGCCGGGGCCTGCTCGCGCACCTGCGGCCATACGCCCAGCAGTCCGGCCAGTAGGGCGATGGCATCCCGGACGGTGACGGACTCCGGGTGCCCGACGTTGAGCACGGTCCCGGACGGGAGGTCCGCGGTGGCCGCGGCGAGGGTCGCGGCGATCACGTCGGCGACGTGGGTGAAGGCGCGTGACTGGCCGCCGTCGCCGAAGACCGGTAGGGGCCGGCCCGTGCCGCCTCGATGAACCGGTGGAAGGCCATGTCGGGGCGCTGCCGTGGGCCGTACACCGAGAAGTAGCGCAGGGTCACGGTCCGCAGGCCCTCCTCAGCCGCTCGCGCGGCGAGGCGTTCGACGGCGACCTTCGTCGTCGCGTACGGGCTAACGGGACGCGGCGGGTCGTCCTCACGGTGCGGGCGGGCATCGGCGGAACCGTACACCGACGAGCTCGACGCGATCACCACGCGCGGGCGGCGGCCGGGTGTCACGGCCTGGCAGGCGGCGAGCAGCCGCCGGGTCGCGGTGACGTTGTCGCGCTCGGCGACCGCGGCTCCGGCGCCCCAGGACGTGCGCACTCCGGGCCGGCCGGCCAGGTGGACGACGGCGTCGGCGTCGGCGAGCTTGGTCAGGTCGTCGGTTGCCAGGTCGGTCTCGACGAGGGTGACGCCGGCCCGGTCGGCCAGACATGCCCAGGTGTCCCGTGCGGCGTCCGGCGCGGCGGACCGGTGGAGGGCGTCGACGGCGAGCACCTCATGGCCCGCCCGGGCCATCGCCTCCGCCACATGGCCGCCGATGAACCCGGCCGCCCCCGTCACCACCATCCGCACGGAGGGCAACCTTATTCGACGGCGGTCGTCCGGGAGGCGGCCCATGCTCCGATCCGGTGGATCAGCGCCGGGGTGGCGGCGCTTTCGGCGTGGCCGTAGCCGGGTTCGATCCACAGCTCGCGCGGGTCGCGCGCCGCGCCGTACAGCTGTTCGGCGTGGTCGACCGGCAGGAACGGGTCCTGATCGCCGTGCACGATGAGCAGCGGTGTCGGCGCGATGCGCTCCGCGACCTCGTGCGGCGCCTCCGGCACCTTCGCCCAGGCGCCACCGGCGATCCGTGTCCGCCGGACGACGCGGGCGGCCAGGCGGCCCGATCGCCGCTCGATAGCCCAGTGGACACGGCGCATCGGCTTGGTGTCGCGGTAGTACCACCGGGCCGGGGCGCTCACCGCGACGACCGCGTTCACTCCTCCGTGCAGGGCCGCGTGGCGGACCACGACGGCCCCGCCCATCGAGAAGCCGACGAGCCCGACGCGCTCGTATCCGAGGTGACGGGCATGGCGGACGGCGGCGTCGATGTCGAGGATCTCCCGGTCACCGACCGTGGACCGGCCGCCGGACCGCCCGTGGCCGCGAAAGTCGATCGCGATGACGCCGCCGACCTTGTTGAGCGCGGCGGCGATCCGCCGCGTGGTCGGCTGCCGCCACGCGCCGGTGAACCCGTGCGCGAGGACCAGGCACAGGCCGTCCGGGCCGGGCAGGTGGCCGGCGTCGATCCGGACGCCGTCCATCGAATGCAGGGTCAGGGACTGAACGCTCACACGTTCATCGTGCCCGCACCGAGCCGCGCCTGGGGACCGGTGCCCCGCCGACGGCGCCGTACGGCGGGTTCAGCGTTTGATGTAGTCGACGAGTTGCTCGCGTTCGGTCTCGAGCTCGGCGATCGTGCTCTTCACGACGTCGCCGATACTGACGATCCCGACGAGGCTCCCGTCGCGGACGACCGGGAGGTGACGGATGCGGTGCTCCGTCATGATGCCCCGCAGGCCGTCCACGTCGTCGGCGGGCGCGCACGTGCGCACCGGCGTGGTCATGATCGTCGACACCGGAGCGTCCAGCAGCTCCGCGCCCTGCTCGCCCAGCCGACGGACGATGTCACGCTCCGAGACGATGCCCTCGATCGTGTTGTGGTCGCTGGACACGACGACGGCACCGATGTTGTGCTCCGCGAGCAACGCGAGCAGCCGCCGTACGCTCTCGTGTGGAGCGATCGTGGCGACGTCCCCGCCCTTCGCACGGAGAATCTCCGAAATTCGCATTTATCGACCTCCCGGCTGGTCGGGACCGGCATCACTACGCCAAGCATCCCCCCTCTCCGGGAAAACGTCACGGCTTCTGCGAAGCCGATCCGGCCGGCGTGGGTGCGTCGGATCCGCTCGCCGGGGGTGCGCCCTTCCGCCGGCCTGCGGCGAGATGGGCGTACACGATCGTGTTGTCGAGGTAGCTGTGGCCGTCGAAGTCGCCACCGCACGTGATCAGCCGGAGCCCGGCGAACCCGAGATCGCCGTAGACGCGTTGCGTCGGAAAGTGCTTCTTGGAGACCCGTTCGACCGAGTCGACGGTGAACGTCGCGACCACCCCGTCCCTACGGGTCACCTCCACGGTGTCGCCGGGACGCAGGTTGCCGAGCCGGTAGAACACGGCCGGGCCCTTCTTGCTGTCGACGTGGCCGACGAGCACGGCGGGTCCGCGCTCCCCCGGTGATGGGCCCTTGTCGTACCAGCCGGCAAGATGCGCGCGCGACAGCGGCGGCACGGCGACGGATCCGTCGTGGTCGAGGCCGACCTGGAGCAGGCTCGCGTGGATCCCGATCTTCGGGACGTCCAAATGGAGCGGTACGGAGGCCCCAAGGGCCGGCCCTGCCGACGGATCGACCGCCGCGCCCGACCGGGCGGCATGCTGATCCGGTCGCGGCGGTCCCGGGCTCTCACACGCGTCGAACCACAGGACCGCCGCGCCCGCCGCGATCAACCCGGCGGCCGCCCCGCCGCGGAGACGGCCGCCACGTGATCGTGATGATCGGCTACGAGCGGGCACCGGTCCGGATCCGCCGACGGGCAAGAAGGCCCGTGCCACCCAGGATCAGGGAGAGCCCGGCGACGCCCAGCGGCACGTTCGCTCCCTGGCCACCACCGAACCCGGCGTGTACGGCCCCGGACGGGACCGCCCTCACCTGGGCGCGCATGTGCATGGGCCGTGCGTGCTCCTTCTGCGGCGCCGCCTTCTCCTCCTCTTCGGAGCAGCAGCCTTCCGACTCATCGCCGGAGACGGCGTCGCCATCGCCACAGTGCTCGCCGTCACAGCCCGAGTCACCGAACGCGAAGGGGCCGATGCCGCTTACGTGGCGGTGACGGTGGCGGAAGCCGCCACAGGAGTCACCGTCGCAGTGGTGCTGGCGAAGATCGCCGTCGCGGTCGCCGTCGCCATCACCGTCGCCATCGCCATCACCGTCCCGGCGAACCAGGGACAGCTTGTGCGCACCCGCAGGGATCAGCGCCTGGCGGGCTCCCGTGTGGACGGCAACGTGCTGCACCCGATGGTGCAGCGCCGCGTGCGCACCCGTGTAAGACGCGCCCAGAGCGGGTGAAGCCAGCCCGATCGCCAGTGCGGCCGCTGAAGCGGTTGTCAGGGTCAGGGTTTCGACCCTCATGAGTACCCCCTTGATGTCAGCGGCAGCCCGGACTGCTTCCCTGGCTGCCGGCATCGCCACCGCCCCCCTCATTCCCCCATCACCGACACCGCGACCAATGTCTCTATGCTCTTGATCAAATGATTACGGTGAGATGCGGACGCTTAGTGCGATCGGCCGCCCGGCCATTTCAGGAAAGACCGCGATCAGTCACCCTCGGCCACATTAAGCGGATTTCTCCGCACCCGTCGAGACGCCTGTGACCTGCTGAGATGCGTCCAGATCGACGTCGACGACCAGAGGTCGCGGGTACTTGCAACGCATCCGTCGCTTTTCATACCCGATCACAAGTCGCACCAGACAGCCGACATATAGGCCCGACGGGGAGACAGCACCGAAATCAAGCAACCGACCCGACGATCAAGACAGGCGGCGAATCATCCACAAGGCGGCAAATCGCACTGGATTACCCTTCGGGCGAATATACCGCGCCGATTGGTGGCCGCCCCTGCGTTCACTCACGCCGAAAGACACCGCTCCCCGGCCTGCCGATCGCCGGGCCGCCGGTCCGCGGGCCGGCGCCTGCGCGACGGGCGCCGACGCGGCCAGCGCTCGCGCTGCCGGGTCCGGTGCTCGACGCGGAGCTGGTTGATGAGCTGGTCCAGGTGGACGAGCAGGGCACCGCGGAGTGCCCACTCGACCGCGTCGTCGACGGGAAGGTTCTGGAGGATCCCCGCGACGTCGTCCCGATCCCGGCCGGCCGCCGCCAGCGCCCTCGTGAGCTCCTTCTCCGCGTAGTCCGGATCGCCGGCCACCTCACTGCGGACCATGTGACCGTAGGCCCGGATCGCGTCCGCGAGGTCGTCCAGGACGGCGGCGACCGCCTCGTGGCCGTGCCGCCCGTACACCGGGTCACCCGCCCGCATCCCGTCCACGATGGCGCGGGCGAGTCCTCGCAGGTAGACCTGGAAGTGCTCCAGCGACTCCAGGCCGGTGCTCAGTACGACGCCGGCGTGGACGAGACCGACCGCGCGGGGGTTGAGCTTGATGCTGTCCTCGGCGTCCTCCAGGGCCCGGCGCACCCGGCCGATCTCCCGGCCGAGTTCGCGGGACCGCCGGAGCCAGTCGCACGCCTGGTCGCGGGACGGCTCGCCGCGCAGTCCCACCGCCATCCGATCGAGCAGTTCGGCCATCCGGCGGCTCAGGTCCTGAACCGCCTCCTCCGCGGGCTGGACGCGCAGCGGAGACAGGATGAAGCCGGCGATCAGCCCGGTGCCCGCCCCGATCAGGGTCTCGACCACCCGGTCGGCGGCGTTGAAGTTGCTGGGCAGGGAGAGGATCAGCATCGCGCTGATCGCGACCTCCAGCACCTGGTCGCCGAGGCGCAGCGCGAATCCGAGCATGAGCGCCGCCGCGATGGCCAGGCCGAGGCTCCACCAGGTGAAGCCGACGACCTTGGCGAGCAGGACGGCGATCAGTACGCCGCCGACGACGCTGCCGATGCGCTGGACGGCCATGCGCACCGTCCGGTACAGCGTGACCTGCAGGACGAGGAGAGCCGTCAGCGGGGCCAGGGTCGGCCGGGCGCTCGTCATGGGGAGCACGCAGGCGACGAGGTACGCGGCGACGGCCGTCGCCGTGAGCCGGGCGACCAGCGCCGTCTGCGGCTGTGTCTGGCGGCGGACGAGGTTGAAGGGTTGGACGACGCGTGCGGGAACGACAGTGGCGATGCTCATGAGGGAATCAGGAAGGGGGGTCGAAGACAGGGGGACAGACCGGGGCAGCGGACCGTCGAAGGTCACCAGGGGTACCGGCCGAGAGGCGACCCGGGGATACCGGAGCCGCCGGGCGCGCCCGCAGGGAACGGGCCGCACCTGCCCGGGGATGTCGGGCACGTAGGGTTTCATCGCGTGCGGCCGTACGGATATTCCAGAGGGTCGCCGGATTTACCGAAGAGAACCGTCTGATCTACCGAAGCGAGAAGTCAGCGAAGAGACGTGAGCCCCGCGCGGGCGGCGGCGATCGCGTTGGTCAGGCAGCGCTGCTCGCTCGCGGGCCGGTCCTTGTCCGCCGGTTGCTCCTCGGTGTACTGCACTCGCAGGACGACGTTGCGGTATCGCACGGTCGCCTCTCCGACCGCGATCCGGACGTCCCGGTCGATCCAGTATCGCTCGAACGCCGCGTCGCCGAGGCCGCCGATCCGGCGCAGCGAACTCGTGTCGGCGGTCAGGTCCTTCTCCGCCTGCTTCCACTGCGCCTCGAACGACCAGGTCGTCATGCCGGTGGCCTGATCGTGCATGTACTTGGGCAGGAAGGCCCGCGCGTCGACCTGTACGGCGCGGAAGGTGCGTCCTTCCGCGAAGGAGTACTTGCAGACTCCGGCCGTCTCGGCGCCCATCCTGTCGATCTTCGGCGTGGCCGTCGGGACCAGCCGCCGTACGGTGTCGGCGGGCAGGATCGCGCACGCCGACGGCAGAGTCGCGAACACCGGCGGCTGCGCCGCCCTGCGCGGCGTGTCGGCCGCCCGGGACCCGGTCGTGGCCGGACGCGACCGTGACGGCGACGCCTCCGGCCGGCCTCCCCAGCGGCCGAACACGAAGACGCCGGCGGCCGTCAGGCCCACCGCCAGCGCGACGAACGCGGCGACCACGAGACCGGCCGCACGCGGACGACGACTCTGGGCCCTCGGCGCCTCCGGGGGTGAGTACACCCTGTGGAACGGCTCCGGTAGCCGCGGCAGTCCCAACCCTTCCTCCCGCTCCTGTTCCCCGGACGGCCCGGGATGTCGGCTCGATGCGACCGTAACCGGCGATTCCCTCCCGAAGCCAGAGTCATATGTCATCGTCGCGCTCCTCGCCTCCTCCGGTCGCCGACGCCGGAAACCGGTACCTCCGCATCCACCGGCCACCGACACCGGAAACCGGTACCTGACCGGCCACCGACGCCGGCCGCCGGTACCCCGTCTCCACCGGCTGCCGGAACCCGGCCGCCGGTGCCTCCAGGACGGGCTCACCCGATTGTCGGTCGCAGGAGTCAGAATGGAATGTGCTGTTGAGCGAGATCACCGAGACCTCACGGGCCGTGGCCGCGACCTCCGGGCGACGGGCGAAGATCGAGCTGCTCGCCGCCTGCCTGCGTGACGCCGACCCGGTCGAGACCGCGATCGCGGTGGCCTACCTCTCCGGTGAGCTGCCACAACGCCAGATCGGCGTGGGCTGGGCGGCCCTTCGCGACCGGCCGCCCGCGGCGGCGGAGGCGGCCCTGACCGTCGCCGAGGTCGATGCCGCGTTCACCACGATCGGCGCCGTCTCGGGTAAGGGTTCCGTCACCACCCGGCGACACCTGGTGGGTGAATTGTTCTCCCGCGCGACGGCCTCCGAGCAGAGTTTCCTCCTCCGCCTGCTGTCCGGCGAGCTTCGGCAGGGCGCTCTCGACGGTGTGATGGCCGACGCGATCGCCGCCGCCGCCGACGTGCCGGCCGCCGAGGTGCGCCGGGCCGTGATGTTCCGCGGCTCACTCGGCGCGGTCGCCGCGGCCGCCCTGTCCGAGGGCAGGGCCGGGCTCCGGGCGTTCGGGCTGGAGGTCGGGCGGCCGGTCAAGCCGATGCTCGCCGCCAGCGCGCCGTCCATCGAGGCGGCGCTGGAGAAGGTCAGTCCCGCGGCCGTCGAGTGGAAGCTCGACGGCATCCGGGTCCAGGCTCACGTGTCCGAGGGCGAGGTCCGCCTGTTCACCCGCACCCTGGACGACATCACCACCCGGCTGCCCGAGACCGTCACCGCCCTCGGCGCGCTGCCCGTACGGACGGCCGTCTTCGACGGTGAGCTGATCGCGCTGCGCGACGACGGCCGTCCCCACCCGTTCCAGGTCACTTCTGCCCGCGTCGCCAGCCACGGCGTACGGCCGGGCTCTGAGCAGGCCGTGCCACTGTCGGTGTTCCTGTTCGACGTGCTCCACCTCGACGGCGAGGACCTGATCGACCTGCCGGGCGAGAAGCGCGACGAGGCTCTCTCCCGGGTCGTCCCCGAGCCGCTGCGCATGCCGCGGATCGTCACGGCGTCCGTCGACGAGGCCGGCGCGTTCTTCCGTGACGCTCTGGCCCACGGCCACGAAGGCGTGCTGGTCAAGTCGCTCGACACCCCCTACACCGCAGGCCGTCGTGGCGCCGGGTGGATCAAGGTGAAGCCCCGCCACACGCTGGACCTGGTCGTCCTGGCCGTCGAATGGGGTCATGGCCGCCGCCGCGGGAAGCTGTCCAACCTGCACCTCGGCGCCCGCGACCCCGGGACCGGTGGGTTCGTGATGCTGGGTAAGACCTTCAAGGGCCTGACCGACGAGATGCTCGCCTGGCAGACCGAGCGCCTGCTCGCACTGGAGTCGCACCGCGACGAGTTCACCGTCCACGTACGGCCAGAGCTCGTCGTCGAGATCGCCTTCGACGGCGTGCAGCGCAGCCCGCGGTATCCCGGCGGGATGGCGCTGCGGTTCGCCCGGGTGCTCCGCCACCGGCCGGACAAGTCCGCCGCCGAGGCCGACACGGTCGACAGCGTGCGCACCATCGCCGGCTTCCCCTCCTGACCGGCGCTCCCACCCCCTCGTGAGCGATCGGAAGGCCGCCAGGAGTGTCCGCCGAATCCCAGGGCGTGTCTGACGAATCCGCTGTCCGGCTGCGCGGCGCCCGGACGACGCTCGCTACGAACGGGATTTGTCAGACACGCCCTTGGGCGTGCCGCCGCGGTCCAGGCGGCGGCGCGAACCCACGGACCGCTCATGGGAGATCAGATCGTGGCGGCCGGCGATGAACTCCTGCACCCAGATCTTGGCGCGGATCATCGGGCGGCGGATGCGCTGCTCACGGCGGAGCGCCCGCCGGAACTTCCGCGTGCCCGGCTCGTACCTCCACCGGGCCCAGGGCGAGCCCGGACGGGCCAGCCGAAGAGCACTGAAGATGAGGACCACCGGCACGAACAGGCCGAGCAGCCCCGTCCAGATCTTGCCCTTGAACAGGGTGACGATGGCCAGCCCCAGGTTGGCCAGGATGTTGGCGAGGACGACGAGGAAGACGCCGACGGAGACGGTCGCGTCCGGCCGCAGGTCCCGGACGTCGCTGAGGCCGATCGGGCGTACCCCGACCAGGATCAGACCCGTCACCGCGATCGCGATGCACACCGCGTCGACGGAGGCGCGCCCCTCCTCCATCCAGTAGACGTCGCGCAGGTGCAGGATCAGCGCGAACTCGTCGAGGACCAGCGCGGCTCCCACCCCGAACAACGAGGCCGCGCCGGCGTACCACGTCGTGTAGGTGTCGGGGATGGACAGCGCGGCGACGCCGCCGATCAGCATCAGCACGACGCCGAACACCACGTGGTGGATGTGCAGGTCACCGACCTCGACGTTCTTGAACCACCAGCGCACCTTGGCGCGGATCAGGCGAACGTTGATGCGCACGACGACGAACGTGACGATGAACGCCACGAAGAAGCAGAACAGTGGCAGCCGCCCGGTCTGGACGATGCGCTCGTTGAAGAATCCCTCCACGGTGGCCCCCGACGTCATACGTCCCCATCATGACCCATTCCGGTCGGCCATAACGCTTGACGTCGGGGGGTACCGCCCGGATCGGGGGGTTACAGGCGGCGTCAGCCGTTGAGGCGTACCGGATTCACGAGATCTGCGTAGATCAGCAGGGCGCCCATCGTGATGATCACCACGGCCATGGCGTACGTCAGCGGGAGGGCCTTGGCGACGTCGACGTGGCCGGGGTCCGGCCGGCGGGTGATCCGGGCGATGCCCTTCTTCAGCGCCTCCCACAGGGCGCCCGCGATGTGCCCGCCGTCCAGCGGCAGCAGCGGCACCAGGTTGAACATGCCCACCGCGAAGTTGACCGTGCCGAGCATCATGAGGAAGAACGCGAGCTTGTCCAGCCCCGGCTCCTTCGACGCGGCGATCTCCCCGCCGATCCGGCTGGCCCCGACGACGCCGATGGGGCCGTTCGGGTCGCGCTTCTTGTCGCTGAAGGCGGCGTTCCAGACGCCGACCATCTTCTTCGGCATGTTGATCAGGGAGCCGACGGTGCGCTTCGTCAGGTCGGTCATCGTGCTGACGACCACGCCCGGGCCCTGGCGTTCGCGGGCGCTCGTCGGGCTGATCCCGAGGAACCCGACGGTCTCGGTCTTGCCCGGGTCGGTCAGCGACTCCATCTGGTTGGTGGTGACGGGAACGCTCAGCGAGACGTCCTGGCCGCCCCGCTTGACCACGACCGGCACCGTATGCCCGCCGGACGCCCGGATCAGGCCCTGCAGCTGCTGGTACGAGTGGATCTTGCGGCCTTCGTACGAGACGATCCGGTCGCCGGCCTGCAGCCCCGCCCGGACGGCTGGGGTCACCGGGTCGCCGGCCCGGCAGTCGCGGCCCGCCTGCGCGGCTGGGATCGTGCACTTCGACACCGACGCGATCACCGGCTGCAGCGTCGAAACGCCGATCCCCATGACGACGATGCTGATGAACACGAACGCCAGCAGCAGGTTCATGAACGGGCCGGCGAACATGATGATGACCTTCTGCCACCACTTCTTGCGGTAGAAGACGCGGTCCTCGTCGCCCGGCCCGACCTCTTCCAGGGCGGCGCCGCGCGCCGACTCGATGAGCCCCTGGAACGGCCCGGTGGACGACTGGCGGACCGTGCCCGGCTCGTCGCCCTTCCGCGGCGGCAGCATCCCGATCATGCGGATGTATCCGCCCAGCGGGATCCACTTGACGCCGTACTCGGTCTCGCCCTTGCGCCGGGACCACAGAGTGGGCCCGAAGCCGACCATGAACTGCGGGACCCGGACGCCGAACAGCTTCGCGAAGGACATGTGGCCCAGCTCGTGCAGGGCGATCGAGGCGAGCAGCCCGAGGAAGAAGACGACGATGCCCACCACGAAAAGCACGCTCATTGCCCGCACACGCTCCTCACCCGTCGTACCGCCCGCGTCCGCCGGACGCCGTGCGGCCTGGCCGCTCCGCTCACCGTGCCGCGCACGCTCACCGGTAGGCCTCCGAGATCTCGACTGGTCAAGCGTATGCCGAAAACCAGCGCTCCATGGCCGCGAGCGCTCCGGCGGGCCGTCTCCGCACGGCGCGGCGATCCTAACCCCGGCGGCCGGCTGTCATTCCTCGGCGGCCACGCCGCCCGCCCGGCGGGCGGAACGCCGCAGGCGACGCCGGAGCGTGCCCGGACGTTCCGGGCCGAGCCGGGTGGCTCGGCCCGGCTTCAGTACGGGCTGGTCAGGGGGCTCCGGCGTGGGTGAGCGTCTCCCAGGCGAGGAAGTAGCTCGCGCCGGCGGGCCGGTCCTTGGCGACCAGCTTCGCCGTCTGGGGCAGGGAGACCTTCAGGCGGCCGTGGTACTCGTTGTAGCCGACCTCGAGGACCGGCCCGAGCCCGCGCTTCACGGTGCCCTTGCAGAGCCACGACGGCGCCTTGGCGCCCAGTTCGTACGTGGCGTGGAACTCCAGCGCCTTCGTCAGCCGTGCGCGGCCCTCGCCGTACAGGTCCACGCCCTGCAGCCGGGCGGTCTCGGCGACGTGCAGCGCCGCGTCGATGGCCCAGCCGGTGTGGCCGAAGTCGCGGCAGGTCTCCTGGGCCAGTCCGTCGACGAACGTGGTCTGTCCCTGCCAGTACTTGATGATCTCGGCCTTGGTGTTGATCTGGCCGCCCGGCGGCGGCTTCGGCAGGGCGCCGTCGGACTTGAGGTAGAAGTACGCGGGCAGACGCTTCCGCCACAGGGCGACGGCCTTGTCGAACGACGTGTGGTCGTCGAGGAACACCGCGATCCCGATCGCGGCGTCCGTCATGATCAGTTCCCAGTTGCCGTTGGTGCCGTTCGGCTTGCCGTTGATCACGGTGGGCAGGTAGACGGTGCGCAGCATCGTCGCGAAGCGCTTCTCCTGCGCCCACGTACCCGTGTAGGTGTGCTTGATCAGCTCGCCGGCGCGCGCGAAGGACGCGCCGGACCAGCCGGTCTGCAGCGGGGCGTTGTGGTTCGTGTGCTCCTTGATGACGGCCGACCAGGCGTCCATGATCTGGATCGCCTTCTTGGCGTACCGGTCGTCGCGGGAGATGTACCAGATCAGGGCGTCGGTGTAGGCGGCGAGGGCGTCCTCGCGTTCGTCCGAGCAACCGTGGTTCGGGTTGGACCCCGAGCCGCACTCGACGTTGGCGCGCGGCTTCGGCGTCCGGGACAGCGACCCGTACGCGCTCGCGCGCATCGTGTCGTACGCCTTCGTCCACGGCTGGGCGCCGGCCTTGACCTTCGCCCGGGCGAAGTCGAGCTGGGAGCGTCCGACCAGGACGCCCGGATGCTGGAAGGCGGCCTGCGTGTTCGCGGCCGGTACGGCGCCGGCCCGTGCCGACGGTGTGCCGCGGGAGGTCAGCACGGTGAGGGCCGCGACCGCCAGCGTGATCGCCACGCCGGTCAGGAGCCAGGCCCGGGTGCGCGTGCGCGCCATGAGATTCCTCTCGGGGGGTACTTAAGGATCTTGGGGCGCGGGCCATGCAACCGGTGTGGTGAGCCACGGTCAATCGGATCGCGGAAAAAAGGTTAATAAACCTCCCTATCAATACCGTTGGTGATCACACGTTTCCGAGCCGTACGGCGCTTCCCGCGGCGACCGGCCAAGGCAGCCGCGCGGTCCTCGCCCGGCTGCGCTCGCCGCCGTCGCCCCCGCGTGCCGCCCGCCGCGGTCTGAGCCCACCCCGCGTCTGAGACGGCTCGGCGGATCGGCGGAGCACTCCGCTCCGCCGATCCGCCGGGAATCCGGCCGTCAGGACCCGTTGATCAGGTGCATGGCGAGGTCGGGGCTGAACTGGCCGGCCGGGATGCCCTCGCCGACTCCGCAGGATCCGTCGGAGTCGCCGGGGACCTTCACCCACAGCAGCATCTCCGCGCCGCCGCCGACCTGGGGCGTGCCGCCGAGCTTGCGGCCGGCCGGGTTGCACCACTCCCCGTTCTTCGATCCGTTGCCGTTACGGCTGGTGTCGACGATGAACGGCACCTTGCTCGACAGCGAGGCGTTCACCGCCGTGCCGTAGGACTCCGACTCGTCGGTGGTGTAGTAGTTCGAGACGTTGACGGCGAAGCCCCGGACGTTGTGCACGCCGGCGGACTCCAGCCGCTGGGCCATGGTGTCCGCGGCGATCCACTTGGCGTTGCCGGCGTCGAGGTACGCCCAGGTGTTCGGCGCCTTGGCCTTGAACTGCTCGGTGGCGAACTCCAGCAGGTTCAGGCGGAACTGCCGCTCCGAGTCGGTCGGCAGGCAGTCGAGCTGGGCGAGGGCGTCCGGCTCGATGACCACGACGGCGGGCCGTGTTCCGATGGCGCCGGCGAACGCGGAGATCCACGCCTCGTACTTGTCCTTGTCCGAACCGCCCTTGGACTCGCCCGAGCAGTCCCGGCCAGGGATGTTGTACGCGACCAGGACGGGCAGCTTGTCGGCGGCGTCGGCGGCGCCGACGTAGTTCGAGACCGCCGTCCCGATGTCGCCGCTCCAGTCGCCGAACCAGCCCGCCGTCGGCTTGTCGGCGATCGCCGACTTGATCTGGGCGGCGCGCGCGTCGCCGGGGTTGTCCCGTACCCACTTGGCGGGGTTGGAGTCCGGGTCGACGTAGAAGCCGCTGGTCATGTCGATCGGGCTGCCGGCCGCGGCGGCGGGCGCCGCGGCGCGGGCCGCGACGGTGCCCGCCGCCTGACCAGGCGAGCAGGCTCCGTTCAGGCCGATGACGGCCGCGGCGCCGAGCGCGGCCAAGCCGGTGATCCGCCGAGATGTCCTTGAGTGGGCCATGGAGCTCCTCACGCTCGATGCGATGGTGAAAGGCGTTGCCCCCGCCGTCGCGCCCTCCCCCGGCGGCCGCTAGATGATCAACATAATTCGCGATCTTCGGCGCCTGCCGGAGCTTCCAAGGGAATTGATCCGGAAGTCCCGGTCCGCCGCTCGTCGCCCCGCGTTCCGGTCCGGCGGACATGCCCGGTCCGTCGCGCGACGTCGGTCCGGCCGACGTACCCGGTCCGCCGCCCTGCGGGCTCCCGGTACGCGACCTGCGGCGGCCCCGTTTCCCGGACGCTCCTGCACTGCTAGCCTGGCCATGCCGTTGATCCCGCACGGGAGAGCGACCTCGCCGCCAGCGGGGTACGCCGAAGGAGCAACTCCTCCCCGGAACCTCTCAGGCCACAGGAACCGTGCGGACCAGGCGACCTCTGGAAAGCGGAGCGACGCTCCCGCCGAAGGTGCAAGCCCCCGACCGGGGGTGAAGCTCTCAGGCACCGATGACAGAGGGGGAGGGCACCGCGACCGCATTTCGCGCGCCAATGGGAGGATGGGATCCCGGCCGCCCGCGTGATAGGAGCCTGCCCCGATGTCCACGCCGGACGCCAAGAGAACACCGTTGCACGAGGTTCATGCCGAGCTCGGTGCCATGATCACCGAGTTCGCCGGCTACCTCATGCCGCTGCGCTACGGGAGCGAGACCGCCGAACATCAGGCCGTCCGCACCAGCGCCGGGCTGTTCGACCTGTCCCACATGGGAGAGATCTTCGTCACCGGCCCGCAGGCCGGGGCGGCCCTCGACCACGCGCTGATCGGGCACCTGTCCGTGCTCGCCGTCGGCCGGGCGCGCTACACGATGATCGTCGACCCGGCCGGGGGCGTCCTCGACGATCTGATCGTCTACCGGCTCGCCCCGGAGACCTTCATGGTGGTCGCGAACGCCGCCAACGCCGCGACCGTCCGCGCCGAGCTCACCGAGCGGGCGAGCGGCTTCGAGAAGGCCACCGTCGACGACCGCTCCGACGCGTACGCGCTCATCGCCGTGCAGGGCCCGAAGGCCCAGGCCATCCTGGAGAAGCTCACGGACGCCGCGCTCGCCGACCTGAAGTACTACGCGATCCTGCCGGGGAAGGTCGCCGGGATCGACGCGCTGATCGCCCGCACGGGGTACACCGGCGAGGACGGCTTCGAACTGTTCGTCTCGGCCGGTGACGCCGTGGCCGTCTGGCGCGCCGTCACGGAGGCCGGCGGCGAGGACCTGCGGCCCGCCGGGCTGTCCGCGCGCGACACCCTGCGGCTGGAGGCGGGCATGCCGCTGTACGGCAACGAGCTGACCGCCGAGACCACGCCGTACGACGCCGGCCTCGGCCGTACCGTCAAGCTGGACAAGCACGGGGACTTCGTCGGGCGTGCCGCACTGGCCGCGCGCGCCGACACCCCGCCCGCGCGCACCCTCGTGGGGCTCGTCGCGCGGGGGCGCCGGGTGCCGCGCCACGGGTACGACATCGTGACGCCGGACGGCACGCCCTGTGGTGTGGTGACCAGTGGTGCGCCGTCCCCGACGCTGGGCAAACCCATCGCCATGGCCTACATCGACGCGGGCCATGCCGAGGACACCGACCTCGCCGTGGACATCCGCGGTAAACACGAGCCGGTCGACAAGGTAGCGCTGCCGTTCTACAGGAGGACTTCGTGAGCACTGTTCCCGAGACGCTTTCCTACACCCAGGAGCACGAGTGGATCACCGAGCCGGCCGAGGGTGTGGTGACCGTCGGCATCACGGCGTACGCCGCCGACGCGCTCGGTGACATCGTCTACGTGTCGCTGCCGCAGGAGGGCGCGTCCGTCGAGGCCGGAGAGCCGTGCGGCGAGGCCGAGTCGACCAAGTCGGTGAGTGACATCTATGCGCCCGTCACCGGCGAGGTCGTTGCCGTCAACGCCGCCCTGGAGGAGGACCCGGCCGTGATCAATTCTGACCCTTACGGCGAGGGATGGCTGTTCCGGGTGCGCACCAGTGACGACTCGGGTGACCTGCTCGACGCGCAGGCCTACGCGAAGCTCATCGAGGAGGCGTCATGAGCCTTGCCAACCTGCCCCTGTCCGAGCTCGACCCGGAGGTCGCGTCCGCGATCGCGGAGGAGCTGCACCGCCAGCAGTCCACCCTGGAGATGATCGCCTCGGAGAACTTCGCGCCGATCGGCGTCCTCGAGGCGCAGGGCTCGGTGATGACCAACAAGTACGCGGAGGGGTACCCCGGCCGGCGTTACTACGGCGGATGCGAGTACGTCGACGTCACCGAGCAGCTGGCGATCGACCGGGCCAAGGAGCTGTTCGGCGCGGAGCACGCCAACGTGCAGCCGCACTCGGGCGCGCAGGCCAACATCGCGGTCTACTTCGCGCTGCTGGAGCCGGGTGACACGATCCTCGGCCTGGATCTCGCGCACGGCGGGCACCTGACCCACGGCATGCGGATCAACTACTCCGGCAAGATGTTCAACGTCGCGGCGTACCACGTGGGTCCCGACGGCCTCGTTGACATGGACGAGGTCGCCCGGCTGGCCCACGAGCACCGGCCGAAGTTGATCGTCGCCGGCTGGTCCGCCTACCCGAGGCAGCTCGACTTCGCCGCGTTCCGGCGGGTCGCCGACGAGTCCGGGGCGCTGCTCATGGTCGACATGGCCCACTTCGCGGGCCTGGTCGCGGCGGGGCTGCACCCGTCTCCGGTGCCGTACGCCGACGTCGTGACCACGACGACGCACAAGACGCTCTGCGGTCCGCGCGGCGGCCTCATCCTCTGCCGCGAGGAGTACGCCAAGAAGATCAACTCGGCGGTGTTCCCCGGCACGCAGGGCGGCCCGCTCGAGCACGTCATCGCCGCCAAGGCCGTCGCCCTGAAAATCGCCGCGTCCGAGGAGTTCGCCGAGCGGCAGGCCCGGACGATCGACGGCGCCAGGATCCTCGCCGATCGGCTGCTCCGCGAGGACGCCGCCAAGGCCGGCGTCAAGGTGCTGACCGGCGGCACGGACGTGCACCTCGTCCTGGTCGACCTGGTCGACTCCGAGATCACCGGCCGGGACGCCGAGGACCGCCTGCACGACATCGGCATCACGGTCAACCGCAACGCCGTGCCGAACGACCCACGGCCGCCGATGGTGACGTCGGGCCTGCGGATCGGCACGCCGGCGCTCGCCACGCGTGGGTTCCAGGCGGACGACTTCGCCGAGGTCGCCGACATCATCGCGCTGGCGCTGCAGCCGTCGTACGACTCGGCGGCGCTGTCCGCGCGGGTCAGCGCGCTGGCCGACAAGCACCCGCTCTACCCAAGCCTGTAATGGAAGAGCCACGATGACCATCGCTCCTGAGGGCCGGAAGTTGCTGCGTGTCGAGGCCCGCAACGCCACGACACCGATCGAACGCAAACCACCCTGGATCAAGACCCGGCTGTCAATG
>NZ_JBFAJC010000087.1:0-35846 GCF_040655075.1 Actinoallomurus sp. NPDC050550 | reverse complement strand
TGCAGACCCGGACGGGCCGGCCGCCGGTCGCCTTCTGGATGAGGTCGAGGTGCTCGACGCAGTCGACCATGACGGTCACCGTGGACGCGGCGTGGCCGGCTCGTACGGCCGTGGGGCCGCTCGCGGGCCCGCAACGGCGCCGGGGGCCTCCTCACCACCGCCCGCGACCTCATCGCTTTCTCCCGCCACGTGCTGGCCGAGCCGCACGGCATGTGGGAGCCCCTCGCCGACGCCTCCCGACCAGGCGAGCACGTCGGCACCGGCTGGTGGATCCGCGATCTGCCCGGAGGGAGGCGGGCGGTCGGGCACCCCGGCCAGACCGTGGGCTACACGGCGCGCCTGACGATCCTCCCCGACAGCGGGCGCGCGTTCGTGATCCTGGCCAACTCCGAGGCCGCCGGGGCCGCCCTCGCGAAGATCACCGAGGAGGCGCTCGGGCTCCCGGCCCGGGACGAGCCGGCGGAATACGTCCCGGCGCCCGACGTCCGTGACCATCTCGGCGTCTACACCGACGGCACGGAGGACGTACGGGTCGACGGGAACGGTGACGGCGTCGTGCTGTCCGGCGACGAGACGGGCCGGATCCGCTTCACCGGCCCCGACGAGGGCCGCGACGAGGGCGGCATGCCCGTCCGCTTCGTCCGCGCCGACGGCGAGGTCACCTGGCTCCGCCTCGGCGACCGCGTCCTCCGCCGCCACCCCCTCTGAGGAAAGGGTGATCAGGCGACCGTGCCGGTCGCGCGGAGGGCGGCGATCTCCTCGTCGGTCAGGCCGAGTTCGGTCAGGGCGGCGTCGGTGTGCTCGCCGGGCCGTACGGGCGGGCGCGGCGTCTCCGCCTCGGTGCGGCTGAAGCGCGGTGCCGGGGCCGGCTGGGTCAGCCCGCCGAGCTCCACGAAGCCGGCGCGGGCCTGGTTGTGCGGGTGGGCGGGCGCCTCGCCGAGGCCGAGCACCGGCGCGACGCAGGCGTCGGTGCCGTCGAAGATCGCGGTCCACTCGTCGCGGGTGCGCTGCTTGAAGATCTCGGTGAAGCGGGCGCGCAGTTCGGGCCAGCGCTCCGGGTCGAGCTGGGCGGGCAGGTCCTCGCCCTCCAGGCCGAGGCCGCGCAGCAGGGCGGCGTAGAACTGGGGCTCGAGGGCGCCGACGCTCATGTACCGGCCGTCGGCCGTCTCGTACGTGTCGTAGAACGGCGCGCCGCCGTCGAGGAGGTTCGCGCCACGCTCGTCGCGCCAGAGTCCCTGGCCGCGCATGCCGTGGATGAACGAGGTCAGCAGGGAGGCGCCGTCGACCATCGCGGCGTCGACGACCTGTCCCCGGCCGGACCGCGACCGCTCGTACAGCGCGGCGAGGACGCCGAGCGCGAGGAGCATTCCGCCGCCGCCGAAGTCGCCGATGAGGTTGAGCGGTGGGACGGGCCGCTCGCCGGCGTGGCCGATCGGGTCGAGCGCGCCCGCGATGGCGATGTAGTTGATGTCATGTCCGGCCATCGCGGACATGGGGCCCTCCTGGCCCCAGCCGGTCATCCGGCCGTACACCAGGCCCGGGTTGCGTTCGAGGCAGGTGTCGGGGCCGAAGCCGAGGCGTTCGGTGACGCCGGGGCGGAAGCCCTCGACGAGGACGTCGGCCGACTCGATGAGACGCAGGAGCACCTCGACGCCGGCCGGATCCTTGAGGTTCAGGCCGATGGAACGGCGGCCACGGCTCAGCGGATCCGCGGTCGCCTCGCCGCCGACGAGCGTCGCCGCGCCGGCAACGCTGGACGGACGGTCGACGCGGAGCACGTCGGCACCCAGATCGGACAGCACCATGCAGCCGAACGGCGCAGGTGCCAGGCTCGCGATCTCGATGACGCGAACACCGTGCAGTGGTCCCATGGTCACCTCTCAGGTCGGCGCTGCGGCTCACTCTAGAACTTCGTTCTAGAGTGCCGCGCGGCGACCTCCGGGGTCCGGGCGTGGAATGAAGCCCGGACCGCGACGACGATGGGGACCAAGGGGACGTGGGGCGTGGCGCGAGAGGGCCTCGCGCCGACAGGGTTACAGTGCGTTGACGAACCTCGACAAGGAGTTGCCCGCCGACATCAGCCCGCCGAGTGCGTTGTGCACCACGTGGGCCGCGCTATTGGGGGAATTCAGCAGGTAGAAGATGACAAAGGCTATAAGTGCCCAGGTCAGGTACTTCTTCATTGGCGCTCCCGCCTCCCATCGAACGCCGCTATTGTCGCCCATCTGTGGCGCGGACGGCAGTCATTCGTTGTCCTGTTGTTCCACCGGCCGGGTCGCCCCACTGGCGACCGCCCTCGCGGCCGTACGTCTCCTCCAGTTGAGTATCACCGCTTCCCTGTGTTCTGTCGCGTGTCAACTCTGACACACATACGTACGTCGGGACGACCGGAAGCCCGGACCTTTTGCCGCGTTCCATTCGGTGAATCGGACGTACCGGGCATGGCCCTCTCCAGGTCCCACCCATCGACCGGGTCGTCCGAGTGCCGACCAGGGAGGAAGCCGTACGGCCAGGTGACCACGCGCCGACGATTCTCTCGTCACGCCGGTCCTTCCGTGGAAGACATGAAGCGGTTCGCCGGGAGGGCGTGCCCGTCCCGGAGTGCCTCTCCACCGGCGTGACGCTCGCCACATGCGCCGTACACCCGGAGGTGACGGAATGCATAGGGAGCCCCCCGTTGGGTAGTTGATCGGGTGCTGTGGCATGGCTCAGGGGCGCCGTGTCCGGGGGAACAGCCAGTGCGACACAGAGACCAGACGATCCGGCAGCGCGCCACCGTCATCGCGATGACGGTGACGGGGATCGTCGCCGTGCTGGTCTACGTCGGGCTGCTGGCCTTCGTCCAGTACCGGGTGGCGAGCAGCCTCACGAGCGAGCTGACGTTCACGACCCGGCAGATCGCGGCGCTCGCCCGTGCCGGGCAGCTCACGAACCCGGTCATCACGGGTGAACATCAGCTGGTCCAGGTCCAGAACGACCAGGGCCAGGTCGTCGCCGCCACGAGGAGTGTCTCCGGGCTGCCCGCGCTGCACGCGCGGCGGCCCCCGGACGGGGGGCGCATCGAGCAGCGCGTGTGCGTCGACCCGCGGCACTGCCTCACGGTCGTCTCCCAGCGGGTGCCCGGCCCCGGGCAGGCGGTCACGATCCACTCGATCGCGCCGGAGCCCGGACTGTTCCCGCGCCCCGGCCTGGCGGTCCTCCTGGCGCTCGGCATCCCGGTCAGCATCGGTGCGGGCGGCGTCTGGCGGTGGTGGGCCGCCGGGCGGCGGTTGCGGCCGGTCGAGGCGCTGCGCGACGAACTCGACGCGATCAACGTGGCGGACCTGAGACGCCGGGTGTCGCTGCCGCCGCGCCGGGACGAGTTCTACTGGCTGGCGATGGCCGTCAACGCGACCCTCGACCGGTTGGAGTCGGCCGTGGAACAGCAGCGCCGCCTGGTCTCCGACGTCTCCCACGACCTGCGCAGCCCGATCGCCGGCCTGCGCGCCGAACTGGAGATCGCGCTGCTCGACCCGGAGGGCACCGACCTGCGGGAGGCGCTCGCCAGAACGCTCCAGAACACCGAACGCCTGCAGAACATCGTCACCGAACTGCTCGCGCTGGCCCGCCGCGACGCGGGCCTGCCGAGCCGCAACGGCCCCGTCGACCTCGGCGACCTGGCCGAACGCGAGGTACGCCGCGTTCCCCGGCGGATCACCGCGAAGGTGATCGCCGAACCCGGAGTGGTGGTCCGGGCGAACCGGCTGGACATCAGCCGGGTGCTCACCAACCTGCTGGACAACGCCGCCCGGCACGCCGAGTCGGAGGTCACCGTCACCGTACGGCGGGGGAACGGCGAGGCCGTCCTCGAGGTCTGCAACGACGGCAAGCAGATCGCCCCGGCCGACCAGGAACGGATCTTCGAGCGGTTCACCCGGCTGCCCGACGCCCGGCAGCGCGACCCCGGCGGCAGCGGTCTCGGGCTGGCCATCTCCCGGGAGATCGCCAACGCGCACGGCGGCAATATCATCCTCGGCGACTGCGACAAGGGCGCCTGCTTCGTGCTCACCCTTCCGCTGCTGACAGAGTTATCCCCATGAGTGCTGTGGTCTTCGATCTCGATGGGGTGCTCGTCGACTCCGAACCGGTGTGGGAAGAGGTCCGGCGGGCGTTCGTCGCCGACCACGGCGGGCAGTGGCAGCCCGACACCCAGCAGCGGCTGATGGGCATGAGCACGTCCGAGTGGGCCGCGTACCTGAGCGGCGAACTCGGCGTCCGGCTCCCGGCCGACGAGGTCGCCAGCGGTGTCGTGGCGCACATGGCCCGCCGGTACGAGGACGACGGCGTCCCGCTGATGCTCGGGGCGGTCGACGCGGTACGCCGGCTCGCGGCACGCTGGCCCCTCGGACTGGCCAGTTCCTCACCGCGCGTGCTGATCGACGTCGTCCTCGACCGCACGGGGCTGACGGCGTCGTTCACAGCGACCGTGTCGACGGAGGAGGTGGCCCGCGGCAAGCCGGAGCCCGACGGGTACCTCCTGGCCGCGGAGCGGCTCGGCGTGGACCCGGCCGGCTGCGCCGCCGTGGAGGATTCCAGCAACGGCCTGCGGTCCGCGCACGCCGCCGGGATGCGCGTGATCGCCGTGCCACATCCCCGCTACCCGCCCGCCCCGGACGCCCTCGCGCTCGCCACGTACGTCGCCGAGGACCTGGAGGATCTCACCGCCGAGCGCGTCGCGGCCGCGCTGGACACCCCCGGCCGCTCCTGACCGCCGCTCGCGTACCCGACTCGGCGAGCAGCTCGCTCGCGAATCGGGTCGCCCGCTCCTGACCCACCCCCGGTCAGGTCGGCCCGGCGGTCCAGGCGGTGAGGCCCTCCGGGGTGAGGAAGGCGTCGAAGGCCAGTTCCGAGGCGCCGATGAGGATCGCGTCCGTGCCGAGCGTGGTGGGCAGGACCGGCGGTGGCTGGTCACGGCGGAAGGCCATCAAACCGTCGTGGTAGGCGTCCGCGAACGTCTCCGCCGCCTGCGCGTGGAGTCGCGTCCCCAGGCCGGACAGCGTCACCCGCTGCGGGTCGAGCGCGTTGACGAGCGCGGCCGTCCCCGTCCCGAAGGCGCGGGCGACCTCGTCCAGCGCGGCGGCGGCGCCGGGATCGCCGTCGGCGGCACGGGTCAGGATCCGCGCGGCGTCGGCCCGGCCGCGTCCCGGCTCGAGGCGGGCGCCCGTCGCCCGCAGCAGGGCGGTCGCGCCGACCTGGAGCGCCCAGCAGCCGGTGGTGCCGCAGTCGCAGCGCAGGCCGGATCCGAGCAGCGGCATGTGGCCGAACTCTCCGGCGGTGCCCCGCGCGCCGTGCAGGGGATCTCCGTCGACGAGCAGCGCGCCGCCGAGGTCGAAGTCCACGTGTAGGTGCAGGCCGATGGCGGTGCCGTGCAGCGCGCCGCGCCGTGCCTCGGCCAGGCCGGCGAGGGTGGCGTCGTTGCCGATCAGGACCGGCAGCGCGCCGGCGCGCAGGATGTCGGCCGC
This sequence comes from Actinoallomurus sp. NPDC050550, assembly GCF_040655075.1. Taxonomy (NCBI): domain Bacteria; kingdom Bacillati; phylum Actinomycetota; class Actinomycetes; order Streptosporangiales; family Thermomonosporaceae; genus Actinoallomurus; species Actinoallomurus sp. NPDC050550. Next base: position 30,345 of record NZ_JBFAJC010000087.1, on the reverse strand, counting down.
CGGGACGTCGCGCCAGGACAGGTGCGGGATGTCGACGACGCGGCCGTCGCGGATGGGGCCGGGTATCGCGACGCCGACGCCCACCACCCGTGGCCCGAGGTCGGCCAGCTGCCGGTCGATCGCCGCGGCCAGCCCGCCCAGCACGGCCTCCGGCGGATAGACGGGATGCGGCCGTTCCTCCCGTACGGCGAGGGCGCCTCCGAGCTCCGCGGTGGCGATCGTCCAGCCGTCCTCGCGCAGGTCGACGGCGAGGGCCAGCGGCCCGTCGGGATGGGGGCCGAGGATGGCGGTCGGGCGGCCCCGGGCCCGCTGCGGCGCCGGCCGCTCCTGGGCCAGTCGTGCGTCGGTGAGGTCGGCCACCAGGACGGCGGCCGTCCCGCGCGCGAGCCCGAGGTCGCGGGTCAGCTCCGAGCGCGTGGCCTCGCCACCTCGATCGTGCGCGGCCCGCAGTAGGCGCAGGAGGTTGTGGAGGCGGAGTTCGCCGCTGGTCGTCGCTCCGGTCACCGCACGCACCCATCGATTGTGGCAGCCGGCCGTCCTCCATTATGTTCTAGCCAAGAGCAAATTAGGAGGATCCGTGATCGATCCCGTGGCCAGGCGCGCCCGCGTCGGCGTCTTCTCCTACTTCGGCCTGTGCGGCACGACCGTGGGCATCTGGGCCGCGAGCCTGCCCGCCCTCGCCGACCGGCTCGACCTGAGCGCCGGACGGACCGGCACCGCGCTCCTCGTGGTCTCCCTCACGGCACTCGTGTCGATGCAGTTCGCGGGCCGGATGTCCGACCGCTGGTCGAGCCGTCGGCTCACCTGGGCGGCCGGCCCCCTCCACGCGTTCCTCCTGCTCGGGCCGGCGCTCGCGGGCTCCTTTCCGGCGCTCATCGTCGGCGCGGTCATCTTCGGGATCGGCTTCGGACTGCTCGAAGTCGGCATGAACGCGCACGCCGTCGAGGTCGAGGTCCGCTACGACCGGCCGATCATGTCGGCGTTCCACGGCATGTGGAGTCTCGGCGGTGCGGCCGGCGGCCTCGTCACGTCGGCCGCGCTGCGCGCCGGCCTCGGTGTCGAGACGCTCCTCGTCGGGACCGCGCTCACCATGACGGTGTTGTTCCTGCTTCCCGCCCGTTTGCTCCTTCCCGGAGGCGGCGCCGCACCGTCTCGCGAGCCGGCCGCCGCTCCGAGGCGCGGCCGTATCTCGGGGACGATCGTGCTGCTGGGCGCGGTGATGCTCGCGGGCGCGATCTGCGAGGGCGGCGCGATGGACTGGGCGGCGATGCACGCCCGCCGGGTGCTCGGCGCGTCGGCCGACCTCGCGCCCCTGTCGTTCACGGTCTTCTCGGTCGCCATGACCACCGTACGGCTCCTCGGCGACCGGCTGCGGGGCCGGCTCGGGGCGGGTCACACGCTCCGCCTGGCGGGCGCCCTGGCCGCCGTCGGCTACGCGTTCGTGTTCGTCGCCCCATCGGCCGGTGCCGCCGCGATGGGGTGCGCGTGGGCGGGATGGGTCCTCGTCGGCGTCGGCCTGGCGACGATCGTGCCGGTGGTCTTCAGCACGGCAGGGGCGGACCCGGACACGGCGGGACGGACGATCGCGTTGCTGACCAGCTTCGGCTACGGCGGACTGCTGGCCGGGCCGGCGGTCATCGGTCACCTGGCCGAGGCGACCTCACTGCGGACCGCGCTGGCCCTTCCCGGCGTGCTCGCCGTCTTCGTCGCGCTGGCGGGCCCTCCGGCCGCCGCGGCCCTCACCGCCCGGCGTACGCCCACATCCGAGCCCGCAGCCCTCGAGAGCACGTCATAAGGGTCGTCGCGGGAGTCAGGCCGGGGCGCGCCACATGGGCCGGACGGGCGGGGCACCGGGAATGTCGGCGAACGCGCGCCCCGGCACGGCGGACAGATCGTCGACGTCGTCTTCGGTCACCCTCCGGAGGGTGACCATGGACCCAGTGTTTCGTGCGACCATCGAGTCGTGAAGATCCTGATACGGGTGGTCATCACCGCAGTTGCGCTGTGGGTGGCCACGTTGATTGTCCACGGCATCGACGTGACGGCGGCGACGACTCCGCGCAAGGTGGGCACGCTGGTCGCCGTGGCCGTCGTCTTCGGCCTGATCAACGGCTTCCTCAAGCCGATCGTCAAAACGCTCGGGTGTCTGTTCTACGTGCTCACGCTCGGGCTGTTCGCGCTGGTCGTGAACGGCCTGCTGCTGTGGCTGGCGAGCTGGAGCGCCGGGAAGCTGCACCTGCCGTTCCACGTGTCCGGCTTCTGGGCGGCGTTCTGGGGAGCGATCGTCGTCGGCCTGGTGAGCTGGCTGCTCAACCTCTTCGTCCACGACGACGAGGACTGACCGCGCCCTCCGCGCTCACGGGGTCAGGCCGGCGTCCTTGAGGTGCTCGGTGTCGTTGAACGTGACGAGGCGGAGCTCCCCCTCCTCGCGGGCCCAGATGGTGAGCGAGCAGTTGGCCACCAGGGTGCGTTCCACATCGAGGAGCTCTTCTTCGGACAGGCGCTCGACGATGTAGCGCGTCAGGACGACGATCGCGTCGTGCGCGACGACGAGGACGCGGCCGCCGGGGTGCTCGCGTTCCACGTCGGCGAGGACGCTGCGCAGCCGCAGCGCCACGTCGGCCCAGGACTCACCGGTGGGCGGCCGGTAGTAGAACTTCCCGAGCCTGCGCTTGCGCTCGACCTCCTCCGGATAGCGGGCCTCGATGCCGCGCTGCGTGAGCAGGTACAGGACGCCGACCTCGCGGTCGCGCAGGCGTTCGTCCAGGACGATCGGCGGGGCATCGGGGAGCTGATCGAGGGCGAGGCGTGCGGTCTCCCGCGCCCGGAGGTACGGCGAGGACAGCACGACCGTGGGGCGCTCGTCCCGGGGTAGTGCGGCCAGCCGGCGGCCGAGCGCCGTTGCCTGTTCCCGGCCGAGGCGGGACAGGGGGACGTCCGCGTCGCGCAGCGCGAGGTCGACCGCATGGAGCCCGTTGGCCTCGGCCTCCTGCCCGGCAACGTTGGCCGTGCTCTCGCCATGCCGGGCCATCGCCAGCCACTCGATTGATCTCACAGCATTGTGACCTTACCCGTCCACCTCACGGCATGGGACAGGCCTGTCCGGGTGCTTCGGCGAACCGGCCACGCGCGGCCGATGACGGCGTACGCGGGCGCTGCGTTTCACCCGCCGGAGTCACTGTCTGTTGCTATTGCGGTTCAAAAAGTGATGCAACAACTAAATAGGGACTTTCTGTGGCAAAAGATGACCAAAGTGATTCAGTGGGGTAGGCTCGCCGCTGTTTCGGTCGTCCCGGGAGGACTATCAGTCGTATCAGTGGCCCATCGGGTGAGCAGGTTCACCTTTGGTTCGCGCTGAGACCGTGCGCGGTTCAGAGGAGCCGACTACAGGGAGTGAGTTACGGCTTGGCGGCGAACGCATCCGGCTCGGATCGGCCTGGGTCGTACGGAGAGCACCTGCTTCAGCGGGCCTTCGGCACCGATCAGCGAGCTGCCGGCTTCTACGACAGGCAGGTACGTGACCGGCTGAACCCGCGTATGCGGGAATTCATCGGCAGCCAGGAAATGGCGTTCGTCGCGACCGCCGACGCCCAGGGCGAGTGTGACTGCACGTTCCGCGCCGGACCGCCCGGCTTCATCAAGGTCATCGACGAAGGAACCATCGCTTACCCGGAGTACCACGGCAACGGCGTCATGGCCAGCCTCGGCAACATCGTCGAGAACGGGCACATCGGCGTCCTGATGGTCGATTTCTTCAACGACCTCGTCGGACTGCACGTCAACGGGCGGGCTCGCATCATCACCGCGGAGGCGGCGACGGACTACGGGCTGTCCGACGACGAACCCGCATCGGGCCGTCGCGCCGAGCGGTGGGTCGTCGTCAGCGTCGAGGAGGCCTACATCCATTGCTCGAAGAACATTCCGCTCCTCAAGAAAGAAGACCGCAGGGCGCGGACGGCCGACAGGTCGGTACGTCCCGCTGGAGCCGGCTACTTCACCGGGGAGGCGGGGAAAAGCGAACCCCTGAGGACGTCACCGCCGGAGAGCCCGTCGCCGCTGACGCGAACGCCGGCGACGCCCCGCGAGCCGCGCCCGTGAGCGTGGACATCGCCCTCCTGCGTGAGAGCTGGGGACTCGTCTCCGAGAACCAGGAGAAGGTGGCCTCGCAGTTCTACGGCTTGCTCTTCTCGCGGTATCCGCAGGTACGCGCGTTGTTCCCGGCGGGGATGGACTCGCAGCGAGACCGGCTGGTCCAGGCCCTCACCTATGTGGTCCTCAACCTCGAGGACTCCGCGAGCGTGACCGCCTACCTCGGCGAACTCGCGAGGGACCATCGCAAGTTCGACGTGCGGCCGGAGCACTACCCCGCCGTCGGGCGGTGCCTGATCGCCTCGATGCGGGCCGTCGCTGGCGAAGCGTGGAGGCAGGAGTTCAGCGACGCGTGGCTGGCGGCCTACGAACTGATCGCCACGATCATGATCCAGGCTGCGGCGCAGGACGAGACCTCCTCCCCTCCCTACTGGAACGCCCGGGTCATCGCCCATGAGCAGAGATCGCCCGAGACCGCGGTCATCACGGTGGAGCCGGAGCAGCCCTACCCGTTCCTCGCCGGTCAGTACGCCACGATCCAGACCGCTCGCTGGCCGCGGATCTGGCGGGCGTACTCGATCGCGAACGCCCCGAGCCCGGACAACCACCTCACCTTTCACGTGCGCCTGATTCCGGCCGGCTGGGTCAGCACGACCCTCGTCCGCCAGACGTCCGTCGGGGATCGGCTGATGCTCGGACCACCGCGGGGCATGATGACACTGCCCTCGCCGGTGCCGGAGAGGCTGCTGTGCCTCGCCGGGGGGACCGGGCTCGCCCCGCTCAAAGCGATCGCCGAGGAGACGCTGCGGACGAGCAGCGCGGCCGACATCACCTTGATCCACGGCGTGCGACGGCAGGCGGACTTCTACGACGTGGAGGACATGACGCACCTGGCCACGGCGCACGGTCGGCTTCGCCTGATCGCGGCGGTGTCGGACGACCCCGACCACCCGCCGAGCCGGACGGTCGCCGACGTCGTCGGGCGAGACCACGTCGAGGCGTGGCCCATGACATTCGTCTGTGGGCCCCCCGAGATGGTTCTGAGCACGCTCGACCTGCTCTCCCGCCTGGGCCTGCCGGCGCACCGTATCCGGAGCGAACCGGACGCCGGCCAGATCATGCACCGGCTTCGCGCGCACGCCCCCATCTGATGGAGGATCGGTCTGCGCGGTCTCTGCCGCCGGCCGCGTCTCCCCGTACGCCTCACGACATCGGGCAGGTCTGCCCGCATGTGAGGCGGATGAGCATCTGCAGGAAGACCTGCTGAACCTGCCGCGGGTCGAGGGTGACGAACGCCTCCCCGCCGGTCGCCGCGGCGATCCGCTGGAGCGATCCCGGGTCGATGTCCGGGCCGAAGGCGATGGGGACGATCGTGACCGGCCGCATCGGGTCGGCGGCCCGCTTCAGCTCCGTCAGGAGGGTCTGCAGCGAGATGGTGCGGCCCGGGTCGTAGTTGATTCCGTCGGTCAGCAGCACCACGACGTTGTTGTGGTCCGGCTGGTAGGTCCGTACGGCCTCCCGGTAGGCGGCGAGGACGGAGTCGTACAGGCTGGTACGTGTGTGCGGCACCGGCGCGGCGGCGGCGAACGACCGTTCGAGCAGGTTCCGTTGCGATCCCGCGCCGACCCTGTCGCTGAGGGTCCGGAAGGGCACGATCTGGTGATAGTCCCGGTCGCCGTCCAGTTGGGTGGCGAACTCCCACAGCGCCACCTGGGAGTTGTCGCTGAGGATGTGGACCCCGCCGACGGCGACCTTGGCGGTGGCCTGCATGCGGGTGTCCTTGGTCTGCGGGACCGGGTCGGCCATGGACGGGGAGACGTCGAGGAGGATCAGCATGCGCGCGCCGAGCACGGTGCGCTGCCACATCTGCAGGACCCGGCCGACGTTCGTCGGGTCGGGGGACGGGAGCCGGTCCGGGACGCGGGCGACGACGCCGTACCGCTCGTCGAAGTCCGCCCCGGCGACGCCGTCGGGGGTGCGCAGTCCGAGCCCCTGCAGCGCCACGCGGGTCTGGGACTGGGCGAGCGTGGCCTGGAAGTCCTCGACGGTCCTCGACCGCTTGCGGTCGGTGGTGGTGGAGACGTACGGGAAGTCGAGGGCGAGTGTGCGGCCGTCGGGGTAGAGCGCGGTGACGGGCGGGGTGGCGTCGGTGTGGCCGTGCTGCCAGACCGACTGCTCGGACAGCACGACGGCGGTCGGCGGCCGGGAGGTCGCCGCGGGTGGGTTGGTCGGGGATGACCCGGAGGGACTGTTCGAAGGTGAGGCAGCACCCTTGGCGATCTCCGTGTAGGCGGCTCGCTCGTCGGGGAGGGCGGCGCCGAGGTCGGAGTAGAGCGTGACGGCGAAGGTCGCGAGCCCGGTCTTGCCGGAGCCGGCGGCGTTCTGGGCGAGGAGCAGCGCGCCGAGACCGGTGGCCTCCGCGGCCGGGTCGAGGAACCGTACGCGCAGGGGAGGCTGTGCTCCCCCGGTGCCCGGCAACTGGTGGGACAGCAGGAGCCGCCAGTCTGCGGTGCTGGGCGCGTGCCCGCGCGGGACGGCGAGGACCAGCGGCGACATCGCGACCGAAGCGCCGGACGGCCGTACGACGGCGGCGCCCGCGCCGGTGCGGCGGGCGATCGGGAGCCAGAGCGACGAGTCGGGGATCCACGCGTCGGGGCGTTCCGCCCCCGGGTTGGAACCCTGCCCCGACAGGTCGGCCGCGACCTCGGCGGGCCGCTGGCGGCGTACGGTGACGCGGGCGCAGGAGGCGCCGGCGTTGTAGCGGCGCGCGGCCTGCTCGATCGCCGGGCCGATCGACGGGGCGGCGGCGACGGTGATCGACTGGTCGGCGCATCCGCTCGAGCCGGAGCCGAGCGAGCAGGCGGCGAGCGTCGGCACGACGACCGACAGCATGCCCAGTGCCTTGGCCGAGAGAGCACGGCGAGAGTAAGGCATCGCAGGCGTCCGTCCCGTTCATTGACGGCTTCCCGTCACTTCTCCGGAGATTATCCGGTTAAAGACTGCTAATAACGCCTGCTTCCGGACAATTCGGCGATGGTCACCAGGCGGGCGATACCCCCTATGCCACAGGGGTCTCGGACGTCGCATGATGATCCGCCAAACGCGTCTCCACGACCGTTTCCGGACATTGACAAATGGGACGACTGACATGCGGAAGAAAGCCTGACTAGACTCTCCGCCGTGGGACGTCATGTCTCGCCTGAGCGCAGGCGGTCGCTCCGCGCCTCGACGGCGGTCGCCGTCGCCGGGATCCTCCTGCTGACCGGCGTGTTGGGATTCGCCGGCTACTCGATCTGGGCGCAGGTCCGCACACCCACCCGGGCCCGGCCGACGACCGCCACCGCCCCGGCGGCGACGCTGACCCTGATGGTCACCGGCCCGCGCTGCCAGGTGTTCGTCGGCGTTCCGGGCGGCGACATCCTGGTCAACCGCACTCTCGTACACGGCCAGTCCGTACGCTTCGAGGACCCGCGCCTCAACGTCGTCCTCGGCGACGCGGGAGCCGTCCAGGTGTACGTCAACGGCGTCCGGCGGCCGCCGGACGAGCCCGGCCGCCGCGTCGAGTTCACCGCCGTACGCTCCTGAGACGCCGCCTCCGGATCCGGGAGCGCCGCGCGCCGTACGGAGCGGCGGCGATCCCGGATGCCGTCGGAAACGGCCATCAGCCCTGCGGTGGGGGCACGCTGGTCAGGTCCGCGCCGTGCGGCGCCTGCGCAGCAGCACCACGCCGGCGATCAGCACGGCGACGACGGCGGCGCCCAGGCCGACCCACCCCCAGCCCCCGCCGGACGAGGACGAGGTCTGCCGGGCGGCCGGCGCGCCTGCCGCCGGGGCCGCGGAGCCGGTCGCCGGGGAGGTCGCGGCGGGAGACGTGGCGGCCGGTGACGGGGACGTCCCGCCCACGACCGTGAATTTGTAGTCGCCGGTCACCGGGTGCCCGTCCTCCGCGACCACCCGCCAGCCGACCGTGTAGACCCCCGGCGGGAGGACGCCACCGACCTGCTCGGTCACCGTGGCGTCCGTCGCCTGCGCCTTGCCGGACTCGTGATGGCCGCCCTTGGCGTCGAGCACGACGATGCCCGGGAACCGCACCGCTTCGGCGAAGGTCAGCTTGATCCGGGCCGGTGACGGCACCTTCGAGTTCTTGGCGGGCACTGCGGAGGTGAGCGTGGTGTGGGCCTCGGCGGGTGCGGCGCCGAGGACGCCGGTGAGGAGGCCGGCGAGGGTCGTCGCGGTGACCGCGGCCGTGAACCGGGCGACCGGTCCTCGGCGGGTCCCCGCGAGGCGCCCCCGGGCGGGTCGGTCGAGGCCGGGCGGATGCGCCATGCGCATGGAAGTTCTCCGTTCGTGATGTTCGGGGAGCGTGCTGGGGGACCGGATTCGCCGATCCGGTCCGTCGGGCGTTCAGCCGAACGCGGGGAACGGAGAGGGTGGCCCGCGCCGGGTGAGGATGTGGCGGAGGAGGTGTTCCGGCGGTCCGGTCACCGTGTCGGCGACGGGGTGCCGGTACGGCACGGGTAGGGGAGCGGGCGAGGTCAGGAGCGCCCGCCACGGGCGTACGGCGGCGGCCGCGACCTTCCGGGCCAGCCGCCACACCGCGCGCTCGCCGCGCCGCAGCCACCAGGCCGAGACGGCGGCGGCCGTCACGTGCGCGAGCGTCATCGCGCGGGTGCCGTGGGAGGCCAGGACCGCCGGGTGATGGGCCAGGTGCTGGCCGTGCTGCGCCGCCGTGAACAGGACATGCAGCATGAACTGCCCGCCGAGCAGCCCGGCGAGGATAGTGCCCAGGGACCGCTCGGTCCCCGCCAGCACGGCGCCGACGACGGTCAGCCCGGCCAGCCCCGCCGCCACCGCCGCCGCGGGGACGGGCCCGTGGGACGCCGCCGTATGCCCGACGACGGCAAGGGCCGTGCACACGGCGGCGAACACCACCGCGCGGGGCAGACGGAAGACCGGCTCGCTGGGCATGACCCCTCCATCCTCCCATCGCCGGTACGGGACCGTTTTGAGGGCGGGCTATTGACGCCCGCGTCCCCTGTATCTAATTTTCATACGTCCGCAAGATCCTGTTGATTCTTTTCAGTCGACGCGGCAGGAGAGTCCATGGCCCCGCTCGTCCGCCGTTCCGCCCGGACCCGTTCCCGGACGGTCGCGGGGCTCGCCATGTTCCTCGCCGCTCTGGTCGCCGCCCCGCCCGCCCACGCGGCCGTACGCCCAGGCGCGGCGCTGCGGGTGATGTCGTACAACATCCAGGCCGGTGCGGGCGCCGACCACGTCTTCGACCTCGAACGCCAGGCACGTGCCATCGAGGCCCAGCATCCCGACGTCGTCGGGCTGCAGGAGGTCGACGTCGCCTGGGGGACGCGGAGCGACTACGCCGACGAGGCGTCCTGGCTCGCCCGGCGTCTGCGCATGCGGGTGTTCTTCGCGCCGATCTACACGCTGCCGCCCGACCGGGCCGGGGCGCCGGACCGGAGGTTCGGCGTCGCGGTGCTGTCCCGGTTCCCGATCCTCCGCGCGGAGAATCACGAGATCACGCGGCTGTCCACGCAGGTGCCGAACCCCGTCCCGGCCCCGGCACCCGGCTTCCCCGAGGTGCTGATCAAGGCGCGGGGCGTACGGATCCGGGTGTTCGTGACCCACCTGGACTACCGGTCCGACCCCGCCGTGCGCCGGGCGCAGGTAGCCGACATGGCGGCCATCATGTCCCGGCGGCGTGGTCCTAAGCTGCTGCTAGGCGACTTCAACGCCGAGCCGGACGCGTCCGAGCTCGCGCCGCTGTGGACGCGGCTGAGCGACGCGCTGACCGTCGCCGGGAAGCGTACGACGCCCACGTGGCCCGCCGACGCGCCGGTCAAGCGCATCGACTACATCACGTTCACCCCGGGCCCGCGGGTCACCGGCGCGTTCGTGCCGGACACGCTCGCCTCCGACCACCGGCCCGTCGTGGCCGACCTGAGAGGGATTCGATCATGACGACACGGCGTGGAATGCTTCGCGGAATCGCGGTCGCCGGCGCGGCCGTCCCATTCGCCTCCCTTGATCTCCCGGCGTCCCAGGCCGCGCCCGGCCGAGGGGTGTCGACGGGCTTCGAGGCGCTGCGCGCCGGGGGCTATCAGGAGCTTCGCGGCCAGAAGGTGGGGATGGTCGCCAACCCGACGGCGGTGATCCGTGACCTGAGCCACGAGGTCGACATCATGCACAACGGGTCCGGCGTGGACCTCGTCGCGGTCTTCGGTCCCGAGCACGGCTTCCGCGGCTCGGCGCAGGCCGGCGGCTCGGAGGGCTCCTACAAGGACCCGCGCACCGGGATCGCGGTCTACGACGCCTACGCCAAGAAGCCCGAGCAGATCGCGGCCGACTTCACCAAGGCCGGTGTCGACACGGTCGTCTTCGACATCCAGGACGTCGGCGCGCGCTTCTACACCTACATCTGGACGATGTACGACTGCATGCGCGCGGCGATCCAGGCGGGCAAGCGCTTCGTCGTGCTCGACCGGCCCAACCCGCTCGGCGGCGTCGAGGCGACCGGGCCGGTCCTCCACCCGGAGTACGCCTCCGGCGTGGGCCGCGCGGCGATCGCCCAGCAGCACGCCATGACCGTCGGCGAGCTCGCCCGGTTCTTCGACGGGGAGTTCCTGGATGGGAAGGCGAAGCCGCAGGTCGTGCGGATGCGCGGGTGGCGGCGCGGCATGACGTACGAGGAGACGGGCCTGCCGTGGGTGCCGCCCTCCCCGAACATGCCGACGGTCGACACGGCGTTCGCCTATCCGGGCATGGGCCTGTTCGAGGCCGTGAACCTCTCGGAGGGGCGCGGCACGACCCTGCCGTTCCAACTGGTCGGCGCGCCGTACGTCGACTGGCACTGGGTCGACGACCTGAACGGCCTGAACCTGCCGGGCGTGCGGTTCCGCGAGGCGTACTTCGTGCCGACGTTCTCCAAGTGGGTGAACCAGAACTGCGGGGGCGTGCAGCTGGTCGTCACCGACCGACGGCGCTACGACCCGATCCGCACCGCCCTCGCCATGATCATCAGTGCCCGGCGGCTCTACCCGAAGAACTTCGCCTGGCGGGAGAGCAAGCCCCCGTACGACATCGACACGCTCACCGGCTCGGACCAGGTCCGTACCGCCATCGACGGCGGCGCGAACGTCGACCAGGTCGTCGCCGGCTGGCAGGGCGAGCTGGCGCGGTTCCGCGCCCGGCGGGCCCACTACCTGCTGTACCGCTGAGCCACCCCTCCGACCCCCGGGAGAGACGATGCGCCGTGCCCTGCCGATCTTCGTTGCCCTCGCGGGCCTGTGCGCACCGGTCGCGGCGGCCCACGCCGACCCGGTGAACAAGGGGGCGTCCGCCGCCGGGCCGGTCCGGAAGGGGGCGTCCGCCCCCGCGCGGACGAGCGCCGCCGGGCCGCCGACCGTCACCGCCGCGGACCTGCGGTTCACCTCCGGACAGGTGCTCCGGTACGGCTCCCCGCAGCGGGCCGGGCTGCTCCCCGACGCGGTCGCGGCGATCGCCAAGGACGCCGCCGGCTACATGAACCCCTCGCCGACCACCCCGCTCTACCCGGGCGCCGTGGTGCTGGCCGCCCGGAACGGCGTCGTCGCCGAGCACGAGGCGATGGGGTACGCGCTGCGGTACGCCGACGACAAGCCGACCGAGCTGCCGCGCGACCAGTGGATCCCGATGCGCAAGGACACGATCTTCGACCTGGCGTCCATGTCGAAGCTGTTCACCACTGTCGCGGCGATCCAGCAGATCGAGCGGGGCCGCATCGACCTGAACGCCACCGTCGCGACCTACCTGCCGGGCTTCGCCCAGAACGGCAAGGGCGCGATCACCATCCGCGAGCTGCTCACCCACACCAGCGGCCTGCGGCCCGACCTGCCGTTCTACAACTACAGCGGCCGCGCGGCGCAGGAGGCGGCGCTGTTCGCGGACACGCCGCAGGCCACGCCCGGCACCGCCTACATCTACTCCGACCTCAACATGATCACGATGCAGTTCGTGCTGGAGAAGGTGACCGGCAAGACCCTGGACGTCCTCGTCCGGGACGGCATCACCGGGCCGCTCGGCATGCGCGACACCGGCTACAACCCGGCCGCGTCGGAGAAGCCGCGGATCGCCGCCACGGAGTACGAGCACAAGCCGTACGCCGCCCTCGACCGCGGCCTCGTCTGGGGCCAAGTGCACGACGAGAACTCCTACGCCCTCGGCGGCGTCGCCGGGCACGCCGGGGTGTTCTCCACCGCCCACGACATCGCGATCTTCGCCCAGATGATCCTCGACGGCGGGCGGTACGGCCACGCCCGCGTCCTGTCCGAGGACTCCGTACGGCTGCTGTTCACCGACCTCAACACCGCGTTCCCCGGCAACGCTCACGGCCTCGGCTTCGAGATCGGCCTGCGCTGGTACGAGGACGCCATGGCCTCTCCGGTCACGATCGGCCACACCGGCTACACGGGCACCAGCATCGTGATCGACCCGATCTCCCGGTCGTTCGCGATCCTGCTCACCAACCGGGTGCACCCCAGCCGCAACTGGGGCAGCATCAACCCCGCCCGCCGCGCCGTCGCCCACGACCTCGCCCGCGCCGTCCCCGTACGGCCCGCCGACGGGCGCGACGCGTGGTTCTCCCAGATGAACGACAACACGACCGCGACCCTGACCGCGCCGATGCCCGCCGGAGCCTCCCGGCTGTCCTTCCACCTCTGGTACGACACCGAGGAGACCGACATCGGCGTGCTCGAGACCTCCCCGGACGGGAAGACCTGGACGCCCGCACCGCTGTCCCTGCGGGCCGGGCGCACCGCGTGGACCGTCAACGGGGCCTTCTCCGGGTTCGCCGGGCGGCGTTGGGCGACCGCGACCGCGACGCTCCCGGCGGGCACGACCTCGGTCCGCTGGCGCTACACGACCGACCCGGCGTACGAGGGACGCGGCGTGTACGTCGACGGCGTACGGGCCCGGGACGCCGCCGGCCGCCTGGTCTTCGACGGCGAACGCCCCGCCGACGCCGCCCGTTTCCAGCCCGTCGGCTGGGTCCGCAGCGCGAACTGACCCATGTGACCAACCCGACCGCCCGGAATCTTGGTTTTACCCGGCCTTATCCGGCTAAAGTGGGTGGGCGAGGGGAGTACTTCCCAGCGCCCACCCGGTCAGTACGGGCCTCCCACGAGGTCCCCGGGCGGCGGCCCGCCCCTGACGGCGGGTGAAGGAGACCTCGGACGCTTTTGACGTTCCGGGAGTTCTCGCATGTCCGAGTCCATCGCCTCGCCGCTGCTGTGGACGATCACCATCGCCGGTGTCCTCGCCCTGTTCGCGGTCGATCTGATGCTCACGCGCCGCCCGCACACGCCCTCGCTGCGCGAGTCGCTGGCGTGGTCGGGCTTCTACGTGGCGCTGCCGATCCTGTTCGGCGTCTTCGCCTGGAAGCGGTTCGGGGCGTCGATCGGGACGGAGTACTTCACCGGCTACCTGGTCGAGAAGTCGCTGTCCGTCGACAACCTCTTCGTGTTCATGCTGCTGCTCGCCGCGTTCGCCGTGCCCTCGGTCCTCAGTCAGCGCGTCCTGCTCTACGGCATCGCGGGGGCGCTCGTACTGCGTGCGATCTTCATCGTGATCGGCGCGGCGGCGCTGCAGGCGATCGACTGGGCGTTCCTGCTGTTCGGCGCGATCCTGCTCGCGACCGCCGTGAAGATCCTCAAAGACGCGGTCAAGGGCACGGACCACGACGTCGACGTCTCATCGCTGCGCTCCGTGCGCCTGCTGCGCCGCTTCATGCCGGTGACCGACGACTACCAGGGCCCGCGGATGTTCGCGCGGAAGGGCGGCCGCCGGGCGCTGACGCCGTTCGCGCTCGTCGTCGTGGCGGTGTTCGGCGCCGACGTGGTGTTCGCCGTCGACTCCATCCCCGCCGTCTACGGCATCACCCAGGATCCGTACCTCGTCTTCACCGCGAACGCCTTCTCCCTGTTCGGCCTGCGCGCGCTGTACTTCGTGCTGCAGAACACGCTGAGCAAGCTCGTCCACCTCGGCTACGGGCTCGCCGTCATCCTCGCCTTCATCGGGGTCAAGCTGGTGCTGCACTGGGCGCATGGCTCCTGGTCGCAGGTGCCCGAGGTCCCGACGCCGCTGTCCCTCGCCGTCATCGTCGTGACGCTCCTCACCGTCACCGCGACCAGCCTGTACGCCCGGCGCCGCGCTCCGTCGAGGCTCCGCGCCGCCGAGGACTGACCGTAAAGAGTCATTAAAGACGTCAAAACTGGTATCACGAGTGACATGCGGAGCAAAGACGAGCTGACGGCCGCCATCAGGGACGGCGGTCCCGCCGTACTCGTGATCAATACCCGGGCCCGTATGGGTGCGGCGCTCCTCCACCGCGCCCCCCGGCTCCTAGCCGAGCAGGGCGTCACGGTGGCCCGGGTGATCAACGTACGGCGGCCGGAGCGCCTGGCGCGGGCCCTCGACGAGGCTGTCGCCGACGTCGACCTCGGCCAGGCTGGCTCCACCCTTCACCAACATGGTCAGCGTCTCTGATTGGCTAAGCGATTCCTGGGGAATCCTCAGGAATCGTCCCGGCTGGATGCCGGGCCTGTGCCAATCGTCTTCGTGCCCTGGTGTCGGCGGGCAAAGCCGCCGACCCGCGTGGCACGTCCCTCCGGACGCTATCGGTCCAGCTTGCACGGCTATCGGACCGAGGAAGGTGCCTCGCGTCGCCTGGGCACGAGGCGTGCTGATAGCAGAACGGTATCACGAGATCACCAAGAGTGACTAAGGAAAGGTCAGCCTGGGCGTCTCCGTCCAGGTCGCCGACCGGGTGCCGCACCGCCTCAAGCGGCATCTCGGCCGGTCCGCGTACCCCCTGACCGCCCTGTCCGCGCTCCCCGGCCACCGCCCCTTTCGGGCATGCATCACCGCCGGCGACACCACGCTGGAGTTCGAGACGCACCAGCTCAACATCGCCAACGGCGCGTTCCACGGAGGCCGCCGCATCGCACGCGACGCCGACATCGACGACCGGTTGCTGCTCGCCTACCGCTTCGGCGCGGGCAGCCGTCTCCACCTGATCGGCTCGGCGGTCCGGCACGCGCTCACCGGGTCGTACCTCACCATGGACGACGAGCCGTTCCTGACCACCGGCGACCTGCACCTGGAGACCTACCCCGCCCTGCCGCTGGACATCGACGGCGAGATCCGCGGCCGCACCCCGGTCCGCATCCACATCCGCCCCAACGCCCTCCGCGTCATGGTCCCCCAGGACTTCATCGACCGCTGACCGGCGTCCTTTGCCGGAGGCGTCGAGCGAGGCCGCTGTCGCAGGGTACGGGCCTCAGTAGAGGACGAACTCGGAACCCGCGAGGAGATCAGCCATGTACGCAGCAATCCGGCGGTATGAAGGGGTGACCGATCCGCACGAGGCGGGACGCCTGGTGAACGAGGGGTTCGTGCCGCTCATGCGCCAGATCCCAGGCTTCGTGGCCTACTACTGGGTCGATGCCGGGAACGGGGTCATGATCTCGACCAGCGTCTTCGAGGACGAGACCGGTGCCAAGGAGTCGGTCTCGAGCGCGGAGGACTTCGTGCAGGACAAGCTCGCGGCCCTGATGCCCAACCCGCCCCAGGTCATGGCCGGGGACGTTGTGGCCTTCGCATGACAGCGGTCGAGCCGGCATCTGATCGGTGTTCGGCCGACGAAAAGGAGGTGATCCCTGGCGTCCACCCGTGAACGCCAGGGATCTCTTGGTCAGCGACCGCCGAGGCCCTTGTCGAGGCCGGCACGGCGCAGGGCGTCGGCCATCGCGCCGCCTCCGCCTCCACTTCCGCCGCCGGAGCCGCCGCGGTCGCGGCGCTGCCGGCCCGAGCGGTCGTCACGCCGGCCGCCGCCCTGCCGGTTTCCGCCGCCGCCACCGTCGCGGCGTCCGCCGTCGTCCTGCGGGCGGCGCTCGGCGTCGTCCTCGAGGCGCAGGGTCAGCGAGATGCGGTTGCGCGGGATGTCGACGCTGAGGACCTTCACGCGGACCACGTCGCCGGACTTGACGACGTCGCGCGGGTCCTTGACGAACGTCCGGGACATCGCGGAGACGTGGACGAGGCCGTCCTGGTGGACGCCGATGTCGACGAACGCGCCGAAGGCGGCGACGTTGGTGACGACGCCCTCGAGGATCATGCCGGGCTCGAGGTCCTTGACCTTGTCGACGCCCTCCTTGAACGTCGCGGTCTTGAACGCCGGACGCGGGTCGCGGCCCGGCTTGTCCAGCTCCTTGAGGATGTCGGTGACCGTCGGCAGGCCGAACGTGTCGTCGACGAAGTCCTGCGGCTTCAGGGAGCGCAGGGCGGTGCTGTTGCCGATCAGGGCCTTCAGATCGCCGCCGGTAGCGCC
This sequence comes from Actinoallomurus sp. NPDC050550, assembly GCF_040655075.1. Taxonomy (NCBI): domain Bacteria; kingdom Bacillati; phylum Actinomycetota; class Actinomycetes; order Streptosporangiales; family Thermomonosporaceae; genus Actinoallomurus; species Actinoallomurus sp. NPDC050550. The sequence goes on along the minus strand of NZ_JBFAJC010000087.1, from coordinate 13,874 downwards.
CAGGATGCGCCGTACGACCGGATAGGCCTCCGGGTGCACGGCGGAACTGTCCAGCGGGTCGTCGCCGTCCTGGATGCGCAGGAAGCCCGCGCACTGCTCGAACGCCTTCGGGCCGAGCCGGGCGACGCTCTTGAGAGTGTCGCGGGCGCGGAACGGGCCGTTGGCGTCGCGGTGCGAGACGATGTTCTCGGCCAGCCCGGAGCCGATGCCGGACACGCGGGTGAGCAGCGGCACCGAGGCGGTGTTGACGTCGACGCCGACGGCGTTGACGCAGTCCTCGACGACCGCGTCGAGGGAGCGCGACAGCTTCACCTCGGAGACGTCGTGCTGGTACTGGCCCACGCCGATCGACTTGGGGTCGATCTTGACGAGCTCGGCGAGCGGGTCCTGCAGCCGGCGGGCGATCGAGACCGCGCCGCGTATCGACACGTCGAGGTCGGGCAGCTCCCGCGAGGCGTACGGGGAGGCGGAGTAGACCGAGGCGCCCGCCTCGGACACCACGATCTTGGTGACCTTCGGGTGCTTCTTGATGAGGTCCGCCGCGAGCTGGTCGGTCTCGCGCGAGGCGGTGCCGTTGCCGATCGCGACCAGGTCGACGGCGTGCTGCTCGACGAGCCGCCCCAGGGACTCCAGGGCGTCCTTCCAGCGGCCGTGCGGCTTGTGCGGGTAGATGGTGTCGGTCGCCACGACCTTGCCCGTACGGTCGACGACCGCGACCTTCACGCCGGTGCGGAAGCCGGGGTCGAGGCCCATCGTCGTACGGCTGCCCGCCGGTGCGGCCAGCAGCAGGTCGCGCAGGTTGGTGGCGAACACGCGCACGGCCTCGTCCTCGGCCTCCTGGCGCAGCCGCAGCCGCAGGTCCAGGTCGAGGTGGACGAGGATGCGGGTGCGCCAGGCCCAGCGCACGGTGTCCGTCAGCCACCGGGAGCCGGAGGGGACGCCGAAGCGGTGCGCGATGGCCAGCTCGTAGGTGTTCTGCTGCGCGGGATCGGTCTCCTCGGTGTCGGGCTCCAGGGTGAGGTCGAGGACGTCCTCCTTCTCCCCGCGGAACAGCGCGAGCACCCGGTGCGAGGGCAGCTCCGACAGCCGCTCGGCGAAGTCGAAGTAGTCGGAGAACTTCGCGCCGGCCTCCTCCTTGCCCTCCCGGACCTTGGCGACCATGCGGCCCCGCGACCAGACGCGCTCGCGCAGGTCGCCGATGAGATCGGCGTCCTCACCGAACCGCTCGACGAGGATCGCGCGGGCGCCGTCCAGCGCCGCCGCGACGTCCAGGTCGGCGTTGGTGTACTTCGCCGCCTCGGCCTGCGGGTCGAGGCCCGGGTCGGCGAGGAGCGCGTCGGCGAGCGGCTCCAACCCCGCCTCACGGGCGATCTGGGCCTTCGTACGGCGCTTCGGCTTGTACGGCAGGTAGATGTCCTCGAGCCGGGCCTTGGTCTCGGCGGCCATGATCTGCGCCCGGAGCGCGTCGTCGAGCTTGCCCTGCGACTCGATCGACTCCAGGATCGCCGCGCGCCGCTCGTCGAGCTCCCGCAGGTAGCGCAGCCGCTCTTCGAGCGTGCGCAGCTGCACGTCGTCGAGCGCGTCCGTCGCCTCCTTCCGGTACCGAGCGATGAACGGCACGGTGGAACCGCCGTCGAGCAAATCGACGGCGACCTGCACCTGCCGCTCGCGCACGCCGAGTTCTTCGGCGATCTTCTGGTGAATCGACGTGGACACGATCTATGACCCGACCTCTCACTGAGCTTGGGAAGCATTGTGCAACCATCAGCGCGCGTTGTCGCGCCGTCCGAGCGACGTGGCGGCGGCTTCCGGCCGCTGAGAATCCCCGTGGATGGCCGTGAGGGCCTCGGGCTACGCTGAGATCCGCTCGTGACCACGAAGGGGGCGGCGGGATGACGGATGTCACGACGGTTACGGAGATCACTTCGGAGGAGGAGCTGCGGGACCTGCTCGGCGAGCCGATGCCGCGTGCCATCGCCAAGGAGCGCGTCCGGCTGCACGAAGTGGACCGGGAGTGGCTGGCGGCCTCGCCGTTCTGCCTGATCGCGACCGCCGACGCCACCGGCGCCTGCGACGTCTCCCCCAAGGGGGACCCGCCCGGCTTCACCCACGTCATCGACGACGTCACCATCGCCATCCCCGACCGCCCCGGCAACCGGCGGGTCGACGGGTTCCGCAACATCCTGGCCAACCCGCACGTCGGCCTGATCTACGTCGTGCCCGGCCGCAGCGAGACGCTCCGCATCAACGGCCGGGCCCGGCTGCTGCGCGACGCCCCCTTCTTCGACGAGATGGTCGTCAAGAACCACCGGCCGCGCCTGGCGCTCGTCGTGGAGATCGAGCAGATCTTCTTCCACTGCGCCAAGGCGTTCCTCCGCTCCGCGCTGTGGAAGCCCGAGACGTGGAACCCGGACGCCCTCCCGCCGCACGCCCACATCGTCAAGAGCGTTCAGAAGACCGAGGAGACCCTCGAGGAGCTCGAGCGCTACTACGGCCCCGCCTACGCCAAGCGCCTGTACGGCTGAGCCCGCGGGAGCCGCGCGGGCCACGGGCCGGCCTCACCAGGGGAGGGGGCCGTCCTCGTTGAAGTAGCCACCGGTGGGCCCGCCCGCGCCCAGGGTGGCGAGCCGTACGACGACGGTCGCGCCGTCGGCGGCGGTGCGGGGGACGTCGTACCCGAGCGGCGCGGTGAAGTCGGTCGCGCAGGCGCCCGGGTCGGCGGCGTTGACGAGGATCGCGGTGTCGCGCAGCTCCTTGGCGTACTGCACGGTCAGCGCGTTCAGCGCGGATTTCGACGGCACGTACGCGGCGGAGGGCGGCAGCCCCGCCTGGTGGGTGCCGGGCGTGCTCATCAGGCCGCACGACCCGAGACTGCTGCTGACGTTCACGATGCGCCCGGCGGCCGAGCGCCGGAGCAGGGGGAGCAGCGCGGCCGTCACCGTGATCATGCCGAAGACGTTGGTCTCGAACACCTCCCGGACGACGGCCAGGTCGGCGCGGCTCGGCGCCTGGGCGGAGAGCGCGCCGGGGATCCCGGCGTTGTTGACGAGCACGTCGAGGCGCCCGAAGGACTCGGCGACGTGCTCGGCCGCCGCCCGGACCGTGTCCGGATCCGTGACGTCGAGGCAGATGGCGTGGGCTTCGCCGCCGGCCGCGCGCAGGGCCGCGACCGCCTCCGCGCCGCGGTCTGCGTCGCGCGACCCGACCAGCACGGTCATGCCGAGCGCGGCCAGCCGGCCGGCGACCTCGCGCCCGATTCCCTTGTTCGCTCCGGTGACCAGCGCGATCCGGCCGTCGTGGGATTGCTCGTTCGTCATGTGACCAGCCCACCACCGGCGCGGTGCCGGGGACCAAGACCGGCCGGGTCGCGTTCAATACCCTGCAGGTATGGATCCGGTCGAGACGCGAGAATTCGCCTACTTCGTGGCGGTGGCCGAGGAGCTCAACTTCACGCGCGCCGCCGAGCGCCTGGGCATCGCGCAGCCGCCGCTGTCTCGCGCGATCCGGCAGCTCGAACGCCGCCTCGGCGTGACGCTGGTGGAGCGCACGAGCCGGCGCGTGGCGCTGACGCCGGCGGGCGAGGTCCTGCTGCACGAGGCCGGGAAGGTCCTCGAGGCCGTCTCGGCGGCGACCGCCCGGACCCGGCGAGCGGGCGGTCCCGGCCGGCGGCTGGTGCTCGCGATGAAGCCGGGAGGGGACGGCGGCCTCCTGCCCGCCATCCTGAAGGCGTACGAGACCGATCCGGACGCGCTCCCCGCCGAGATCGTCTCCGGCGTGGGCGAGCGCGCGGCTCTCCTGCGCGACGGCCGCGCCGACGTCGCGTTCCTGCACACCGTGCACGACCTCAGCGGTTTCGACACCGAGGAACTGCTCGTCGAAGACCAGGTGGTGGTGCTCCCGGCCGATCACCCGCTGGCCCGCCGGGCGAGCCTGCGCAGGGCGGACCTGGAGGGTGAGACGCAGCCTCGCTGGCCGGGCAAGGTCGGCGACGACGCAACGGGCCCGGAGGTGCGCGACGTCGCCGAGCTGATGCAGCTCATCGCCCTCGGCCGCGTCGTCGCCGTGGTCCCGGAGTCCGCTCGCCGCCTCATGCGCCGCGACCTTGTCTGCGTCCCCGTGGTCGACGCACCGTCGGCGACCCTCGTACTCGCCTGGCCTGAGCGCAGCACGTCACGCGCGCTCGCGGCCTTCGTCCGCGCGGCCACCGACGTCGCCGCCCGCGTCCGCGACGATCGAGCGCCGGCGGGGTCAGGGGCGAACGCGGGCGTCCATGCCGGCCGTGGGCGTGAGACCGCGACCCACCTCCGCGAGGGCGCGGATCCGAGCGTTCGCGTGGGGGCCGAACGACCGGCAGGGGTCAGGAGCCGGTCCGCGCGCCCCTGACCTCCAAGGTGGCGAGCAGCGCGGCGGTCGCCCGGGTCACCTCTTCGACGGCCTGGTCGAAGACGGCCTGGTTGTGCGCTGCCGGACGCCGGAACCCGGACACCTTCCGGACGTACTGCAGCGCCGCCGCGCGGATGTCCTCTTCGGTGACCTCGTCGGTGGCCGGCGGCCGCAGCGTCTTGATGCTTCTACACATGGCACCATCCTGCACCCAGGGTCGGACACCGGCCCCATTCATGATCGACCCACCGTAGGCTGCTGTCCGGTTTCCATGGGTCGATGGGGGATTGTGGTGCGGCTGCCGGAGCATCTGGAACTACTGCTCACCGACGAGCCGATCCTCGACGTCTACTCGTACGGCCCGTGGCGCGTGCCCGATGGGCTCTTCGAGGAGATCGCCGATCGGATCGATGGGCTCCTCGCCGACCCGCGGTGCGCGGACCTGACCACCGACGCCCACAAGTTGCTGACACTGCCCGCCTCGCTGGTCGCCGCGGACCTGTACCAGATCATCGCTTTCCTGCCCGGCGTGAGCGCGATCCGGGCGGGTAACCGCTGCCAGCTGCACGAACGCCTGCTCGCCCGGCACCTCAGCAATCCGGCGCCGCTGACCGAACTGCACACCAAGTGGCACACCTCGACCAACTACTGGCGGCCACCGGTCGACTGGCTGATCGAGGTACCGGACCGCGAACTCGCGATCGAACTCGCCCGTGACAGCCTCGCCGTGCTCGAAGGGATCGAGCCGTTCGAAGGCAGGCGCCGCGCGCTCCTCCGGCTGTACGACGAGCCGCCGGACTGCGACGTGAACCTGTCCAAGAGCGAACTGCGCGCGCACTGGGCCGCGCACGCCGACGACGAGATCCTCGCCGAGGTGCCCGAGCTGGCCGGGCCGGTCGGCTACCTGGAATGGGTGTGGTCCGGACTCCAGGCGGCGCACGACCACCTGTCCGGTGCGGTGCGGCGCTCCCGATCGGTGGGAACCCACCTGAGCCGCTTGCTGATCCAGTGCGGCCTGGACCGCGTGCCCGTGGAGCTGTCCGTCGTGCTCGGCGACGACCTCTACAAGGAGGTACGGGCGCGCTTCTGGCGGCATCGCGACGGTTTCCGGGCCGGTGCGTGGCAGGAGGAGGTCCGGCTCTGGCTCGACGAGGCGCTGGTCGAGGGCGCGGCCGACGCCTGCCGCGCCTGGCTCGACATGGCGACCCGGTTCGTGGCCTGCGTGCAGGGCCTGCCCGGTGAGCCGCAGCGCAGCGGCCCGGACTACACGCCGATCGACCAGTTCCAGCGCGACCTGCGGCGTCTCTACGCCCCCCGCCGCCGCGTCGCCAACCCGCTCGCCACGAAGCTCGCGACCGCCCGGAAGGAGAAGCCCGTACGTGACGAGGCCGCCGCGCCTCCCGACGTGGCCACCGGCCTCGTCGGCCAGCCCGAGCTGACCGCACTGCTCCAGGAGACCACCGGCGGGAACTCGACCGTACGCCTGCTCGTGGCCGGGCCGGCGGGCACCGGCCGGCGTCTCGCCGTGCAGGAGCTGGCGAAGGCGCTGGAGCTTGCCCGGGACCCGCTATGGCTCACGCACAACCTGTTCGCGGGCAAGCCCCTCTTCGAGGCCGCCGCCAAGTTGCACGCCGACGTCCGCGACTGTGCCGGGGACCGGCTGCTGGTCATCGACGGCCTGGACGAGTTCGCCACCGAGGCCGGCAACGGCCAGGCGTTGATCAGCGAGCTGCACCGGCTGCTGGCGGTGCATGAGGACCTCCACCTGATCGCGCTCTGCGGCGAGGCGGGGGTGGAGCGGATCCGCGACGCCGACCCGGCCCTGCTGAACCGGTTCCGTGTCGCCCGGACCCGGCCGTTCACGGCCGACGGGTACGCCGAGCTGTTCGACCGGGAGATGCGCCGGCGCGGCGCGCGGACGTACAAACGCGCCCGCGACGCCGCCGGGGCGCTGCTCGCCGTGACACCGCCGACACAGACCCTCCGCAACGCCCGCCTCGTGGCACACCTGGCGGAGCTCGCCATCGAGTCCGTACGAGACCGTACGGAGACGGACGCCGAGCTGGTCGTCAAACGAGCCGATGTCCCCCGCGCGTTCGACGCCTCGGGCGCCGACGACGACCCGCTCGCCGCGTTGCAAGGCCTCACCGGCCTGGAGACGATCAAACGGGAGATCGGGCTCCTCATCGCGATGACGCGCGCCGAGAAGCTGCGCGCGGAGCAGGGGCTGAGCGGTACCGCTCCGACGCGGCACATGGTGTTCACCGGCGATCCCGGCACGGGCAAGACCATGGTGGCCCGGCTGCTGGCCCAGATCTACAAGAAGCTCGGCGTGCTGTCCTCCGGCCACCTGGTCGAGGCGTCCCGCGCGCACCTCGTGGGCGAGTACATCGGCCAGACGGCCCCGCGGACCCGCCGGCTGGTCGAGCGGGCCATGGGCGGCGTGCTCTTCATCGACGAGGCCTACACGCTCACCCAGCCGTCGTTCAAGAGCGACTTCGGCCTCGAGGCCGTCGCCGAGCTGGTCAAGCTCATGGAGGACGACCGGGACGACCTCGTCGTCATCGTCGCCGGCTACGAGCAGGAGATGGCGGACTTCCTGACCGCCAACCCCGGACTGGACTCCCGGTTCCCCAAGCAGCTGCACTTCGCCGGCTACACGGACGACGAGCTGTGCGCCGTGTTCGAACGGCTCGCCGCCGACGACGGCTTCGTCCTCGCGCCGGAGGTCGGCGACGCGCTGCGGGCCCTGCTCCGCCGTACGGAGCGCGGTCCGTCGTTCGGCAACGGACGGTTCATGCGCAACCTGCTCGACGCCGCCGTCGCCCGCCAGGCGCAGCGCGTCACCGGCCTCGACCGGCCCTCGCGGACCGACCTCGTCACCCTGTGCGCCGAGGACCTGCCGTCCCGCCCCGCGCCTGCGGAGGAGAGGTTCGGCCTCTACCTGTGACCTGAGCGGGGATCCACAAGGTGACCCACGCAGCGGGGCTGCGCGGCCGGCGCTCGCTGGGTCACCATGGGTAGCCCGGGACGCCGGGGAGAAGAGGACGGTGAGCACCATGGCATCGGGCAGCACACGGCACCCGATCTTCGCCTGGTTCTACGCGAAGGTCGCCGGACCCGCCCTGGACAAGGCGGGCGTCGCCGAACACCGCAAACGCCTCCTGGCCGGGCTGTCCGGGGAGGTGATCGAGATCGGCGCGGGCAACGGCCTGAACTTCCCGCACTACCCGGCCGAGGTGAGGCGAGTGGTCGCCATCGAGCCCGAGCCGCAGTTGCGCGCCCTCGCGCGGGAAGCCGCGCGCGCCGCGCCGGTACAGATCGAGGTCGTCAACGGCCGCGCCGAGCAACTCCCGACCGCCGACGGCTCCTTCGACGCGGCCGTGGTCTGCCTGACCCTGTGCTCGATCGCCGACCCGGGAGCCGCGCTCACCGAGCTCCACCGCGTGCTGCGGCCCGGTGGGCAACTGCGTTTCTTCGAGCACGTACAGGCCGACTCGCCCGCCATGCGCCGCGTCCAGCGCTTCGTGGACGCGACCATCTGGCCCCGGCTGTGCGGAGGCTGCCACACCGGCCGCGACACCCAATCGGCCATCACCGCCGCCGGCTTCACCCTCTCTGAAGTGGACCGTTTTCCCTTCCCGCCCACCAGGATCCCCTCCCCGGCGGCGACCCACATCCTCGGCACCGCCATCCGCGAGCACTCCGACCAGGCAGGACCGCAATGACCGATATCGAAAGCGCCCGTGAAGCCGCCGGCCGCTACCGGTGACCGGCGCTCTCCTCGGCCAGGCACTCGGCGAGGAAGCCCTCCAGCGCCGACCAGGCGCGCCGGGCGGTCCGGGCGTCGTACTGGATCCCGAGCTCGGGGCTGTTCGCGCTCGGCGCCATGAACGCGTGCTTCGCGTGGCCGAACGCCTCGATCCGCCAGTCAGCACCGGCCTCGGTGAGTTCGGCCGCCAGCGCGACGACGTCGTCCGGCTTCGCGAACGGGTCCTCCCAGCCGTGATAGACGGCGACCTTGCAGCCGATCGGCCGTACGGACCGGTTCGGCGGAGGCGTGAGGACGCCGTGGAAGGCCGCGACGCCCGTGACCGCCGCGCCGGTCCGGGCCAGGTCGAGCACGCACAGCCCGCCGAAGCAGAACCCGACGGCCGCGAGCCGGGCGGGATCCACCTCGGTCAGCCCGGCGACGATGGAGACGACGGCGGCCAGCCGGTCGGCGAGCATCGCGCGGTCCTCCAGGAACGGCCGCATGCGCGCGTCGAACTCCTCCGGCGTCGACGCGCTCACGCCTTTGCCGAACAGGTCCATGGCGAACGCCTGATATCCCCAGGGCACGATGCGCTTGCCGAACTCGATCAGCGCGTCGCTCATGCCTTCCGCCCCGTGGCAGACGAGCACCGTGGGCGCCGGCGCCGGGATCGCCTCGTCGGTGATGAGGACGCCTTCGAGCGCGGCGGAGCCGTGCCGGTACGCGACCGGCCTGGTGACCACGGTCATCGGGGGAGCACCTGGTCGGCGGAGCGCACGACGTGGTCGACGAAGCCGTACGCGCGGGCCTCCTCGGCGGTGAAGTAGCGGTCGCGGTCGGAGTCGGCCTCGATGCGCTCGACCTGCTGCCCCGTGTGGTGGGCGATGCGCTCCTGCATGAGGTGCTTGACGGCGCGCATGTGCTCGGCCTGGATCCGGATGTCGGCGGCCACACCTCGGATCCCGCCGGACGGCTGGTGCATGAGGATGCTGGTGTGGGGGAGGGCGTAGCGCTTGCCGGGCGTACCCGCGCACAGCAGGAACTGCCCCATCGACGCGGTGAAGCCCATCGACAGCGTCGCCACGTCGTTCGGGATGAACTGCATGATGTCGTAGATCGCCAAGCCGGCCGTCACCGAGCCGCCGGGCGAGTTGATGTAGAGGTGGATGTCGCGGTTCCGGTCCTCGGCCGACAGGAGCAGCATCTCGGCGCAGATCCGGTTGGCGATCTCGTCGTCGACCTCCTGGCCGAGGACGATGATGCGCTCGCGCAGCAGCCGCTGGAAGACCGGGTCGCCCATCGACGGCGCGGGGGGCGCCTCGGCGGTACGCGAGGCCGGTTCGAAGAGCATCTGAAGGTTCATGGCGTCAGGTAAGCGGCGGCTCGGACGCCACGTCCAACAACTTCTCACGCGGCTTTGACAACCGACGGTTGTTGGTCGAGCCTTTTCGTGTGGAACCCGATCTCCAGGGGATGCGGGCGTTCGTCGTCACCGCGGAGGAACTGCACTTCGGCCGGGCCGCCGAGCGGCTCTTCCTGACCCAGCAGGCGCTGTCCAAACGCATTCGCCGGCTGGAGAACGCCCTGGCAGTGCCGCTGTTCGAGCGCACCACGCGCCGGGTCACGCTGACGCCGGCGGGCCGGCGGTTCCTGCCGCTCGCCCGGGACGCCGTCGCCGCGTACGACACCGCCGTCGCCGCCGTCCGCGACACGTCCGAGCCGCTGCGGGTCGAGGTGTTCGCTGAGCGCTTCACGCCCCTGCGGATCCTGCGCGAGGCGGTCGGACGGACTCCAGGCCTGCGGGTGGAACCCACGATGAGGCAGGGACTGGCGACCGCGCTGCCGGCCCTGCTGGGCGGCGAACTGGACGCGGCGTTCGGCCGGGTGCACGACCTCGGCCGGCCCTGGCCCGCCGAGCTCGACCACCGTCCCGTGCACATCGAGCCCCTGCACGCCTTCGTCGACGAGGCACATCCCCTCGCCGGCCGAACCGTCCTGCGGCTGCCCGACCTCCGGGAAGCGGGGATCGCGATGCCCGACCCCGGCGGCTCCGAGGAATCGCGCGGCTATCTCCTCCGGCTCCGTGACGAGCTCGGCGTCCCCGTCCGGTTCACCGAGCTCGCGATCGGGGTCCGGGACTACGGGGAGCAGATGCGGCGCGAGACGCGCGCCGTGGTGCTCGGCGAGGCGGGCATGGACATGCCGCACGACCCGCGCAGGCGGCAGATCCCGATCGCGGGACCGGTGCCGCTGCACGTGTGGTCCATCGCCTGGCAGCGCCGGAATCGCGATCCGCGGCTGCGGAGACTCCTCGCCGCGCTTCCCGTTCCCTCCGTTCCCGACCCCGGCGACGAGCGCGTCTGGATCCCCGACGTCGACCGCGCCGCGCTCAGGTGAGCAGCTTCTCCAAGGTGATCGGCAGGTCGCGGATTCGCTTGCCGGTGGCGTTGTAGACCGCGTTGGCGACGGCGCCGGCGGCCCCGACGATGCCGAACTCCCCGATGCCGCGGGCACCGAGCGGGCTGAGCAGCGTGTCGGGGTAGTCGAGGAAGTGCACGTCGATCGGCGGGATGTCGGCGTTCACCGGGACGAGGTACGACGCGAGGTCGGCGTTGGCGATCCGCCCGGTGGCCGGCTCCAGCCGGGTCTCCTCGAGGAGGGCGTGCCCGATGCCCATGACGACGCCGCCGACGATCTGGTTGTGCGCGGTCTTCTCGTTGACGATCCGGCCGGCGTCGAGGACGGTCAACCAGCGGGAGACCCGCGGTTCGCCGGTCCAGGCGTTCACGCGCACCTCGCAGAAGTGCGCGCCGAACGACCGGAAGCCGTGGGCCTTGTCCCCGTTCTTCGGCGACGTCGCGGTCGCCTCGACGCCGGGGACGTCCAGCGAGGTCAGCAGTGAGCCGAACGGCACGGACAGGTTCCCGGCGGTCAGCCTCCCGTCCTCGAACCGGACGTCGCCCGCGGCCATTCCGTGGAACGGGGACCGCTCGTCCTGAACGGCCAAGGTGATCATGGCGGTCTTGGCGGCGTCCGTCGCGAGCTGGACGGCCGGGCCGTTCGTGGAGGTGGAGCCGGAGCCGCCGGCGTTCGCGGCGACCGGTGCGGCGGAGTCGCCGAGGTCGGGCCGGATCCGCCCCACCGGGATGCCGAGCGCCTCGGCGGCGAGGATCGCCCACACGGTGGACTGCCCGGTGCCGAGGTCGGCTCCGGTGCCGGACACCACGGCGGTGCCGTCCGCCAGGAGCCGTACCTTGATCGACGCCTGCGCGCGCGACGCGCCGTACGTCGCGGTGGCCATGCCCAGCCCGACGAGTTGGTCGCCGTCGGTGACCGCGCCCGGCGCCGGGTTCCGCCGCGACCAGCCGAACCGCTCCGCGCCGATCCGATAGCACTCGTCGAGGTGCTTGCTGGACCAGGGCACCCCGCTGCTCGGCACGACGGGGGAGTCGTTCCTGCGGCGCAGTTCCAGGGGGTCCATGCCGAGCTTGACCGCGAGCTCGTCCATCGCGCTCTCCAGCGCGAAGGAGCCGTTCGCCTCCTGCGGCGCCCGCATGATCGTGGTGACCGGCACGTCCAGCGTGACGACCTTCCGGCTCACGTGGATGTTGGGCGAGGCGTACATCGACAGGCACAGGTTGGCGACGGGCTCGTAGAAACCGTTCGACGCCGACTTGCTGGAGACGCCGTCGTTCTTGATCGCGGTGAGCGTGCCGTCCTTCCGCGCGCCGAGCGACACGGTCTGCTGCGAGGCGGGCCGGTGCCCGACGACGGTGAACGTCTGCTCGCGCGTGAGGACGGTCTTGACCGGGCGGCCCTGCGCCCGCGCCGCGGCGGCGGTCAGCGGCGTGTGCGCCCAGATGCCCCACTTGTTGCCGAAGCCGCCGCCGACGTACGGGTTGCGGACGTGGATCTTGGCCTTGTCGATGCCGAGCGCCTCCGCGATCCGGTCGACGACGAGCACGACGCCCTGGGTCGCCGTGTAGAGCGTCACGTGGTCGCCGTCCCAGGCCGCGACGGTCGGGTGCGGCTCCATCGCGTTGTGGTTCTGCATCGACGCGGTGTACGTCGCCGAGATCGTGACCTCGCTCGCGTGCAGGGCGTCGTCGATGGAGCCGACGCCCGGCGCGAGCACCTCGGAGACCGGTGAGCCGCTCGGCGGGTCGGTCGCCGAGGCGAGGCCGTCCCGGAAGGAGGCGGCGGGCGTCCGCGCGTCGTACCGGACCTGGATCAGCGCCGCCGCGTCCCGGGCCTGCTCGAACGTCTCGGCCACGACGAGGCCGATCGCCTGGCCGAAGTAGCGGACGTTCGCGTCCTGCAACGGCGGGGTGAGCTCGTCGTTCTGCTCCTTGGTGTAGCGGTACAGCTTCAGCGGCTCGAACGGCGTGTACACCGCGAGGACGCCGGGCGCCTTCGACGCGGCGGCCGTGTCCATGCTCACGATCGTGCCGCGCGCGACCGTGCTGGTGACGATGTAGCCGTACGCGAGGCGGTCGAGGCGGTTGTCGGCGGCGTACGCCGCGCCGCCGGTGACCTTGAGCCGCCCGTCGACCCGGTCCGTCATGACCGCCCCTCCAGGCTCGTGAGGGCGCGGACGATCGTGCGCTTCAGCAGCGTCACCTTGAACGCGTTGCCCCGCAGCGGTCGTGCGCCGTCGGCGGCCGGGGCGGCGGCCGCCTCGAAGGTGGCCCGCGTCGGCGGTTTCCCCCGCAGTGCCGCCTCGACGGCGGGCAGTCGCCACGGCACGGTGCCGACGCCGCCCGCCGCGACCCGCGCCTCGCGGATCACGCCGCCACGTACGTCGAGCGCCACGGCGGCCGAGGCGAGCGCGAACTCGTACGAGCTGCGGTCCCGTACCTTGACGTAGGTCGAGTGGCGGGCCCACGGGAGGCGCGGCACGACCACCTCGGTGATCAGCTCGCCGGGCCGCAGGTCGTTCTCGACCTGCGGAGTGTCGCCCGGCGGCCGGTAGAAGGCGGCGAGCCGGACCAGGCGCTCGCCGGAGCGGCTCACCAGGCGCATCGAGGCGTCCAGCGCCACGAGCGCCACGGCCAGGTCGCTCGGATGGGTCGCGACGCACGCGTCACTGGTGCCCAGGATGGCGTGCGTGCGGTTGTCGCCGGTCAGCGCCGCGCAGCCGCTGCCCGGCTGCCGCCGGTTGCAGGCCATGTGGACGTCGCGGAAGTAGCCGCAGCGGGTGCGCTGCAGCAGGTTGCCGCCGATGCTCGCCATGTTGCGCAGCTGCGGGGACGCGCTGAGCGCGAGCGCCTCGGCGATCACCGGGTACGTCTTGGGATGCCGGGCGACGTCGCTCATCCGCTCGAGCGCGCCGATGCGCAGGCCGTCCCGCGCCTGCCTGATCCCGTGCAGCGGCAGGCGGTTGATGTCGATGACCCGCCCCGGCGCCAGCACGTCGAGTTTCATCAGGTCGACCAGTGTCGTGCCGCCGGCGAGGAACGCCGAGCCGGGCCCCGCGAGCCGCAGCGCCTCCGGCAGCGTACGGGCGGCGGTGAAATCGAACGCGCGCATCAGCCCGCCTCCCGCGCCTTCTTGATCGCGTCGACGATGCCGGGGTAGGCGCCGCAGCGGCAGATGTTCCCGGACATCGCCTCGCGGATCTCCTCGTCGCTTCGGGCGTGGGCCGCCGTGAGGTGGGGGGCCCCCCCCAAGATATGGCCGGCCGTGCCGAAACCCCCCAGGGACCCCGCCCACAAGGCGAAACCCCCCAGCCCCACAA
>NZ_JBFAJC010000086.1:0-36377 GCF_040655075.1 Actinoallomurus sp. NPDC050550 | reverse complement strand
GAAAGTGCGTCAAGAACAGCGCCGCCTCAGTCTGGAACCGCAGCAGCAAGACCGTCCGGGTCTACTTCAACAGCAACTACGGCGGCAGGTACCAGCCGCCCGTCCGGCGCTACCGCCACTCCTCTGACACCGGCTGGAAAGGCGTACGCGCCGATCTGCTGCCCTGCGGTCGCGTCCCACACCTGCACGGTTCTGTCACCGCCTCCAGCGGCGACGACAAGGCGGCCGTCCCTGAGCCGCACTGACGCTGTGGCTCGGCTGATCCATCGTCGGTTGGACAGCTGATGCGCAGTTGGTTTCGACGCTCTCATCTAGATGATGTGGCGACCTGTCCCGGGGCGCCGAGGCGTACCTGCGAATGTGGCAGCGCGCCACGGCGCGAGACCAGACAGACGCTCGAGGCCGCTGAAGAAGATCTACACCGCGTCCGACGCCGACGCCGCGTTCACCACGCTGGCCGCCTTCGCTGACTCCCCGCTCGGACGCAAGTACCCCCAGGCGGTCAAGGAAGCGCCTACCTTCCGGCCCAGGCTGGCTAGTTCCCCGGCGATCCGGCGGAACCCCACGTCGGATTCTCCGCCGCCAGACGCAGCACCAGCGCGCGGATCATCGGCCGGATCGGCGGGCGCCCCGGCGTCGTCCGCTTGTCCTCACGTGCCTGTGCGTCTTGTCCGTCATGGAGATCCAGAACCCTCAGGTCACGTTTCGGGCCACGGCCTGAGTCGGGGACGCAGGTCTGGGAAGGTGACGCGGATGCTCAGGCCGCCACCTGGGTTGGCCTGCGCGGTGACCTCGCCGCCGTGGGCGTGGGCGATCGAGGAGACGATGGAGAGCCCAAGGCCGGTGCCTTCCCCGCGTGTGTGACGGCGAGGGTGCATTCGTCGGAACGGTTCGAAGAGGTGGGGGATGACGTCGGCGGGCACGGTCGGGCCGGTGTTCCGTACCTCGAGCGCCTCCTCGTCCAGGCGGACGTGGACCCTGCCGCCAGGGACGTTGTAGCGAAGCGCGTTCTCCACGAGATTGCGTACGAGGTGTTTGAAGAGAGTCGGGTCGCCGTTCAGCCGCATCGCCTCGACCTGTGTCTCCACTGTGACGTCACGATCGGAGGCCATGGTCGCGTGCTCGGCGACGACGGCCGTCACCACCTCGTCCGCGTCGATGGGTTCGGGCCGGTCCAGACCCTGGTCGCTGGTCGACAGCAGCAGGAGGCCCTCGATGAGCCGTTCGCTGCGGTCCGCGACGTTCAGCAGTTTGTCGCGTACCCGCGCGACCTTGCTGGGGACGGGGCCGGCCAGGCCGATCTCCAGCGCCGCCCGTTGCACGGCGAGCGGGGTTCGCAGCTCGTGCGCGGAGTTGGCGACGAATCGTTGTTGCGCGCTGACCAGGCCCTCCAGCCGGTCCAGCATGGCGTCGAAGGTGTCGGCCAGGTCCTTGAGCTCGCCAGGCGGGGCTTTGAGGGCGATGCGGTCGCTGAGGTTCTCACCGGACAGGCGCCGCGCGGTGGCGGTGATCGTGTGAACGGGCCGCAGCACGCGGCCGGCCATCCACCAGGCCAGGAACACCGACACGGTCGCGAAGACCGCGAGCGAGACGAGCGAGACGATCAGCAGTTGTTGATAGGTCGTGTCCTTGGCGGCGGTCGTGGCCGCAAGGCTGATCGCGTCCGCCTGGGCCCGGCCCACCCACTGAGGCGCAACTACGGACGTCGGCCGGGCCGACGCGGTATCAAGCGGGACCGCCTTCGTAATGGCGATGGGCAGGCGGTCGGCAAGGGACTGGCGCATCAGGAAGTAGACCGAGGCGACCAGGCCGCTACCCGCGACGAGCAGCAGCCCTCCGTAAAGGGCCGTGAGCCGGGCCCGCGCAGTGATCCTCATCCGCTCGTCTTCATGCGGTAGCCCGAACCTGGCACGGTTTCGACCACCGGGGGCAGACCGAGCTTGGACCGTAGCTTGCTGACGGTCACCCGTACGGCGTTGGAGTTATAGCTGATGTGCTCTTCCCAGGCCTCTTCGATCAGGTCATCGACGCCGATCACCATCCCGTCTGCCCGCATCAGCGCCTCGAGGACCGCGAACTCCTTGCGGGACAGATCGAGCCGGCGGCCGTCGCGGTACGCCTGGCGGCGCGGGATGTCCAAGACGACCCCGGCTCGTTCCATGACCGGAGGCAACGCGGGCCGGGCGCGCCGCCCCAGAGCCAGCACGCGGGCGACGAGCTCGTCGTATGAGAACGGCTTCGGCAGGTAGTCGTCGGCTCCCAGGCCGAGGCCGTCGACCCGGTCCCGTACGGTGCCGGAGGCCGTGAGCATCAGGATCCGCGTCAGCCGGCCGCTGTCCACGACCTGGCGGCAGACCTCGTCGCCGTGCACCTCGGGAAGGTCCCGGTCGAGCACGAGGACGTCGTAGTCCATCGCCTCCAGCCGGCGCAGCGCCTCGGCACCGTCATTCGCCACGTCTGTGGCGATCGACTGTGTCCAGAGCCCTTCGGCGATCAGTTCTGCCAGGTACTCGTCATCCTCCACCAACAGCACGCGCATGCCGCCAGGTTTACCTGATCAGGCATTTCGAAAAGATAAATCGGCTCGAACCGTCCGGATTAAGGAAACGAAATATCAGGCCTGGTCAAGCTGGGGCGAAGCCGGGTCATTCGCGGTCCGGCGCGACTGGGAGGAAACACACCATGCTCAGTAGTCGGCACCGTCTGCGCGTGCTCACCGCGGCCTCTGCCCTGGCCGCTCTGGCCATCCTCGGCACCGCCTGCGGCGGCGGCCACTCCGGTGAGAAAGAGTCCAAGGGAGCCGCCTCCGCCGGCTCCGGTGCGTCCGGGAACGGGGCCGAAGCCAAGGACCAACAGGTGAAGTTCGCCCAGTGTATGCGGAAGAACGGCGTCAACATGCCTGACCCCAAGCCCGGCAGCAACGACACACAAGGGATCGCTGTCGGAGGGAACGGTGCCAACCCGGAGAAGCTCGAGAAGGCCATGAAGGCCTGCCGGGACGTCGCCGGCATTTCGGCGCCCAAACCGCTCACGCCGGAGCAGAAGGACAAGATGATCAAGTTCGCGGCCTGCATGCGCGAGCACGGCATCAACATGCCCGACCCGAAGTTCGATGGCGGGATGGCGCAGGCTCTTCCCAGCAGCCCGGACAAGGACAAGTTGGACAAGGCCACCAAGGCCTGCGCCAAGTTCCAATGACCCCCACGCGGGAGACGGTCGTACCGGCCGCGGGACACGTCATCGCACGGATCAAGGAGCAGGTTGATGAAACGGAAGACGATCATTGGCGGTGCGGCCGTCATGGTCGTCGTCGCAGCCGGGGTGGGGGTCGCCCTCAACGTGAGTGTCGGCGGCGGTTCGGGGGCGCGTTACCGGCCGAGCGTGTCCACGGGCACGGCCCCCGTGGAACGCGGTGATCTGAACGACAGCACCTCGGTGGACGGCACGCTCGGCTACGGGGGCGAGCGCAAGCTCATGGCAGGCGCCGCTGGCACGGTGACCTGGGTCGAGAGCTCCGGCTCCACCGTCCGCATGGACGCCAAGCTCTACGAGCTGGACGGACGTCCCGTGCGGCTGATGTACGGGACACGGCCGATGTACCGGCAGCTCAAGACCGGAGACGAGGGCCCGGACGTGCTCCAGCTCGAGAAGGACCTCAGCGCTCTCGGTTACGGCGGCGGCCTGACCGTGGACCAGAAGTTCACCGCGACCACGGCCGACGCGATCAAGCGCTGGCAGCGCGGCCACGGTACGAAGGCGACCGGAACGATCGGACCGAGCGACATTATGTTCGCGCCAGGGCCGGTCCGGGTCATGAGCCGCGACGCGGCGCCGGGTGATCGGGTCGCGGCTGGCCGGCCGATCGTGACGTCCTCCAGCACCGAACGGGTCGTCGATCTCAAGCTCACGCTCGATCAGGTGAGCCTGCTGAAGAAGGGCACGAAAGTCACCGTCGAGCTGCCCGGCGGCCGTAACACCAAGGGCACCGTAGGTTCGGTCGGCACCACGGCGACCAAGGACAGGGGGGACGGGGGAGACGGCGATCAGGGCAAGGCCAAAGTCAACGTGGTCGTCGAGCTCGACGACCCCGGTGAAGCCGGGAACCTCACCCAGGCGCCGGTGACCGTGAACATCACGACCCAGACAAGAAAGAACGTCCTCTCGGTCCCCGTGCAGGCCCTGCTCGCGCTGCC
Organism: Actinoallomurus sp. NPDC050550; assembly: GCF_040655075.1. Lineage (NCBI taxonomy): Bacteria > Bacillati > Actinomycetota > Actinomycetes > Streptosporangiales > Thermomonosporaceae > Actinoallomurus > Actinoallomurus sp. NPDC050550. Next base: position 32,184 of record NZ_JBFAJC010000086.1, on the reverse strand, counting down.
CGGCGGCGGCTATGGCATACGGGTGGTCGGCGGCGGAACGCCCCGTACGGTCAAGGTCGATCTCGGCATCTTCGGCGAGGGCCGCGTCGAGGTGACGGGCCAAGGCATCAGCGAAGGCATGAAGGTCGAGGTGCCCAAATCATGATGCCGACGCGGCTGGACCGGCCAGGCGGCGACTACGTCGGCGAGCCTGTCGTTGAGCTCGTCGGCGTACGGAAGGAGTATCCCGGGGGCGTCGTCGCGCTCGCCGGGGTGGACCTGATCATCCGGCGCGGGGAGATGGTGGCGATCGTCGGGCCGTCCGGCTCGGGCAAGTCGACGCTGCTCCACCTCGTCGGGAGCCTCGACCGCCCGTCGGAGGGCTCGGTCCGGATCGCAGGCCACGAGGTCGCCGGACTGGCCGACCGCGAGCTGTCGGCCCTGCGCGCCCAGAACCTTGGATTCGTCTTCCAGTCCTTTCACCTCGCCGCCGGAATCTCCGCGCTGGGCAACGTCGCCGACGGGCTGCTCTACAGCGGCCTGCCGCTGCGCACCCGGCGGCGGAAGGCGGTGGCGGTACTCGAACGGGTCGGTCTCGCGGACCGCATGACGCACCGGCCGCACGAACTCTCCGGCGGCCAGAAGCAACGTGTCGCGATCGCCCGCGCGATCATCGGCGAACCCGCGCTGCTGCTGGCCGACGAGCCGACCGGCGCGCTGGACTCGGCCTCCGGCGAGACCGTGATGGCGCTGCTGCACGATCTGAACGCCGAGGGGACCACGATCGCCGTGATCACGCACGACAACGACATCGCCGCGGCGCTGCCCCGGCAGGTACGGCTTCGCGACGGGCTGATCGTGTCCGACTCGCGGGCACCGACGAGAACAGGCACCCGATGAGACCCGGAGACGGGCACACCCGTACGACGCCGCAGTCAGGCGACCATGACGGCACTCCCTCGACGCCGCGGCAGGGCAGGAGGCTCACCCCGGCCCGGCTCGCGACCGCCGACGTGCTGCGCACCGGATCGGTGGGACTGCGCACCCGGCCCTTCCGGGTGGTCCTGTCCGCTCTCGGCATCGCGATCGGCATCGCGACGATGATCTCCGTTGTGGGGATCTCGGCGTCCAGCAAGGCCAACGTGATGCGGCAACTCGATCGTCTCGGCACCAACTTGCTCGTGGCCACGCCCGGCGACTCGATGTTCACCGGTAAGAAGACCAAGCTCCCCAAGGGTGCCGAGACGATGGCGCAGCTGATCGACGGCGTCCAGCATGCGGGGGCCACCGGATCGCTGACGGGCACCGTGCGCCGCTCGAACAAGATCGACCCGGACGACACCGGCGGCATCAGCGCGCAGGCCGCCACCGAGGGCCTGCTCCAGACGCTGCGCGGCAAGATCCGCGCTGGGACGTGGCTGAACGCGGGCAACGGCCGATACCCGTCGGTGGTCCTCGGCTCGGTGACGGCAGAACGGCTGGGCATCAGTGAGATCGGTGAACAGGTCTTCATCCAGAACCGCTACTTCACCGTGGTCGGCATCCTCGACCCGCTGCCGCTGGCACCGGAGATCGAACGCTCCGCCCTGATCGGCTGGGAGGCAGCGCAGAAGTACCTCGGTTTCGACGGCCACCCGACCTCGGTATATGAGCGTTCCACCGACGCCGCCGTGACCCAGGTAGGTCACCTGCTTCCCCGTACGGTCAACCCGGAGAACCCACAGGACGTCAGGGTCACCGACCCGTCGTCGGCTCTGCAGGCCAAGGCCGCCGCGGCCGGCGGGTTCACGAGCCTGCTGCTCGGCCTGGGCGCTGTGGCGCTTCTGGTGGGCGGCGTCGGTGTTGCCAACACAATGATCATCTCGGTGCTGGAACGCCGACATGAAATCGGCCTCCGGCGCTCGCTGGGCGCGACCCGCGGACACGTACGGATCCAGTTCGTGACCGAGTCCCTGCTGCTCTCAGGCATGGGAGGAGTCGCAGGGGCGGTACTGGGCACCCTGGCCACCTTCGGGTACGCCACATCCACCGGCCTGCCACCGGTCGTCCCCCCCTGGGCGATCGCTGGCGGATTCGCAGCCACCTTGGTCATCGGCACCATCGCCGGCCTCTACCCGGCCGTCCGAGCCGCCCGACTCTCACCCACCATCGCCCTGCAGGCCGCCTGACCGGCAGCGAGCCGGCCTCGATGGCCGAGCGTAGAGGATTGAACAGGTCCACGATCGGGCGGATCTGACGGGACATCGGGCTCAAACCCCACCGCGATGGCGTCCAGTAACACGCTGCGCGCGTGCAGGCCGAGCGCGCGGACCTGCCTGGGCGGCTCCGCCCCCTTCTCCAGCACGAGTACCTCTGCATCCGCACCCGTCACGATGTGGAACCTCGCCGACCTGAACGCCCTCCGCAGGCAGCCGCTGGACCGAGCGTGCGCCGTCACCGGCCGAGGACTCGATCGCGCCGAACGCCGGCCATGCCCAGCGCACCGCCGAGGCCCTCTCGGTGCACCGGCAGACCCTGTTCACGTCTGCAGCGCATTCGGAGGTCTTCGCTTTGCTCGATGACCGGCGGTGTCCCGCCGGTCATGTCAATCGAGTATGGCTGGAAGCGGTACGGCTGTTCCCAGGGCGTTCAGGGGCGGACGGTCATCTGGTAGGTGGTCCGGGCGGCGGGCAGGCCGCCGGAGTCGTGGGCTGTGATGGTGAAGGTGGCCTTCGTGGCTCGGGTCGGCGTTCCGGTGATGCCGCCGGTGTCCTGGTTGAGAGTGAGTCCTTCGGGCAGAGCTCCGGCGGTCACCTCGTATCTGACGGTGGCTGGGGTGTTGGTGGTCACCTTCGTCTCGTAGAGCCGGTGCATTGTGGCTGTGGGAAGCGGCCCGGCGCTCAGCTGCGGGATGGGCGCTTTGACGGTCTGGGGTGAGCCGACGGGGTTCCCGCTGGCGTCGAGTTCCTGCAGGGTCCATTCCTTGGCGGGCTTGGCGACCGTGAGATGCCAGTTGGTCGACTTGTCGCGGAACCGGGCCTTCTGCTCTTCGGTGAAGGCACCGAGGTTGCGTGCGGTCTCCCACTGCTTGATCGCGTCCAGTACGCGCATGGTGTTCTGTCCGCCCGCGGTGAGGTTGGACACCGATGTCTGGAATCCGGCGCCCGCGTTCAGGCCTGCACCGCGTGCGAGTTTGCTTTCGACGCTGAGCAGGCTCTCCGAGCCGTGGAGGCTGATCCAGCCCAGCATGCCGGGTAGGAAGTTGGCCCGGTAGAAGTCGTTGTTGATGAAGACCTGGTCCATGGTGGTCACGCCGACCTCGCCCCAGCTTGCCCGGGTGAGTGCGTCCCAGGTGTTGGAGGTCATGCGGCTGGTCTCGGTGATGTAGCCGTTCTTGGCGCGGTTCTTTCGATAGGTGCCATTGATCAGCCGGGCCTGGCCGTAGTTCCCCCAGCCGGATTCGGAGGCGGACTCCACGCCGTCGTAGGAGTTGGCCATGATGCCCGTTCGGTTCCATGCGGTCGCGAAGCGGCCGGCGATCTCGTCGATGATGCCCAGGCCGCCGATCGCCCCGTCGTAGGAGTTGACGATCACGCGGGCGGCGCGGTCACCTGCGGCGTGGGCGGTCGCGGACGAACCCCACTGGCCTCGCCGCAGCCCGGTCACGACCCAGCCGTCTTGAGTCTTCTGCGCCGCGTCGTAGCCGATGAACTCGTCGCCGAGGCGCAGGAGCCTGTTGGACAGGCCGGGGGCGAACGGCGCGTCTGAGTCGAGGTACATGGTGGTGTCGCCGGGCGCCAGCGGACGGGTCAGCTTGGCGCGTCCTCCCGTCGCGAGCCTCGCGTCGGCGGGAGCAGGCGTCACATAGCGGTCGTTCGTGCTGATGAAGTCGGAGATGGTGTGCACGCCGAGCCGTACGCCGTTGGTCTTGGCCAGCTTCACCGCCTTGGCGGCCGCCTCGTCGCTGCCGCCGAGGGAGGAGTCGAACCGGTAGTGGCCTGTCGACGTCCAGGGGCCGACGGCGTTGGGCAGGGAGTAGATGTAGCCGATTCCCGCGGCCTTGGCGAAGCCGGCCGCCGCTGGGATGGTGTCAGTGCGCAGGTCGCCGAGCACGAGGAAGGACTGGCTGCTGGCCTGGGCCGTCTTCTGCCATTGTCCGTTCTGTCGCGGGTACGGCAGCCCTTGGGCCTTGGCGATATTCGACAGGACCGTCGGTGCCATGTCCGGCGGGGCCCCGAAAAGGGCGATCTTAGAACCGGGGATCTTCCCGGTGTTGCCGGGGAGCGGCCCGACAGGGATGCGGTGGCCGCCGAGGTTCTGTCGCTCGCGTTCCTTGGTGTAGTCGTAGGTGAAGGCGCGTAGAACCGAGCCCCAGCCGGTCTTGCCTGCGGCGCTCCATTCTTCGTGGGGGGCGACCTGAAGCCGGGAGGGGTTGTCCTCGACCTCGTTCTCCCAGCCGAACTGCTGGTACTCCTGGGGCCAGGCGCCTTCGGTCCGGTCGTTCAGTGGTCGCAGGCCGATGGCGAAGGTGGTGTCGCGGACCACGCCCACTGTCTCGCCGATCGTCTGCGTGATCGAGGTCGCTATCGGGCCCCAGAGAAGTGTCTGTACGTCCGCGCCCTTCGGCGCGTGGACCTCGGTCACCTCGAAGGTCGTGTAGCCGGCCCTGTTCTCCGTCTTCACCGTGATCTTGACACCGGCGGTCGCGTTGCTGAAGATCAGCCCGTCTCCGGCTCGCACGACTTTGGTCGGCCGTACCTGCTTGCCACCGATGACCAGGCTGACGAGGGGAGCGGACTTGCCGGGAGCCAGATGGTCGATTCCGGTCCTGGCGTCGAGCAGGCCGACCACTGTCCCCGCGGTGTCCAGTTTGATCGTCAGGTAGCCGGCGGTGATGTCGAAGCCCGCGTGGCGCGCGGGAGAACTCGGCTGGACGGTGTTTGCCGAGGCGGCAGCCATCGAGCTTAGCGGGAGGGTGAGGGCTGCGGCCGTACCGGCCGCGAGAATGGACAGGCGTCTCACTGGAATGTCTCCTTGGTCTGGGGGCTCAGGAGCATTGGCTCAGAGGGTGACGACGGTGCCCTCCCTCCGGGCGCGTTCGGCGGCGAAGACGACGCGGTGGCCGTCGACGCTGTCGTCGATGCCGGAGCGGATGAGGTCGGGGTGTCCGTCGTGGAGAGCGGTGACGAAGGAGCGGATCAGCGCCTCGTCGCCGCCGGCGTGCCCTTCGGCGGCGGAGGAGCCGTCGAGCGAGGTGTCGATCGTGGTCGTCCGTTCAGTAAGAAATTCGTACGTATGGATGAAGCGCCCATCGCCGGTGAGCTGGCCTTTGGTGCCGAAGATCTTGGTGTGCCGGTGTTCCACCGGAGTGAAAGCGGTCATGGTGAACGCGACCGTGACCCCGCCGGTGTACTCCAGGTTCACGATCTGGTGATCGACCGCGTCGTTGTCACTCGCCCACACACACCGGCCGTACGGTCCCTCGCGCAGCGCCGTCGTCACCGCCTCTTCGGTGAGTTCGCCGGCCATGATCCGCGTGAAGTACTGCCGGGTGCCGCCGTTGCGCAGGCCGTCTCGGTACATCCGGGTGGCGGAGTAGGCGCAGGTGTCCTGTAGCGGGCAGTCGACGCATCGGTCCGCCGCGTCGATGGGACGGTTCTCGGGCCGGAAGTAGGACAACGATCCGAAGGAGGAGACCCGGTGGACCGGGCGGCCGATCACATATCCCAGCCAGTCGATGTCGTGGCAGCACTTGGTGAGCAGCGCGGAGGAGGTGAGGTCGGTGCGCCGCCAGTTGCCCCGCACGTACGAGTGAGCGAAGTGGTAGTAGCCGATCGGCTCGAGGTGCTCGACGCTGACGATCTCACCGATGTCGCTGAGCGCCTTCATGAGTTCGGTCGTGTACCGCGTGTATCGCATCACGTGGCAGACGGCGAGCGTCACGTCGGCCTTGCGGGCGGCATCGCCGATCGCGATCACGTCCTCCTCGCTGGTGGCGATCGGTTTCTCGAGGAGGATGTCGTAGCCGAGGGCGGCGAACGCCTCGGCCGCCTCCCGGTGCCCGTCGTCCATGTTGGCGATCACGACGGCGTCCGCGAGGCGAGGCCGTGCCGCCAGGTCCCGCCAGTCCGCGAACGTTTCGGCGCGCGCATGCCGTACGGCGAAGCGCTCCCGGGCCGGCGGACGAGGCTCGGCGACGGCCACGACGGCTGCCCCGGCCTCCTCGGCGAGCGAGGCATAGGCGGCCCCCCGGGCGCCCGCCCCGGCGAAGGCGAGCCTGACGGGCCGGTCGAGCGGCACCCCGACGTGATCGCGCAGGTTGATGTGACTCATCCTTTGACGGCTCCCCCTGTGAGTCCCTTGACGAAGTGTTTTTGCAGTAGCAGGTAGAAGAGGAGGATCGGCAGCGAGGAGAGGAACATCAGCCCGAACATGCTGCCGAAGTCGCTTTGGTGCTGGCCGATGGCCCGGTAGATCCCGGCCGTGATCGTGGTGCCTCCGGCCGGGCCAAGAATGATCAGTGGGTTGAGGAAGTCGTTCCAGATCCACACCCCGAGGAAGATCAGAACGCTGGCGCTGCCCGGCCGCAGCAGCGGGAACACGACCTTCCAGAAGGTGGCGAACCGGCCTGCGCCGTCGATGGCCGCCGCCTGCTCCAACTCCACCGGGATCGACCGGATGAATCCGGCGAAGACGAACACTCCGAAGGGGATGTAGTAGCCGACGTTGAACAGGACCAGGCCGGAGATCGTCGCCATCAGCCCGGTCATCCGCAGGATCTGGGTGACCGGCACGAGGATCACCTGCGGCGGCATCATCAGACCGGCCAGCAGCACGAGAAGTGCGATGCGGGCGAATCGCGACCGGGTCCGGCAGACGTAGTGGCCGAGCATCGCCGACACGATCGTGAGCAGGGCGATCGACAGGCCGGTGATGATGACGCTGTTGAGCAGCCCGTTCCAGAACAACCGGTCCGGCCGCGTGAGCACACCGGTGATGTTCGCCAGCGTCGGCGGCACCGGCGGTGCCGCCGGGTTCGCGGTGATTTTCGGGCCTTTCTTGAAGACGTTGACGAGCACCAGGTAGAGCGGGGCGAAGAAGGCCGCCGCGACGATGAGCGCGGCCAGGGGGCGGCGCCAGGTCACAGGTCCACCTCCCGCTTCTGCAAGAGCCGGAGCGCTACGCTCGCCACGACCGCGATGACCACGAGCATGGTGATCGCCATGGCCGACGCCTCGCCGGTATGGCTCTGGGTGAAGGCGACCTGGATGATGTCGAAGGCGATCGTCGCCGTGGTCCCGGTGCCAGGGCCGCCCTTGGTGAGCACCTGAATGTGGTCGTATGCCTTGAACGCGGTGATCAGCAGCATCACCGTGTTGATGGTCAGCGACGGCGCCAGCAGTGGCCAGGTGACGTTGCGGAACCGGCGCCACGGCCCGGCGCCATCGATCTCGGCGGCCTCCAGCAGCGACTGCGGCACGCCCTGGAGCCCGGCGAGGTAGACGACGGTGCAGAACCCGAGCAACTGCCAGCTCATGATCGAGGCCACGGAGTACAGCGCCAGCCCGGGGTCGGACAGCCAGCCGGGCGGATGGGCCACGCCGAGCTGTCGCAGCAGGGTGTTCACCAGGCCGTCGTCGGAGAGCATGGTCATCCACACGATCGACACGACGACCGAGGACAACACCATCGGCACGAAGAACACGCTGCGCAACGCGTTGTACAGCCATCCGCGCCGGTCGAGCAGGAGCGCGACGCCGAGCCCGCCCACGTTCGGCACGACCACCACGATCAACGTCAGAACCGTCGTGACCCGCAACGATCTCAGGAAGTCCGCGTCGGTGAGCAGCTCGCGATAGTTCGCCAGCCCGACGAACCGTGTCTCGGTCACGAAAGGCCCCGCGTTGGTGAGGCTGTAGCCGAGGCTGAGCAGGATGGGGGCGAGCACGAAACAGGCGTAGACCAGCAGACCTGGCGCGCCGAAACCCAGGAAGTATCGCACCTTCGGCCACGGCGACCGGCGGGTCTGCCCGCGAGGTCGCGCGGCGGCCACGCGCCTCCGCTCCTGGGCGAGGGTCACTTGCCGCCCGCCTTCTTCCAGTCCTTGTCGAGCTCGGCGGTGACGGCGCCAGCGTCCTTGCCGCCGCCGATGATGTCCTGGGCCAGGGCGAATACCTGGTCCGGTACTCCGGTCAGCAGCGCATCGTCGCCGGTCTCGACCGTGAAGGCGTTCACGACGCCTTTGTCCCTCACGGCCTGGTTGTAGACATCGAGTGTCGCCTGGTAGACAGGGCCGGCCTTGGGCGGGTTGTAGCCCTTGATGGTGATGATCGCGCCGTCGCCTTTCACCAGCGCGTCGTTGTTGGCGGCATCCTGGTTGAACGCCAGCGCGAACTTCTTGGCCTCGGCCAGATGCTTGGAGTTGGCGTTGACGATGGGGCCGCCACCGGTATAGGCAGGCACGATCATCTTGCCGTCGTCGGTGGGGAACGGGAAGACGCCGATGTCGAACTTATGCGCCTTGCTGTCGGCCGCCGCGGCGAACCACGATCCCATCGGATACATCGCGCCCTTCCCGGACAGGAACGCCGCCTCCGTGCTGGGGTAGTCGCGGGACAGCCCGGACTTGTCGACATAGCCCTTCTTGACCAGGTCGACGAACTTGCCGGTGGCCTCCTTGAACAGCGGGTCGGCGAACCTGACCTGCCCGGCGCGTCGCCTGACGAGGAAGTCCGGCTGCTTGGGGTACACGTCGGTGCCGACCAGCGCGATCCACAGGTATGCCGCGGCGAAGGTGTCCTTGCCGCCGCCGCCGACCGTGAACGGCGTGATGCCCTTGGCTTGGAGTTCGGCCGCGTCGCCGAGCAGTTCCTTGTAGGTCTGCGGCGGCGAGGTGATTCCCGCCTCCTTGAACAGCGACTTGTTGTAGTAGACCAGCGGCGTCGGCTGGGTGTTGTACGGCAGCTGGTAGATCTTGCCCTTGATCGGGTTGGCATGCGGGAACTGGTAGTTCTTCAGCTCACTGTCCGTCCACGGCGCGAGCTTCCCGGACTCGGCGAAGCCCTGCGGGGAGACGGCTTGGAGGACGTCGGGGAACTGGCCTGAGGCCAGTAGCTGCTTGGCGTAGGCGTCCCGGCTGCCCGCGTCCGGCGCGACGAGCTTCTTGACCTTGATGTCGGGGTACCTGTCGGTCACGCGTTTGATCGCAGCGTCCCAGTACTGCGGCGTGAGGTTCGGCGTCTCGAACGTCAGGAACGTGATCTCCTTCTTACTGCCGTTACCCTGATCGTTCCCCGCGGGGGCGCAGGCGGCGAGCCCGACGATCAGTGGCGCGATGAGGACAGCCCTCTTCATCTGCGGCCTCCTGGCGTTGAAATATTTTTGATAGGACCTGTAATAATTAGGGTGATGGTCCAGCACGGCGGGCCATACGTCAAGAGGGGATTCAGATGAGCCTCACCGGTCAGGACCCCGCGTTGCTGCGGCGACTCAACGCGGCCGCCGTCCTGCGTGCTCTGTACGGAGCCGACGAGCTCACGCTCACCCATCTGGTGCGAGCCACCTCGATCTCCCGGTCGACGATCGAGGACGTGGTGGCCGGGTTGATCGACGAGGGCCTGGTGGAAGAGGCGCTCCCGGCCGCCGATGCTCCGCGATCCGTCGGTCGCCCGGCGCGCCGATTCCGGTTCCGCGCGACGGCCGGGCACGTGGTCGGGGTCGACATCGGACCGCATAAAGTCCTCGCGATCACGGCCGATCTCACTGGCAACATCGTCGACAGCCGGCGCACGACGGTCACTCCCGAGACGCCGCGAGACGAACGGCTCGCCGCAGCCCGTACTGTCATCAAGCGCAGCCTGCGCTCGGCCGGCCTGGGTGCCTCCGACCTCCGGGCGATCGGCGTCGCCGCCAGCGGCGTCGTCGATAAGGGTCGCGTCGTGATGAGCTCACGGCTGCCGGACATGACCGGTGCGGATCTTTCGCTGGCCGGCCTCGGTGACACCCCCGTCGTCGCGGGCAACGACACGAAGCTGGCGACGCTGGCCGAGCACTGGCAGGGAGTCGCCCGGGACTCCGCCGACGTCGTCTACGTGCACGCCGGCCGGAGCATCTCGGTCGGTCTCCTCCTCGGCGGACGACTGCACGCGGGGCGGCACGGCGCGGCCGGAGAGATCGGCGTCATGCACTCGGTCGGATGGTACGAGGCGTTCGACCGCTTCCAGCAGTACGGCGGCGCCGAGGCCGTACTCACCGATGCGCGGGTCGGATCGGACCAGGCGCTCGCGACGATCGACGCCTTCGCCACGGACCTGGCGCGTGGGGTGGGAGCGGTGGCGCTCACCCTCGATCCGGACCTGGTCGTCCTCGGCGGCGGCCTGTCCGCGTGGGGCTCTGTATTGATCGAACCGCTCCAGCGCGAGCTTTCCGGGCTATTGCTGTTCCCCGTCCGTGTCGAGCCGTCGACTCTCGGCGCCGACTCCGTCGCCCTCGGCGCCGTACGGCTGGCCCTCAACCACGTTGAGGACGAGCTGTTCGGCGTGTCCTAACGCCGAGATCCGGCGTCTCGCGGAACGAATTCCAAGGTTCACCGGCGGCGATGACCGTTACGGGCGGCACAGCGCACGAAACGCCACAGGCCGAGCCGGGAGGGCGCGGCCGCCGGTTCGCCTCGGCGACGTTCGAGGTCATACCACTGGCGGCCCAGGCGGCGGATCAACCCGGAAGACTCGGCTGCCGAATCCACTCCCAGGATTCACGACGCGTCCGAACGACCGCGACAATTGCGAGGCCAGAGCTGTGACGGTCGGGATCGTCGCATCGTTGTGCGATGCGGTCAACCCTTACGGGCGAAATAATGGTCCGACCACTTCTGGCCGCGGGCAGGGCGCTGCCACGCAGCGGCCGGGCGTGCATCGGCCACACCGGTGAAGGTCCGGGCCGGACGCCGACCTGCCCACAGTGGATATGAAACGCCTGGTCCGGCGTTGTCCCCCGGCTATTACGTACCGCTCTTCGATGACAGCGAGTGCGCGAGGATACGCGATGCGCAGCGCGACGCTCTCAACTCGCCGTGCTCATATGTGCTCATAAGCGGCCCGGATCGAGCATGGACAATCATCGGCTCTCGTAATAGCTTCCAGGCGCGGCCGTACCTGCCCGAGACATCACTTGGGAGACAATCGTGGACAGACGTCGCTTCCTGCTGGTCAGCACCCTGAGTTCACTCACGGCGATGGCGGCCACCATCGACCCGGCCTACGCGACACCAGAGGCTGAGCAGGGAGGGCACTCGTTCGGGTTCGCCGCCGACGGCAGTGAGTTCCTGCTCGACGGCAAGCCTTTCCAGATTCGTAGCGGTGAGATGCATCCCGCGCGTATCCCTGTCCGGTACTGGCGTCATCGCATCCGGATGGCCAAGGCCATGGGGCTGAACACCATCGCGCTGTATGTCATGTGGAACTACATCGAGGAACGGCCGGGCGTCTTCGATTTCCGCACCGACCAGCGGAACGTCGAGGCGTTCATTCGGCTGTGTCAGGCCGAGGGCATGTGGGTCCTGCTGCGGCCCGGACCGTACGTGTGCGGCGAGTGGGATCTGGGCGGGATCCCCCCGTACTTGTTGCGTCATCCGGACATCAAGCTGCGCGTCAAGACAGCCGACGATCCCCACTACATGGCGGCCGTCACGCGGTACATCAGGGAACTCGCACCAAGGGTCAGGCCGCTCCTGGTGGCCAACGGCGGGCCGATCCTGATGATCCAGATCGAGAACGAGTACGGCTCCTATGGAAGCGACGCGCAATACCTGGCCGAGCTGCGCCGGCTGTGGCTCGACAACGGCATCGGCGGGCCCTTCTACACCGAGGACGGGCTGGGGCAACTGCTGAACAACCACACCAGCGTGCCCGGCGGTGCGATCGCGCTGAGCGGTGGTGACGCGCCGTCGATCGCGGCGGCACGCAAGGCCTACCCATCGGTACCGGCCATGGCGGGCGAGGTGTATCCGGGCTGGCTGACCCACTGGGGGGACAGCACCTTCCAGGGCGCCGACTCTGACGTCTCAGAGACGATCAAGGGGTGTATGGAAGCCGGCCTGTCCTTCAACCTGTACATGCTCCACGGCGGCACCAGCTTCGGATTCTTCGCCGGGGCGAATGCCAACGACTCCTCCGGGCACTACCAGCCGGATATCACCAGCTACGACTACGAGGCGCCGATCAGTGAGCAGGGCGTGGGTACGGCCAGGTACCACACGTACCGCAGCCTGATTGGCGGTTATCTGACGACCCCACCGACGAAGGTTCCCGCACCGATTCCCACGATCAGCGGAATCTCCCTCACACCCGAGCCGTACGCGTCGCTGTGGGACAACCTTCCCACCGCGCTGCCGGCGGACCAGACCGTTCACCCGCGGCCGTTCGAGATGTACGGCCAGAATTCCGGATTCATCCTCTACCGCAGGAAACTCGCAGGCTATGCCGGCGGCACGCTGGACATCCGATGGGTGCACGACTACGCCACGGTCTTCCTCGACGACGCCTACGTAGGCGGCTTCTCCAGACCCTTGATCCCCGACGAGGTCGCCAACACCCTGCACGTGACGAACAACAACACACCCCTCGCGCTACCCCCGGCCGGCCAGGTCGGTGACCACCCGCGGCTGGACGTCCTCGTGGAGGGAATGGGCCGGACCAACTACGGCCACGCCCTGGTCGATCGCAAGGGGATCCTGGAATCGGTCGCCCTGCGCGACGCCGGATCCCTGACCGGCGACCTCACCGGCTGGGAGGCGTTCCTCCTGCCGATGGACGACCACTTCATCGCCACTTTGAAACGCGGCGCGCGGACCCCGTCGCGGCCCGGCATCTTCTTCCGGGCGACCGCACACCTCAGATCGGTCGGTGACACTTACATCGACGTGTCACGCTGGACCAAGGGCGTGGTCTGGGTCAACGGCCACAACCTCGGCAGATACTGGCAGATCGGCCCGCAGCGACGCCTCTACTGCCCGGCCCCCTGGCTCAAGCCCGGCCACAACGAAATCCTCATCTTCGACCTGCACCAAACCCAAGCCGAACCGATCACCTTCGAACGCACGCTCCACTGACCCACGCCGATCGGGCGGTCGACGGGACGAGAGCACTCACGAGCCTCGCACTCCTTACCCACAATGACGCCAGGAGGGCGCTTTGCAGCGGAGGTATGTTCCACCACTCATCAGGCGGGCGGCGGTCGCGGTCGCGCTTGCGATCTGCGCGGCAGTGCCCGTGCTGCCCGGCGTGACGGTGAACGCCGAGGCCGGCGTTCCGCAGATCTATCCGGTCCCGCGGTCGCTGATCAAGGGCACCGGCCATGTGACCGTCACCCCCAGGGTCGCGGTGATCGCGGGGCCGTCCGCGGACGCATCGGCGATCGCCGTCACCGAGGCTGCGTTGCGCGCCGCCGGGGCGCGGACCTTTCTGCGTACCGGCGCGCCCGCCCCTGGGGAGCTGACCGTGTACATCGGTGGGCCGAGTGAGACGCCGGCGTCGGCGGGCGCCCTGAGCGCGCTCGGCCTGCCCGGCACCGGCGGCCTGTCCGCCGAGGGCTACGAACTCGGTGCCGGCCGCCAGCGCATCGTGCTCGCCGGGGCCGACGCAGGGGGAACCTTCTACGCTGCCCAGACGCTTCGCCAGATCCTTGAGCCCACCGGACGCTCCGTACGTCGCAGCTTCACCGGCCTCGCCGTGCGGGACTGGCCGTCGACCGCGTTGCGTGGTGTGATCGAGGGCTTCTACGGCACTCCTTGGTCGGATCCGGCGCGCCTGGACCAACTCGACTTCTACGCCGCGCACAAGATGAACATCTACGTGTACTCGCCCAAGGACGATCCGTACCTGCGGTCGCGGTGGCGTGACCCGTACCCCGCGGACAAGCTCGCGGTGATCAAGACGCTGGTCGACCGGGCCACCGCCGACCATGTGGCCTTCACCTACGCCCTCTCACCTGGCCTGTCCGTCTGCTACAGCTCCGACGCCGATGAGAGTGCACTGGTCACCAAGTTCCAGACGCTGTGGGACATCGGCGTACGCTCCTTCGCGATCCCTTTGGACGACATCAGCTACACGAGCTGGAACTGCGCTGCCGACAAGGCGAGGTTCGGTACCGGCGGCGGCGCGGCCGGGGCGGCGCAGGCGTACCTGCTCAACCGGGTACAGCGCGACTTCATCGCCACCCATCCTGGCGCCAAGCCCCTGCAGATGGTGCCGACGGAGTACTACGACACCTCGCCGAGCCCCTATAAATCCGCCATCGCCAAGCAGTTGGATCCGAACGTGCTGGTCGAGTGGACCGGCGAGGGGGTGATCGCGAAGGCCATCACCACCGCCCAGGCGCAGCAGGCGGCGCAGGTCTTCGGGCACAAGATTCTCGTCTGGGACAACTACCCGGTCAACGATTACGCCTCCAATCGACTGTTCCTCGCCCCGTACACGGGTCGCGAGCCAGGGGTGACCGGGCAGTTGGCCGGCCTGACGGCGAACCCGATGATCGAGCCGTACGCGTCAAAGGTCGCGCTGTTCACTGTCGCGGACTACCTCTGGGATTCCGGCGCCTACGATCCGGACCGTTCCTGGAATGCCTCGCTGGCAGAATTCGCAGGCGGTGACCCGGCGGCCACCGCTGCACTGCGGACCTTCGCCGACCTCAGCTACAGCTCGCCTCTCGGCACTCCGCAGGCCCCCCAGCTCGCCTCGGCGATAAAACGGTTCTGGGCCGAATGGCCGACCGACCCGTCCAAAGCGGTGATCGATCTGCGCCCGTACCTCACCGAGGTCGAGCATGCGCCCGCCGAGTTGCGCGGGCGTCTGCCGAAGTCGCAGCAAGGGTTCCTCGCCGACACCACGGCATGGCTGGATGCCACGCAGGACTGGGGCAAGGCCATGGTCACCGCTGTGGACATGCTCGACCGGCAACGCACCGGGCACTCGTCTGCCGCCTGGGCCGAACGGCAGCAATTGTCCACGCTGGTCAAAGAGGCCACCGGGCACGGGGTACTGGTCGGTGACGGGGTGGCGGACACCTTTGTGAAGACCGCGGAGAACGAGTACGCCTCCGCCCTGAACATCGTGCCCACCCGCCCTGCCGCGACCACCTCGATGGGCACCTACCAGAACAATGTTCCGGCAAACCTCGCCGACGGCGACCCCAATACCTTTTACTGGTCAGACGGGCCGCCGACGGTGGGCGACTACGTCGGCGTGGACCTTGGCTCGGTACGGCCGGTCAGCAGCGTGGACATTCTCATGTCCAAACCGACAAGCGACCAGGACTACATCCACCAGGGAACGCTGGAATACTCCGCCGACGGCACGACCTGGCACTCACTCGGCGACTTCAGCAATACGACCGAGGTGAAGGCGACCGCCCCGGCCGGCACCACTGCCCGCTACGTACGTCTGCGCGCCACCGCGACGCAAGGAAACTGGGTCGTGGTACGCGAGTTCACGGTAACCCCGTCGATCCCGATCCCCACGGTGTCCGGCACGCCGGCAGCGGCGACCGGCTCTTCACTCGCCGCCGCAGCCGACGGCGACCTGGACACCTCCTACCAGGGTGCGAACGCCCCTGCCTCAGGTGACGCGCTTACGGTAGCGCTGCCATCCGCAAAGCCCCTGGGCTCGGTGCTGATCCTGCAACCCGGTGCCGGGACGGCGAGCGCCACGGTTCAGCTGCTCGTCGGCGGCACCTGGCGCACCATCGGGCACCTCACGGCCGGCCGGTCCTACACCCTGCTGCCCGCGCACGGCGTTAAGACCACCGCCGTGCGCCTGTCATGGAACGAGGGGAGCCCGGCGCCGAAGATATCCGAGATCGTGCCGCAGTACGTGCCGCAATGATCCCAGAACAGGCTCGGCAGGGATCCGGACAGGCAGACCTGTGAGGAAGATCGTGTAAATCTGTGATCTAAGAGTGGGACGGGACCGGTGGCCCCGTCCCACGAGAAAGCACAGATCACAGGCTGAGCCTGTCCGTACGGCAGAACCGACCCGCGCGTGGCCACGGTCGACCGATCGGTAGATATCGAGGGCATCCGGAAAGCGGCGGAAGCGAGCCGCACGTAGAGCCAGGCGGGAGGCGCGTGGTCCGGGGGCCATGATGACCAAGTTTGCGTTTTTAGAATTTGTGTCGGCCGGCTGATCGCCGGATGGCCCAGCTGCGCTTTAAGTGCCCATCGGAACGGAGGCGAAGCCTGCGGTGGCGCTTCTCGCGATGTACGCGCGCGGGAGCGGTCGGGTTCAGGGACGTACCTCGCCGGAGCCTCGGACGACGAGCTCGACCGGCATGACGATCTGCTGCGGACGGCGCCTCGGGTCGCGAACCCGGCCGAGCAGCAGTTCGACGGCTGTACGGCCGAGCTGGGAGATGTCGTAGCGCACGACGGTCACGCCTGGGGAGAACACCTCGGCGAAGGCGAAGTCGTCGAAACCGACGAGGGCGATCGGGTCGGCGGGGCGCTGCTTGAGCACCTGCAGGACGCCTGTTGCGGCGCGGTTGTTGGTGGCGAAGAACGCTGTGGGCGGATCCGGATCCTCCAGCAGCCGCGTCACCTCGCCACGTACGTGCGGCGGGTCGAACGCCTCGAAGACCACGAGCGACTCGTCGACGCCGGCGCCCGCCTCGCGCAGGGCGTCACGGTACCCCTCGGCACGCTCGTGCACCGACGGATACCGGCGAGCGTCGGAAACCAGGCCGATCCGCCGATGCCCCCGCGCGAGCAGGTGCTCGGTGGCCAGACGGCCGCCGGTGGCGTTGTCGAGCACGACGCCGTCGGCACCGGGGACCCCGTCCGGCACCCGGTCGACGAAGACGGCGGTCAGGCCGCTGGCGAGGTGTTCGGCCAGCCAGGAGTGGCCACCCGGCCCGGGCACGATGATCAGTGCGTCGGCGCCGTGGGCGAACATCGACTCGACCAGCATCCGCTCCCGCTCACCGCGTTCCTCGTAGCTGCCGTAGACGACGAGCGCGTTGTGCTCGGTGGCGGCGTTCTCCACGGCGCCTGCCAGCAGCGAGTAGAACTCGTTGGAGATGTTCTCGATGACCAGGCCGATGGTGAGCATGGACATCCCGCTCGCTCTTTACCGGGAGCTGTTCGGCTTCGCGAGCTTCGGGACCTACCTCGGCAACAGCCTTCTCGTCTCGCTGGTGTCGGCCGCCGTGGTCACCGCGATCGGCGTGCTGGGCGGCTACGTGCTGGCGAGGTTCGACTTTCCCGGACGCGGAGCGATCATGCTGGCGTTCCTGGTGACGCAGATGATCCCGCTGTTCATCGCGCTGGGCCCGCTGTACCTCATGATGTCCGGCTTCGACCTGCTCAACAAGCTGAGCGGGCTGATGCTGGTGTACGTCGCGATGCTCGTGCCGTTCTCGACCATCATCATGCGCGGCTTCTACGAGCGGATCCCGCCGGCCTTGGAGGAGGCGGCCATGGTCGACGGCTGCTCGCGGCTGATGGCGCTGGTCCGCGTCATCGTCCCGGTGATGATGCCCGGCATCGCGGCGACCTTCATCTTCGCCTTCGTCCAGTGCTGGAACGAGTTGTTCCTCGCCATCACGTTCATCGACAGCGAGGACGCCAAGACGATCCCGGTCGCGATGAACTCCTTCATCACGCAGTACGACATCGACTGGGGCGCCATGTCGGCCGCCACCGTCGTGTCGGTGATTCCCACGCTGGTGCTGTTCGGCTTCGCCCGTCGGTACATCGTCGAGGGCCTCACCTCCGGCGCGGTCAAGGGCTGACGCGACGGCTATGAGCCAGAAGAGGAGGGTCTCGGGGACGACGCCACGGAGGTCGCCGATCTGCGCAGGTGCTTACAGCGGGAGGCATGGCAGTGGGCCCTGGCCTACCGGGCGAAGAACGGGGCCGCCAGGCCGGGGTCAGGGGAGTATGCGTCCGTTGGGGTTGCGGCGGCGCTGCTCCTTCTCCGCCTTCTTGCGGGCTTTGGTGGAGGCGTCCAGTTCGGCGAGCAGGTCGGGGTCGATGTTGAGGCGGCCGCGGTCGCTCGCAGAGACGGACAAGCCGCCCCAGGTGGTGACCGCGCTGACGCCGGGGTAGCGCTGAGCCGCCTTGGCCTTCTCGGGCTCGTTGTCGCGGGGTGGGCGGCCTAGCAGGTCGGTGTGGCAGGCCAGTACGGCCTCGACCAGGCCGGCGCCGTACCGGTTCCTGGCTATCCGGTGCAGGCCGTCCCATTTGAAGCCGGCCTTCTTCAGTGCCCGCTTCTGGAAGAAGCCCATGCCGTCGAGGAGGCGGGTCACCTCCTCCGGGCCCAGCGCGTTGTCCATGGGGTGATCCTAGGACCGACCAAGGGGGTGCGCCTCAGTGGCCACAGTCGGACGGCTCCTGCCACTCCCGCCGTCGTCCGGGAGGAAGGCCCCGTACAGAACCCCACTCCTGTGGGTGCCCGTAATTCGGCTAGCCCTATGCGACCTGGGCGTATTCGTGTAGGAGGCCGCCGAGTCTGTCTCGCCTGGTGATCTTCATATCGGTGTCGGCGCCGGCTTGGGCGGGGTTGGGGAGTGGTCGGAGTGGGCTGGAATGGTTCAGCGCCCGGTGTGGCCGGTGGTTGTTGTAGTGGGACTCGTATTCGGCGAGGATCTTGCGCAGGTGGCGGGCGTTGACGATGAGGGTCCGGTCGAGGAGTTCGCGGCGTACGCTGCCGACCCAGCGTTCGGTGATCGCGTTCATCCGTGGAGCCTGCGGAGCGGTGAGCACCACATCGATCCCCTCGGTGCGGAAGACCTCGTCGAACATCGCGGTGAACTTCGCGTCGCGGTCACGAATCAAGAATTTGAAGCCGCCTGCCCGGTCACCCAGGTCGAGGATCAGGTTCTTGGCCTGCTGGGTGACCCAGTCGGCGGTCGGGTTGGCGGTGACGCCCAGGATATGGACGCGGCGTGTGGCGTGCTCGACGACGGCGAAGCAGTAGAGCCGCGCCAAGGTGATCGTGTCGGTGTGGAAGAAGTCACAAGCCAGGATCCCGGATGCCTGGGCACGCAGGAACTGGCCCCAGCTCGGCCCGGATCGTCGTGGCGCCGGGTCGATGCCGGCCTTGTGCAGGATCCTCCAGACCGTGGCAGCGCCGACGTTCCGGCCCAGCCCGGCGAGTTCCCCGGCGATCCGGCGGTACCCCCATGTCGGGTTCTCCGCGGCCAGGCGCAACACCAGCGAGCGGATCGTCGGGCGCGTCGGCGGGCGGCCCGGTGTCTTGCACTTGTAGGTCCAGCGGTGCTTGACCAGATCGGCATGCCAGCGCAGAAGCGTGCCGGGCGTGACCATCAGCACGATCCGGCGTGGCTTCGGAAGCAGCCGGGTCAGTGCGGAGATCAGGGCACGATCGGCCCACGATGGTCTGGGCCGGGCGACCTGACGGCGTAACACTGCTAGCTGGTGCCGCAGCACCAGAATCTCGGCCTCCTTGGAGACATCCGAGCGCAGGAGCAGAGCGATGGCGCCGAGGAGCTTGATGAAGATCAGATAGACGAGTCGCAAGGCCACGAACCCGGATCCTGCCGCGCTCGGGCGGCGCTTGTATGCCAAATGAGAAGTCCCAGGTCACAGGCAGTGGCCGAATTCTGGGCTCCCACAGGCGCGTTCCATGCCCGCAAGCGTAGAGAAAAGGGTGCAGGAACCGGACGGAAGGTCACACAGACCCCATACACCACTCCCGTGGACGTGAACGGCCTATCCGACCTATACGTTGGGGTCGACCGAGCATCCACACTCGAAACCAGGTGGTGGGTGCGCCGGAGGCGCACCCACCACTTAACTACCGACCAGGGTCGGTGGATTCAGGCTTGGGTCTCCGGTCCTGCCCGCCGCGACAGACCTGGGCGTACAAACCCGCAGCCACCGTTCTCGACGGCCCCGCGATCGAACTCCGTCACCGCCCGATTCCGTACACCAGGCTCAACCGGCCCTCCGGCAACTGCTCGACCTTCTGCAGCTCCATCGCGTGCCGCGCCGACGACGAGAACAACGCCTTGCCCTCGCCCACGATCAGCGGATAGACGATCAGGCGCAGCTCGTCCACCAGACCGGCGTCGATGGCGGCACCCACGATCGCCGAGCCGCCAATCAGGTAGATGTCCTTGCCTTGTTCCTGCTTCATCGCCGCCACGGCGCCCAGGTCCGCCAGGATCTGGGCGTTCGGCCACGTCACCGACGTGAGCGTGCTCGACACCACGTAATGCGGGGTCTTCGCCGCGAACTCGGACCATTCGACATCCGCCGCCGTGGGCACGTGCCCGCTCAGCGGGTGAACCTCGTCGGGCGCGGCCGCGACCTGCGTCCAGTACTGCTCGTACAGCGGATACATCCCTCCGCCGAGCACGCACGCATCGATCTGCGTCGTCAGCCACGAGCCGTAGTCGTCCGGCCAGCCGTCCACCCAGTCCGGGTATCCGTCCGGCCCTGCGTACTTCCCATCGGCCGAGATCTTGAAAGCTGCGATGACCCTACGCATGGTTGTCGTCTCCTGCTCTTCGACAAGCTCGATTTCGGTGTTCGTTGTAGTGATCCGAGAGATCCCGAAAACTCACCGCCGAGCGGAATCCGAGCCGGCTGGGGGTCCCGGCCTGGACGAGACCGTGGCAGTGTCGATCACCGCGCGACGGCTCCGGCGATGAGTTTTCCGTGTCGGCGGGATCAATACCTCAGAGACACCTAGGAGCACTCGCATTGGAGAGACAATGTCCACACGAACCGCCGTAGTCACCGGAGAAAGTCGTGGATTCGAGAGCGTGGCCGTGTCGATCGATGGCGAGGAGTTCGCGGTCCTGTTCGCGCCGTACCGCCGGGAGTTGCTGGTGCACTGCTACCGCATGCTCGGCTCGGTGCACGACGCGGAGGATGTGGTTCAGGAGACGTATCTGCGGGCCTGGCGCTCGATCGGTGGCTTCGAGGGCCGGTCCAAGCTCCGGCATTGGCTCTACCGGATCGCTACGAATGCCGCTTTGCGGGAGCTGGAGAAGGGCCATCGCCGCTCGCTGCCATCCGGCTTGGGCAATCCGGTCGAGGAACCCACCGGCGACCACACGCTCGAACGTCTAGAGATTCCGTGGTTGGAACCGATCCCGACCGCACTCGGGCACCCGGCATCAGAACCACAGGATCCCGCAGATGCCGTTGCGCAACGGCAGAGCATCAGGCTGGCGTTCGTGGCGGCACTTCAGCATCTGCCGCCACGGCAACGCGCCGTGTTGCTGCTGCGCGACGTGCTGGCGTTTCGAGCGTCGGAGGTCGCCGGACTGCTCGACATCAGCCCCGCGGCGGCCAACGGTTTGCTGCAGCGCGCCAGGGACAAACTGGCAGAAGCCGCACCATCCGAGCAAACCGTCAGCGACACACTCGGACCCGATCAACAGCAGACTTTGGATGCATACATGGCCGCGTTCGAGCGTGCCGACATTCCGGGCTTGCAGCGCATTTTGCTGGCCGACGCCTCCCTGGAGATGCCGCCACTGTCGACCTGGTTCTCCGGCCGTGCCGCCATCATCGGCTTCTGGAAGTCGCGGATTCTCACGGGGCCCGGCCGGTTCCGAGTGGTCGCCACCTCGGCCAACGGCCAACCTGCTGCCGCCATGTACGAGCGGCACGCCGACGGTTCCTACCATGCTGACGCGCTCCAGGTGCTCACGCCCGCACCCGGCGGGATCGCGCGAATAGTCGTGTTCCTCCAGCCCGCGGTATTCGAACTGTTCGATCTTCCGATGACCATCGACCATGAAGGATCCGCTCACGACACAGCCACGTGACGTCTGCGGCGATGAGTTTCCCACGTCGGCGGGATCAGTACCTGTGAGACACCGGTCAGCATTCGCCCTTGGAGGAGACGATGTCCACCCGTACCGCCATAGTCACCGGAGCAAGCCGTGGATTCGGGCGTGCGACGGCAATCGCCCTGGTCAACGCAGGTGTCCACGTCATCGGTGTTGCTCGCGACCGGGAACAGCTGGATGCCGTGCAGAACGAGGCCGGGGCGGAGTTCACACCCGTTCCGGCCGACGCCGCAGACCCGGTCACCGCCGGCCGGCTCGTCGACACCTATCACCCCAACATCCTGGTCTTGAACGCAGGTGCGCACCCGCTGCTTCGGCCGCTGCACAAATACAGCTGGGAGACGTTCAGCAGCAACTGGGAGGTCGACGTCCGCCACGTATTCAACTGGACACGCGAGGCGCTGCTGGCCCCCCTGGATCCGGGGAGCACGGTGGTCACCGTCTCCAGCGGTGCCGCACTTCAGGGGTCCTCGATCGGCGGCGGATACTCCGGAGCAAAGGCGACCATCCTGTTCATGACGGGATTCGCAGAAGAGGAATCGAACCGCGCGAAGCTCGGCATCCGATTCGTCTCGGCAGTACCCGGGCTCAACGCGGGCACAGCACTGGGACACGCCGCGGCCACCGCACATGCCCAGCGCGAAGGTGTCTCGCTCGACAGCTTCCTGCAGCGCCTCGATCCCACACTGACCCCCAAGCGAGTCGGTCAGGAAATCGCAACCCTGGCAACCGACAGCGAATTCGATTCCGGCGCCTACCGTGTCACGGCCAACGGACCGACACCCGTGGACTGACCCGATTATCCGCTGGCGTGGTCCAGGGCCGCGAGGAGATGGACCTTGCGCCCTGCCGCCTTGGCCGCACCGCGCAGGCTCTTGCCGTCCACGGCCAGACCGCGTGGCTTCCCGGCCGCAGTGGTCAGCGCTGCGCGGTCACCCAGCCACCGGCCCACCGCACAGTCGAACGCGTCACCGTCGATCCGGGTCAGCACCCGGCGGACGGTCGCCTCGTCGGGCACCCGATGTCGTCGGGTCAACGGGTCATAACGTGCGCCGAGCCGCTCCAGCACCTGCGGTGGAGCATCGGCGATCCACTCACCGATCGCCAGCAGCGAGGTGGCGTCGGCCAGTACTGCGCACGCCGAGAGGGCAAGCAGACCCACCAGAGCGTGCCGCACTCCACGTGGATCACGTGGATCGGGCACCTCGGCCAGGCACTCCAGCAACCCCGGCAGCTCGCCGGGTCCGGCTTCGGGCTGATCACGCAGTTGGTGAAGGGTAAGCGGAATCGGAGATGACACGTCGGCAGACACGGTCTTCCATCGAGATCACAGGGCGTCGAGAACTCCATGATCTTGAGGAACCGTGCCTGTTCGGGTTGCGTCCACTTGCTGCTATGTCAAGCGGCGAGGGTGTCGCGCTGGCTGGTTCGGTTGGCGTCGGTGAGGAGGGCTCGGTAAACGACGTCGGATAGTCGTCGTTTGAGTGCTCGGATGGCTTCGGAGGAGGTGTCGCCGTTGGTCCGCCGTTGTGTGAGGTAGGTGCGAGCGTCGGGGTGGTAGTGGGCCTGGGTGATCGCGATGCGGTGCAGCGCGGCGTTGAGTTGGCGGTTGCCGGTCCGGCTGAGGCGGTGGCGTTCTCGGTTGCCTGACCAGACCGGAAGAGGAGCCGTGCCGTTGTGGCGAGCCCAGGCGTGGCGGGAGCGGAATCTGCGTATGTCGGCGGTCTCGCCGACGATTTTGGCCGCGGTAAGGGCACCGCAGCCGGGGATGGCCAGCAGAGCAGGCGCCAGCTCGGCGATCTTGGCGGTGATCTCGGCGTCGAGGCTGGTAATCCGGGTCGTGAGCTGGCGGCACCAGTCCACGAGCTCGCGACAGAGCATCGCGATGATGCCGGGCAGGCAGGCCAGCTTGTGAGTCAGCTCGTTCAAGTGTTTCGGGCGGTGCAGGCAGCGGGGCGGTGGCTGCCAGGCCGGATCGAGCTCGTGCAGGTGCCATCGGAGCCGGTTGATGATGCGGGTGCGTTCGGCGACGAGGTCCTCGCGGTGGTCGACCAGCAGCCGCACTTCCCGGCTGGGGCCGTCGAGCTGAGCGGTGGGCAGATCCGGCTCACGCAGCGCGGCGCGGGCGACGGCGAGGGCGTCGATGGGGTCGGACTTGCCGTAGCTGCGGGCGGCGTCGCGGGCGTGGGCCATGAGCTTGGGTGGGACGCGCACGATGCGCTCACCGGCGCCGAGCAGATCGCGTTCCAGACGCCGGGACAGGTGCCGGCAGTCTTCGACAGCCCACAGCCGCTCATCGCCGAACCGTTCGGCCCATGCCAGCAGCGCCAGATGGTCGGCGGTGGCTGTGCCGAGGGTGCGTTCGCCGAGCTTGCGTCCGAGCTGATCCACCGCGACGACGGTGTGGCTGCGCTTGTGCGCGTCGATGCCGAGTACGACCACTGTGTCCATCCTCCTTCAACAGCCGGGGGAACCGGACCGGTCGGAGGGCACACCTCAGTCGGGGCCATCAGCGCCACGCTCCTATCAAGCCACACCGACCGACCGGTCCAGCGCGTCTCGGGCCGCACAAGTGGACCTGGCCACCAAACAACGGGGCAGGACGTGGTGGAGCGAGCCCTCAACACGCCGAACAGCCTGATACTGACGGACGTGGTGTACGAGTTTCCGCTGATCAGAGGCGTGGCGTCGTGAACTGAGACGGCCATCGCGTGATCCTTCGAGATGCGAAGTCAAGATCGATGGAGACCAACGCGATGGCCGTCAGTGACAGTGTGGACCCTGCCGGGTGGTTCGCCGAGCAGCTCGGGGCGTGTGAGCCGGATCTGCTGCGGAAGATGGTCAAGACCATGGCCGAAGCGCTCATGAGCGCCGAGGCCGATGCCTTGTGCGGTGCTGAGTACGGGCAACGCTCGGGCGAGCGTGTCAACCGCCGCAACGGCTACCGGGAGCGGGACTGGGACACCCGCGCGGGCACGATCGAGCTGGCGATCCCGAAGCTGCGCAGCGGGTCATACTTCCCCGAGTGGCTGCTGGAACGCCGCCGCCGGGCCGAACAGGCCCTCGTCTCGGTCATCGCCACCTCCTATGTGCTGGGGGTCTCGACCCGGCGGGTGGACAAGCTGGTCGACCAGCTGGGCATCAAGCACATCTCCAAGAGCCAGGTCAGCGAGATGGCCAAGGTCCTGGACGCCCAGGTCACCGCGTTCCGGAACCGGACGTTGGACGCCGGTCCGTACTCCTTCGTCTGGATGGACGCCCTGACCCAGAAGGTCCGCGAAGGCGGCCGCACCGTCAACGTCCACGTGCTCGTGGCGACCGGCGTGAACGCTGACGGGCACCGGGAGATCCTCGGGATCGAGGTCACCTCCGCCGAAGACGGCGCCGGCTGGCTGGCGTTCGTGCGCGGGCTGATCGCCCGCGGCCTGACCGGGGTCCAGCTCGTCATCTCCGATGCCCACCGCGGCCTGGTCGAGGCCATCGCCGCCACGCTGCCCGGCGCGTCCTGGCAGCGCTGCCGGACGCACTACCTGCGGAATCTGCTGACCAAGGTCCCCAAATCGGCCCAGCCGTGGGTGGCCACGCTGGTGCGGACCATCTTCGACCAGCCCGCCGCCGAAGAAGTCCATGCCCAGCACGGCCGGGTGGTGGCCAGTCTGGAGGCCAAATATCCCGACGCCGCCGCGCACCTGGACGAGGCCCGTGATGACCTGCTGGCCTTCACCGGCTTCCCACGCGAGATCTGGCGGCAGATCTGGTCCAACAATCCTCAGGAACGGCTGAACAAGGAGATCCGGCGCCGCACCGATGTGGTCGGGATCTTCCCCGACCGGGCCGCGATCATCCGCCTGGTCGGCGCGGTGCTGATGGAACAAACCGACGAATGGACCGAAGCCCGCCGCTACATGGGCCTGGAATTCCTCGCCAAAGCCCGCCTACGACTCGTGGATGGCGAAACGCCGGACGAGAACCCGGCTCCGCAGGCGATCACCGCTTAACCTGCAGAAACGGATCACGCGAAGGCTGGCTCATACACCACCCGCGTGGACGTGACCCCTGTTCGCATCCCAGCACGACCACAGGCCACACCACGAACCGGACACAGAACCGCGCGTGGGTCACCCCGGGTTCATTGGAGACTTGATCAGGAGGGAAGATCAAGTCATGGCTCGGAAGTCCCCTTACTCTGCGGAGCTACGCCGGCGGGCGGTGGCGATGGTCGCTGACGTGCGTAGCGAGTACGACACCGAATTCGCCGCGATGGATGCTGGACGGCAGGTCGTCCAGCACACCCTGCAGGCTGGAGACGGCCGCGACACCAACATCCAACTGCTTCGTCGTACGGGTCTTCACCTCCGGCGCGGTCACGACGGCCGGATCACGGCTGAGCCGGAACCCTAGAAAGTCCGCGCCCTGAACCGGCTGATTCGGGCGCTGCTTGTATCGGAGTTTCAGGATCGGCACACACCACCGATCGACCTTCCGGAATAGCGCCCCGCTGAGCGCCTCCCCCGAACTCACCGGTGCGGTCGGGAACTTATGCCTGGCCAGATGCTCGGCGACCTTGTGCATACCCAGGTCCCGGAAGGTGTCCTCAAGGAGCCGACGCTCAGCGGCCCCCACATAATTGCGGGCTAACTCCTTGCCCAGCCACGCACGAACAACCTCGCCATCGAGCGCATTATCAGCAGTGACCTCACGGACCGCCAGGACCAGTGACGTATCCGGAAGATCACGCGAGTTGAGCCAGGTCTCGAGCATACGCACACCCGTCCGGCCGACATGAACGAACCAACGTTACGGTACAAATGAGGCGGCAGACGACCAGACACCGCGCATCCCACTCCACAATCTGGCGAACAGCATCTACGGCAGCCCCAGCCCGCTGATCCCCACCGAAGCCGACATCGTGGAGATCGCCCGGGGCTTGCCCTGGCCACCACCGCAGCCCGTCCCCATGGGCTGAGAGCCAGAGCCATACTCCTCAACGTTGCAGTCCCGCATCCTCCTCCGCCTGGGTGACGAGCCCCGAGTCTCGGTCGGATATCTCCACCCGGACCTGAGTTGGGGGTGGGGTACCGGGACTATCCGGCCGAGGACTAGCGGTAGCGATCACCAGTCAACTTGGCCCACCGTTCCCTTCAGGAGCTGAGGGTGGCGTGCCATGAGGAGTCGCCGTGGATGGAGCGGGAGGATTGGTCGGGGTCCCAGCCGGTGACTCGGCGGCCGGTGATCCGGCGGATGGCGGTGGCGGCTGCGCGCTGCGCTGCGGTGACGGCGCGTGGCGAGAGCGTGCCGCCGTACCCGAAGTGGTCGTCTTCGACCTGCTGTCCGTCCGGGTCGTACAGGAACCAGCGGCCTTCGCTGCGCCACAGGGCGAAGTCGCCGCGGTCCCACGGTTGCACGGCCTGGCCGCTGACGGGGCGGTCCAGCCAGTCCAGCAGTGTGACTCGTTCGGCCTGTGAGCGCTGGCGGACGTCGGCCAGGGCTGCGGCGTCGGTCAGGCCGGCCAGCCCGGTCTCCAGCTCGGCCAGGAGCTGGTCGGCGGCCAGCGCCTCGGCCTGGACCGTGGCGCGCATCTGCTCACCGCGCCGGTCGCCGGGTTTCTGCGGCGCGGTGCATGCCCTGGGCTTCGATGACAACCGCCTCGCAGCTGATGCCGAATTCCTTGGCCAGCACGGATCTCCGTTCACTGGCTGTGGCGCACTCACGCAGTTGGTGCACCTGCTCGTCGGTGAGTGCGGGTTTGCGGCCGGTATAGACGCCTCCTTGAAGGCCCATCGGAGCGGGTCAGCGGATGAGGGCGCGGGCGAGGAGGCGCTGCAGGATGTCCTGCTCTTCGGGGGACAGAGGGGCAAGGGGGGAGTCTTCGGAGAGCAGGTCGAGGAGGCGTTCGCGAAGCTCGGTGCCCTTGGGGGTCAGGACGAGCTGCTTGGCACGGCGGTCGTCGGGGTGTGGGTGGCGTTCGAGGTAGCCCTGCTCTTCGAGGCGGTCGGCGACGAAGGTGGCGTTGGAGGGCTCGCAGCTCATCCGGCCGGCGAGTTCGCGCAAGGTCATGGGGCGGGTCAGCTCGCGCAGCGCGGCGCCTTGGGAGGCGGTCAGGCCGAGGGTGGCCGCGCGGGCCCGAAGGTGGGCTTCGATCTGATTGGCCAGGCCGTTGACCAGCCCGCACAGCTGGCGGTCGGTTTGGGTTCGGGTCTCGCGCTCAGTGGCCACAGCCCTGAGTTTACTGCAACTCGGATGATTGCAATTAGAACTGTTCTAGTTGTAATTTCTCCTCGTGTCGCCGCCCGACGACACCGTTCCGAGAACGAGGCAGGACCATGACCACAACGACCGTTTTCGACCGCGCGCGGCTGAGCAGTGCACCGCGCGCTCGTTCACTCCGCATGGGCGACCTGACGATCAGTTACGTCCCGGACGGGCTGGTCCGGCTCAAGCCGCGCGGCTGGCTGCCCGCCGCCACCGCCACCGACTGGGCGACCTACCGCGACCACCTCGACGACGACGGCTTTCTGGTCGCAGGCATCGGCGCGCTGCTGGTCGAGCGAGGTGACCGGGCGCTGCTCATCGACACCGGGTTCGGACCCGAGTCTTACCCCGACGACCCGGCCAACCCGCTGCTGGGACGGTTGTACGGCGGTGAGCTGCTGGACGGCCTGCGGCGGCTGGGCCGCGAGCCGCGCCAGATCGAGGCCGTCGCCATCACCCACTTGCACACCGACCACCTCGGCTGGGCCTGGACCACCGAGCCCGGCACCGACGCGCCGCCCTTCGCGCACGCCGCCCACTTCGTCGCGGCGCCCGAATGGGAGCGACGCGGCCTGGCCGCCGAGGGCGGGGCGACCGAGGAACGTCTGGCCGCCTTCGCAGACCGAGTCCGCGCGATCGAGGACGGCGAGGAGATCTTCCCCGGTGTCCGGGCCTCGTTCGCGGCCGGGCACACCGTCGGCCACACCACCTACACCATCACCGGCGGCGACCGGCGGCTCATCGCGTTCGGCGACGCCCTGCACGCGCCGGTCCAGGTCACCCACCCCGAATGGTCCTGCGGGATCGACCACGACCCCGGCGAATCCGCCGAGCACCGTCGCCGCCTGGTCGAAGAGCTGAGCCGCCCCGACACCATCGGCTACGGCGGCCACTTCGCCGACGTGGTCTTCGGACGCGCCGAACGCCGCCCCGACGGCCGGTTCACCTGGGTCCCCGTCGCCTGACCGTCCGCCACCGGTGGCGCGGTCCCTGGAACGGGCCGCGCCACCGCGCACCGAGGAGCCGCCATGATCACGGCCGCGCACCGTATCAACGAGCAGACCACCATCGCCGTTGTCCGCCCATGGCCTGCCATCACCGCCGCCGCGCTCACCGCGACCGTGACCGTGATGCCCGGATTCGCCATCGGGGCGATGGCCACGCCCATCGCTGCCGACCTGCACCTGTCACGCATGACACTCGGCCTGGCGATGAGCACCTTCTACGCGGCGTCCGCCCTGTCCTCCGGGCTCGCCAAACGCCTGGCCGGGCGGCTGGCCACGCCGCTCGCACTGGCGCTTCCCGCTTTGATCACCACGGCGAGCCTCCTGGTCGTCGCGACCGCGCCGAACGCGGCCGCGCTGGTCGGCGCGCTGATCGTGGCGGGTGCCGGCAACAGCCTCGTTCAGCCCGCCGCCGCCCGGCTCATCGCCGCCCGCGCCCCGGCCCACCGGCGCGCGCTGGCCTCCGGCATGGTCGGCGCGGCGCTCGGAGCATCCAGCCTGATCCCCGCGCTGCTGGTCGCATTCGTGGTCGGTCCGTGGGGCTGGCGCACCGCCATGCTCATCGCCTCCGCCACGGCCCTGATCCCGATCGTCCTCGCGCGGCTGACCCGCGACGCACCATCCACGACCGCACCGGTCGCCCGCCCACGATCGACAGGGGACCTGCGCGGCGTCCGCGCGACGCTGGTCCTATGGGCGGCAGCTGCGGCGCTGTCGGCTGCGGGCAACAACGCGGCCGCCTCCTACTTCATCCAGCTCGCCCACCAAGCCGGCTTCGCCTCCGGAACTGCGGGCGACCTGCTGTCGGCCAGCGCGATCCTGGCCGTCCTCGTCCGGCTGGCCGCCGGGGCCATCGCCGACCGCGCACCCCGCCACAACACCGCCACGGTGGCGGCGATGATGGTCCTCGGAGCCATCGGACTCGCCCTGATCGCCCTCGGCTCGCCGGTGTCCTTCCTGCTCGGCGCGATACTCGCCTTCACCGCCGGCTGGGGCTGGACGGGACTGCTGCTGGCCACCGCCCTGCGTCTCGTCCCCTGCCGCGCCGAGACCGCCGGACACACCGTCCAGGTCGGCGTCTTCAGTGGCGCGACCATCGCCCCGTACACCTTCGGCGAACTGACCAACACCCTCGGATTCACCACAGCCGCCCTCACCACCTCCGCAGCCGCACTGATGGGAGCCGCCCTGATCGTCCTCGGCGCAAAACTCGCCGACACCCCCCACACCGATCAGCGCAGCAGCACAACCTCATTCGACATGCCGTAACCAGGGCTGTGCTGGCTGTCCCCAAGGCGACGGTGCTGGCCACGCGCCAAGCGCGGCGTCGATCGGTCACGTCATCATCGGCGTCGAGATCGCGGGCTCGGCTGCTGTTCGGCGCCGCCCGAACTCCGGTACAGAGCACTTCGGGACATCCGTGCCGTCGACCGAACATCGATACCCGCCACCTACTTTGGGGCTGGGGTCACGTTCGGGAGTAGGAGGCCAACTGGCGCAGCTATCGCCCTACCTCACCGAGCACATCAACCGGTTCGGCATCTACCCACCGACGACTTGGCCATCAAGCTCGCCGCCTTCGACGCCTGGCCGAGATCGATTTTGACCCCGCGTCTTCGGGCTCGGTTGTTCATCCTTCTGGATCGATGCCGTTCCAGGCGGGCACCTTCACGGTGCGCTGGCCGGCTGTGCCCGAAAGGATCACCTTGCGCAGTGAGCTGTCGTTGGTGGTGGTGGTCTCGTGCAAGACTTTTTGGGGGTTGGCGGTGGTTTCCACGTAGTAAATGCCATTGGGGAGGTTGGTGATGTCGAAGGCTTGGCCGGCAACGTGCTGGAGGTAGGTGTCTCCCCAACCGACCGGCATCGTCTCCCGTACCCACAGGGCGGTCGGGGAGCCGCATTGGCCGGTGAATCCGATGGCTGGTGGTTGCCACGTCGCGTGCGGTAGGAGCAGGTTGACGGGGTCGGTAGGGCTGATACAAAATCCTACCTTGTTGCTTCGTAGAATGAGTTTTTTGTTGCTGTCGAGCAGGCGATATTCGGCGAATTTCTTGAAATGCCAATGGTCGTGTCCGGAGTCGGAATCGAAGCCCATCGTTCCGGCGCGAGCACGTCCGATGACATGGCCGTTTCGCCAAAAGTACTGGTAAGCGTCCATGGTTGGTGAGGCGTGCTGGCGGAAGCCTTCGATGTCGAGGGGGGAGTTGCCGCCCACCCAGACTGCGGCGGCGAAGCTCAGCAGATCCTTGCTCGCTTCGGTGCTGGTGCCGATCTGGAACGCGGGGAGCGGGATCAGGTCGGGAAGCGCGTTTTTAGGCGGCTCTTTCAGGTCTTGGGCCTGTGGCAGGGCCGGTAGCGTTTCGCTGTATGCACCCGGTCCTCGTGGCGGCGCCCATGGCGGAGGCGGCGAGGTCGTCGATATTGAGGGGGCCGGTCGCCGCGGTGCTGCCTGGTGCGGTGAGGCTGGCGAGCCGTTGACGACTGTGACGTTCACGCTTGCCGTGGCGTCGGCTGCCGTCAGGTGGAACAGGCGAATATAGGCGGGGGCGACCGTCTCGGTTACCCGATAAGTGCCTGTAGGCAATTGCAGAGGTATGGCGGACTGCAGCGGGTCGATCGCCCAGTCCTTCTGTACTCCCCATACCTGACCGAGAGGGAACGGGTCGTTAGCGCATTCCACGGGGTAGGGGGAAGTTGCCGGTGCGCTCGGAGACAACCGGTCCGGATCGGGAGAGTTGGGACAGAAGAACATCGGCACGGATGCCTGGAGCTTGCCACTGGCGTCTCGCACGGTCAGGTGGCCGAAGTCGTTCAGCCCAACCGGTACGTCAGGCAGCAGGTTTTTCGGTAGCTGCCGCTGCTTGATACCTGTGGGGTGCGGAAACTGGGTGAGTGCTGTGGATCTGTGCAGGTTGGTGGCTCGACCACGGTGAGGTAGCGGCCATCCTGGCTGGTTGTGTTCTGGTCCTTCCTGTACCTCATCCTCGGCCACGTCCTCCGACTCTGGCTCCTGCTGATGCGTGGTGACCGGAGCAAGGAAGTGGAGATCCTCGCGTTCCGGCATCAAGTCGCCGTCCTACGCCGTCACGTGCACCGTCCCGATCTCAATGATGCAGACCGTGCCCTGCTGGCGGCGCTCTCGCGGCTGTTG
>NZ_JBFAJC010000085.1:0-36548 GCF_040655075.1 Actinoallomurus sp. NPDC050550 | reverse complement strand
GCTTCACCACCCTCACCGGCGGCAGCACCACCGCCCTCCCCCGCCACCAAACCCTCCGCGCCACCATGGACTGGAGCCACGACCTGTGCTCCCCCTCCGAACAACACCTCTGGGCCCGCCTCGCCACCTTCCCCGGCGGCGTCGACCTCGACACCGCCGAAGAGATCTGCTCCGGCAGGGACATCGCCGCCGAGGACGTGTTCGGCCTCTGCGCCGAATTGGTGGACAAGTCGATCCTGACCGCCGAACGGGCCGGTACCCGCACGCGGTACCGCATGCTCGACAGCATCCGCGCGTACGGGCGTGAACTCCTGGACACGCCCGAGGAACGGCGGCTGCTCGAGCGGTACTGCGTCCACTACGGGGCGCTGGTCCAGCGGTGCCGGATCGACCGGATGACCGCCGATCAGCTCGACCGCTTCCGGACGTTGCAGGTCGAGCTGCCCAACCTACGTGTGGCCATCGAGGGCTGCTACGGCCGCCCGGCCTCGGCGCCCGCGGGGTTGGAGATCGCCTCGTCGATGTGGGGGTTCTGGCTGCTCGCCGGGGCCCTCACCGAGGGCCGCCACTGGCTGGAGCGCGGGCTGGACCTCGTACCCGCTCCCGTGGACGCCCGGATCACCGCGCTGTGGGTCGACGCCCTGCTCGCCCTCTACCAGCGTGACATCCCCGGGGCGCTCGCGCGGATCGACGAGTGCCGCCCGCTCGCTGACGCGGCGGGGGAC
The DNA here is from genome assembly GCF_040655075.1 of Actinoallomurus sp. NPDC050550. Taxonomy (NCBI): domain Bacteria; kingdom Bacillati; phylum Actinomycetota; class Actinomycetes; order Streptosporangiales; family Thermomonosporaceae; genus Actinoallomurus; species Actinoallomurus sp. NPDC050550. The sequence continues at coordinate 35,823 of NZ_JBFAJC010000085.1, read as the reverse complement.
ACGACGGCGTCGGCGTTCGCCACCATGGTGTCCGGCATCGCCACGCTGTCCACCGGGAACGGCCGCCGCGGGCTCGGCCTGATGAAGGAGGCCCGGGACCGCCACTGGGCCACCGGTGATCTCGACGCCGTCGGCCTCAACCTCTACCTGGCGTCGATGTTCTGCGTCTCGCACGACCCGAACCTCGCCGCGGCGCTCGGCGAGGAGCTCGTGGCCCTCTGCGACGCCAAGGACGCGCCCCTGTTCCGGGCGTACGCGCTGTTCGCCATCGGTGTCGCCACATGGAAGCAGGGCGACTGGCGGCAGGCGGAGAGGATGATGCGCCAGGTCGCCGGCCCCTGGGCCGTGATCGAGGACCGCTGGGGGCTCGCCCAGTTCCTGGAGGTGCTGGCCTGGACCGCGGGTGCCCGCGGCGCCCATGAGCGCGCGGCCCGCCTGCTCGGCGCCGCGGACCGCGTCTGGCAGGAGATCGGCTTCTCGCCGACCCAGCTGCCGTATCACGTCAGCTTCCACCAGGGGTGCCAGACGCACGCCCAGGAGGCTCTGGGGCGCCGAGGGTTCGGCGCGGCGTTCCGCGGCGGGGCCAGGCTGACCCTGGCCGCCGCCGTCGCCGACGCCCTCCGCGAGGACTGACCGCCCGGACCGCCGGCACCCTCCACGGGGCCCACCGCCCAGACCGCTGACGCCCTCCGCGGAGAGCCGCTCGCCCGGACCGCCCGCACCCTCCACGGGGAGCCGACCGCCCGGAGCCCCGACACCCTCACGAGGACCGACCGCCAGGACCCCCAGCCCCCTCCACGGGGACTGGGGTCGGACCGCCGCTCCCCTCTACGAGTGCCGGCCGTCCGGACCGCCGGCACTCTCCAGAGGACCGGCCGAACCGCCCGAATGCCTCATCCATGCGCCGCCCCGCCCCGGCCGACGACGCCTCGCGAGCCCCGCGCCGGGGGCCGGTAGCCGGCACCGTGGCCGCTCGGGTCAGCCGCCCAGGATGGCGTCGACGAAGCCCTCCGGGTCGAAGGGTGCCAGGTCGTCGGGGCCCTCCCCCAGACCGACGAGCTTGACCGGGACGCCGAGCTCACGCTGGACCGCGATGACGATGCCGCCCTTGGCGGTGCCGTCCAGCTTGGTCAGCGCGATGCCGGTGACGTCGACGACCTCGGCGAACACGCGGGCCTGGCGCAGGCCGTTCTGCCCGGTCGTCGCGTCGAGCACGAGAATGACCTCGTCGACCTGGGCCTGCTTCTCGACGACGCGCTTGACCTTGCCGAGCTCGTCCATCAGGCCGGTCTTCGTGTGGAGGCGGCCAGCGGTGTCGACGATGACCGTGTCGACGCGGTCCTCGATGCCCTTCTTCACCGACTCGAACGCGACGCTCGCCGGGTCGGCGCCCTCGTCCCTGCGCACGACCTCGGCGCCGACCCGGGACCCCCAGGTCTGCAGCTGGTCGGCGGCGGCGGCGCGGAACGTGTCGGCCGCCCCGAGGAGGACGGACCGGCCGTCTCCGACGAGCACCCGCGCGAGCTTGCCGCAGGTGGTCGTCTTGCCCGTACCGTTGACGCCGACCACGAGAATGATCGCCGGCTGGGCGCCGTGCGGCTCGGTGCGCAGGGAGCGGTCCCAGTCCTTGCCGATCTGGGCGAGCATCTCGTCCTTGAGCATTCCGCGGACCTCATCCGGGGTCCGCGAGCCGTAGACCTTCACCTTGGTGCGCAGGTCTTCGACGATCTGCCGGGCGGGCGTGACGCCGACGTCGGCCTGGACGAGGGTGTCCTCGATCTCGTCCCAGGCGTCGTCGTCCAGCGTTTCGCGGGACAGCAGGGTGAGCAGGGTCTTTCCCAGGGCGTTCTGGGAGCGGGACAGCCGCGCCCTTAGCCGTACGAGGCGGCCGGCGGACGGCGGCGGCACCTCGATCTCGGGCGGGGCGGGCGGTGCCTCGGGGACCGGCGCCCGGGCGGGCGGCGCGACGGTCTCTTCTTCCTCGATGACGGCGGTGCCGCCGCGCGGGGCCTCGGGCGTCTTGGGCGCTTCCGGTGCCCGCGGCGGCGGTGCCGCACCGCGTCGACCCCGGACCAGGAAGAACCCGCCCGCCACGACGGCGAGCACGACGATGGCGATGGCGAGAATCACGTATTCCATAGCGTGTCCCAGTCTCGCAGAAGGATCCGGCTGCCCTCCCCGGTCCCTTACCCGCTCGCCGCCCGTCGGTGCGGTCGCGCCCGCCCGATCCTTACCCGCTCACCGCCGTCGGTACGGTCGCACCCCGCCCGATCCCTACCAGCTCACCACCCGTCGGTGCGGTCGTACTCCCGCCCGGCCGGCGCGCGGCCGGGGACGATCAGTCCAGGCGGGGAGGTACCGCGCGGGTGTGGGAGACCGAGTCGCGCTCGGACTTCTCCCACTCCTCGACATTGCGCAGCAGCGCCTCGAGGTAGGTGCGCAGGTGGGTCCGGTAGACATCGCTGAACGTCCGCAGGTAGGCGAGCTCGCGCTCGAGCTCCCGCCGTTCGTCCCCGGACATCGGCTCGGTCGACGGGGCGACCGCCGCGGCGGCGTTCGACGCCTGCCGGTGGGCCTCCTCCAGGACGAGGACGGCGCGGGACTGAGCGTCGGCGAGGATCTCCTCCCGGCCGCGCCTGGCCTCTTCGGTGATCTCCCTGCTGTACCGCTGCGCGTCGGCGACGTACTGGTCCGCGGTCTGCTGCGCGTTCGACAGGATCCGTACGGCCTGGATGTGGGCGTCCTCGGGCTGCACCGTGCTCACGCCCGGCGGGCTGCCCGCGATGCGTTCTCGCAGGCGGGCGACCTCGTTCTCCAGGGCCGCCTTCTCGTTGAGGACGCGGACCAGCTCCTGCTCGACCTGGCCCAGGAATGCCCGGACCTGGTCCTCGTCGAAGCCCCGGCGACCGAGCGCAGCGCGGTGGAAGTTGACCGACTGCAGCTCCGCCGGGGTGAGGCGCTGGGCGCCGTGAATGTCGGGGGAGGTCATAACTCTCCTCTAAGCGTCCGCGTACTTGTCGGTCCGGATGCGATCGTGGCTCAGCCCGAGTTGGAGGAGCCGATCGACGGTCGCGTCGGTCATTCCAGGCGAGCCGCAGACATAGGCGTCATGGTCCTGCCACCGACCGTACAGTCCGACGATGTCGGGAAGCGTTCCGCGCTCGGCCGCCGGGCCGGGATCGTGGTCGGAGACCGCCGGGATGACGGTGAGCCACGGCGTCCCGGCCGCCCGCTTCTGCAACTCGTCCAGGTCGTACAGTCCGTCGACGTATCGGGCGCCGAAGAAGAGGTGGACGCGCGGCGGGTTGGGCCGCGCGGCGATCTGATCGAGGATCGCCTTGAGCGGTGCCAGACCGGTGCTGCCTCCGATGAGCAGTACGTCGCGTTCCGACCGGTCGTCGAGGGTCATCGTGCCGATCGGGGCACCGAGTTTGACCCAGTCGCCGACGGCGATCGATCGGACGAGGACCGGGCTGACCGGGCCGCCGTCGATCAGCCGTACGTGGAAGTCCAGAGTGTTGTCGGGGCGGGGGGCGTTCGCCATCGAGTAGTAGCGCCACATCCGCATGCGGGCCGGGACCTCCAGCGCGACGGCCTGCCCGGGCCGGTACGAGAACGGCCGGTCGGGGAGGACCCGCATGACCGCGAGGTCGAATCGCCGGCGTTCGTGCGCGATGACCTGAGCGTTCCACCACGACGGGCGCGCCGCGGCGTCCTCCTGGGCCGACTCGATCATGACGTTCGAGAGCAGGTTGTAGGCGTCCGTCCAGTCCTGCGCCAGCTGCTCGCTCCACGACGGCCCGGAGAAGTAGCGGAGGGTCGCGACGAGGCTCGCCCCGACTTCGGGATAGTGCAGGGCCTCCACTCCGAATTTGCGGTGATCCCGGCCGAGTTGCTGCACGAACGGAACGAGATCCGGAAGGTTGTCGACCTGCGACACGATGCGTCCCAGCGCGGACAACAGACGATCGCGCTGATGGCTCATGCCGACGGGGAACATCTCCCGCAGCCGCGGATTCCGCAGGAATAGATCGGAGTAGAAGAAAAGCGCTACCTGGTCACCGTGCTGCGCCACGTGAGCGAAGTTGTCTTTCAGCCGTTGAGCATCCACACATTCTCCCGAAACCGGGCGGGCCGTCGCCCGGCGGCTAGTTCTGGCCGGCGGCCTTCACCATGACGCCGGCGACCACGCCGTACGCCTCCACCCAGTCCTTCTCCAGCTCGGCGCTCCAGTCGTCGCCGCTGAAGTGCTTGAGCGTCGACACGAGGCTGGTGCCCACCTCGGGGTAGTGCTGCGCGGTGACGCCGAATCCGCCGTGCGTGCGGCCCAGTTCCTCGAGGTACGGGACGAGCTGCTCCGGGTCGTCCACGAGCGACACGATCTGCACGAGCGCCCCCAGCAGGACCTCCTGCTGACGCGCCATCGACGCCGGGAAAAGGGGGCGGTACTGCGGATTGCGCTGGAACAGGTCGGCGTAGAAGTACTCGGCCACGTCCATGCCGTGGGTCGCTACCTGGGCGAAGTTGCCTTTGAGTCGCTGCGGGTCCACTTTGACCTCCTGGTGTTTTTACGCCTTGAGGGGACCGCCGTGACTCTAGCGAGAGTGGAACAAAATGTGACGAAAGTTACGATATGAACGAGCCGAAACACTTTTGACAACGAATCCGGAAGCCTTTTGTCAGGCCGGCTCGTGTTCGCGAAGGCGCTGACTGACGACCTGAGTCACGCCGTCGCCGCGCATGCTGACGCCGTAGAGGGCGTCCGCGGACTCCATCGTCCGCTTCTGGTGAGTGATGACGATGAGCTGCGACGACGCGCGCAGTTCCTCGAAGATGGCGAGGAGCCGCTGGGTGTTGGTGTCGTCCAGCGCCGCCTCGACCTCGTCCAGCACGTAGAACGGCGACGGCCGCGCCTTGAAGATCGCTGCCAGGAAGGCGACGGCCACGAGGGAGCGCTCGCCACCGGACAGCAGCGACAGCCGCTTGACCTTCTTGCCCGGGGGCCGCGCCTCGACCTCGATCCCGGTCGTGAGCATGTCCTCCGGGTCGGTCAGCGACAGCTTGCCCTCCCCGCCCGGGAACAGCCGGGAGAAGATGCCGACGAACTCGCGCTCGGTGTCCTCGTAGGCCGCGGCGAACACCTGCTGGACGCGATCGTCGACCTCCTTGACCACGGTGAGCAGATCCCGGCGGGTCTTCTTCAGGTCCTCCAGCTGTGAGGTCAGGAAGGCGTGGCGCTCCTCCAGCGCCGCGAACTCCTCCAGGGCGAGAGGGTTCACCTTGCCCAGCTGGGCAAGCTGGCGTTCGGCCTGCTTGGCGCGCTTCTCCTGCTTGACCCGGTCGTACGGCTCGGAGACGGCGTCCTCGGGGGCGTCCGGGGCGGGCGGCACCGCCTGATCCGGGCCGTACTCGGCGATCAGCACGTCGACCTCGAGCCCGTACTCCTCCATCGCGCGCTCTTCGAACTGCTGCAGACGCAGCCGCTGCTCGGCCCGCGCGACCTCGCTGCCGTGCGCGACGTTGACGAGCTTCTCGTGCTCGGAGGTGAGTTCCCTCACACTGGTCCGGACGGTCTTCAGCTCTTCCTCGCGGGCGGCGCGCGCCTGCTCCTGCGTCTCGCGCTCGGCGACGGCCGCGGCGATCGAGACCTCGATGCGGTCCAGAGCCCGCTGGGCGCCGGCCACGACGGCCTGCGCCACCTGGGCGTCGCGCTCCCGGCGCCGGCGGCGCTCGGCCGCGCGGGCGCGCTCCTCGCGCTCGCGGGCGGCGGCCCGCTCCAGCTGGTCGGCCCGGCCGGCGATGGCGGCGACCCGCTCCTCGGCGGTGCGGACGTTCAGCCGCGCCTCCATCTCGGCCGACCGCAGCTGCTGGCAACGCTCGTTCAGCTCATCGCGGCGGGCGGTGTCCTGGTCGTCGTCGTCCTCGACCGGCTCGGCCTCGGCGATCTCCAGGCGCTCGCGCAGCTCGGCGGCCGCCATCAGGTCGCGGTCGCGGGCCTCCTCGGCGGCGCTCAGCGACCGGGCCAGGCGCTCGGCCTCCTGCCGGGCCGCCTGCGCCGCGGCCTGCAGCCGCGCCACCTGCTTGGCCTCCTGCGCCGCCTCGGCAGCCGCCTCCCGCATCCGGGCGCGCACCTTGTCCAGGCCCGCCTGCGCACGGTTCACGCCGGCCTGGGCCTCGCCTACCGCCGCCTGCGCGGCCTCCAGCACCGCCTGGGCGCGCTGCTCCTCCGCGATGGCCTCCTCCAGAGCGACGGCGGTGCCCTCGGCCTTCGCCTCGGCGGTCGCGAGCCCCTCGGCGGCCTCGTCGCGGGCGGAGCGCATCTGCAGCAGGCTCTGCCGCTTGCCGCCGCCGAGCGCCCAGTGGGCGCCGAGCAGATCGCCCTCGCGCGTCACCGCCCGCAGCGCGGGCCGGGCCCGGACGAGCGCGGCGGCGGCGGGCAGGTCGTCGACCACCACGACGCCGGCCAGCAGGTGGCGGACCGCAGCCCGCACCGGCTCGGGGGCGGTGACCAGGTCGGCCGCCAGGCGCGCGCCGTCCGGCAGGGCGGGACGCTCGCCGCCCCCGTCGGACGCGGGAAGGCGCGCGCCGACGACGACGCCGGCCTGCCCGGCGTCCTCGGCGCGCAGCAGGGTCAGCGCGGCCTCGGCGGTGTCGAGCGAGGCGACGGCGACGGCCTCGGCGGCCGCGCCGAGCGCCGTCGCGACCGCGATCTCGGCGCCCGGCTCGACCGACAGCAGGGACGCCATCGTGCCGAGGACCCCGTCGAGATCGGCTGCGAGCAGGACCTCCCCGCCGTCGGCCGCGCTGCCCATCGTCTGGTCCAGGGCCTCGACGCGGGCCTGCAGCGCCGTGACCTCCTTCTGCGCCGCCTGGTCGGCACCCCGCGAGGCGGCGACGCGGTCCCGCGCCTGCTTGAGCAGTCCCCGGGGCTCCTCGACGGCCTCACGCGCCTGCTCGGCGGCCTCCTTGGCCTGCTCGAGGACCTCCTGGGCGCGCTCGTGCTCGGCGGCCAGCTCCGGGTCCTCGGCGGCCTCGGTGTCCTGCTCCTCGTACTCGGCCTGGGCCGCCGCCGCGCGCTCCCGTGCGTCGGCGAGCGCCTCCTGGAGCCGGCCGATCTCCGCCTCGGTGGCCTGCACCTTGCTGCCGAGGGCCTCGACCCGGCCGCGCAGCCGGGCGAGCCCCTCGCGGCGGTCGGCGGCCGCCCGCGCGGCGTCCTGCAGGCGGTACTCCTCCTCTTTCAAAGCCGCCTCGGCGGTGGCGCGCTCGTCCACGGCCTCGGCCAGCAGGTCCTGCGCCGCCTCGAGCCGGGCGCCCAGGACCTCCTCCTGCTCCCGGATCTGCGCGGCCTCGCGCTCCATGTCCTCCGGGTCGCGGCCCCGGCGCTCCTCCGCCTGCGCCTCGACCGCGTTGCGGTGCCGCTCGGCGGCGAGCTCGCCGACGCCGCGCAGGCGCTCGCGCAGCGAGGACAGCTGGAACCAGGTGTCCTGCACCTGGGCGAGGACCGGCGCCTGCTCGGCCGCCTCGGCCTCCAGGGCGGCCTCCCGCTGCTGGGCCTGCGTCAGGGCCTGCTCCACCGCCGTACGGCGCTCGCGGATGCTCGCCTCGTCGGCCGCCTCCTGCTGCAGCTTGGCCGTGAGCGTCACCAGGTCGTCGGCGAGGAGCCGCAGCCGCGCGTCGCGCAGCTCGGACTGGATGACCGCCGCCCGCCGGGCGATCTCCGCCTGCCGGCCCAGGGGCTTGAGCTGGCGGCGCAGCTCGGTGGTGAGGTCCTGCACACGCGTGAGGTTGGCCTGCATCGCGTTGAGCTTGCGGAGGGCCTTCTCCTTGCGCTTGCGGTGCTTGAGGACGCCGGCGGCCTCCTCGATCATCGCCCGCCGCCCCTCCGGGCCGGAGTGCAGGACGCGGTCGAGCTGTCCCTGTCCGATGATGACGTGCATCTCCCGGCCGATGCCGGAGTCGGACAGCAGCTCCTGGACGTCCAGCAGACGGCAGGGGTCGCCGTTGATGGAGTACTCGCTCTGCCCGGACCGGAACATCAGCCGGCTGATCGTGACCTCGGTGTAGTCGATGGGCAGCGCGCCGTCGGAGTTGTCGATCGTGAGGACGACCTCGGCGCGGCCGAGCGGCGGGCGCGAGGAGGTGCCCGCGAAGATCACGTCCTCCATCTTGCCGCCGCGCAGCGACTTGGCGCCCTGCTCCCCCATCACCCAGGCGAGCGCGTCGACGACATTGGACTTGCCCGAGCCGTTCGGACCGACGACACAGGTGATCCCGGGCTCCAGGCGCAGCGTGGTCGAGGACGCGAAGGACTTGAAACCCCGCAGTGTGAGGCTCTTCAAGTACAAGCGTCCACCGATCCTTTCTCCGAGCCGGGAGGTCGGCCGGGGCGGGTTGGTCGGGCAAGGAAGGGCCGGCGGGTGGACCGCCCCAAGCCGTGCCCACGGCGCCCGGCCATCCCCGCACGATACCGTCCGGCACCTTCCGGGCCGGGTATCCGACTTTCACCAATGTGCCATGGTCGAACGTCACGCGTGGCATGTCTCCGGCGGAATCCCCACCGTGCCGGGGCGACGTCGCACAGGAACGCCGAACGCAGGCTGTGGCGTCTGTCACAGCCGGGCGAACGGACGGCCCGGTTCGAAGACCGATCGGAATTCCCCGTACGAGCCGGGGAATTGGATCATGAAAATGTTTCCCCTGACATTGCATGACGACCGGCTCGGCCGAATATGCATGCACCGGAACGGTGGCCGGCGGGGGCGAACAAAAAGGGACGTCAGGTCGACGTCCCTTTTAAACATGCGGCGCTGACGTCAGGTCAGCGCCGGTTCGCGATCCTTGACGGCAAGCGCCATGACTTCATTGTCAGCAACAGCGGCAAGCGCGTCGTTTTCGGACTGGAGCCGTACGAGTTCGGCCTCCAGGTCACGGACACGTTGCTGCAGGCGCCGCATCTCCGCAACCATGCGGGGGTCCGGACCGCCGACGTGGCCGAGTAGAGCCTTCGCCATGATTAAGGGTCCTCCACGCTGAGTGACCAGCAGGAATGGTCGCGCACGAAGAGCTACTTGAGGTGCGCGTAACAACTAGGGTCGCACCGGCAGGAGAGCCGGTCAAGACAGATGTCACAGACCCGTAACAACCTGTCCGTACAAGTTTAGCAGACCTCCCAGACCGATCACCGTTCGGCGAAGCCTTGAAGTCCGCCACGCGGCTCGGTCCAGCGATCCGATACACCGGTGACCCTTCCCGGCGTCGTTCCACCACGCAACAGCTCCAAAAGCACTTCGCATGCCTTACGCGGCCCCTCGGCGATCACTTCGACCCGGCCATCCACGAGATTGCTCGCCGAACCGGTCAAGCCGAGTTCCAGTGCGCGGGAGCGCACCCACCACCGGAAGCCGACACCTTGCACCCGGCCCCGCACCCAGGCGGTAAGCCGTACGTCATCATCCATTCCCCTGATCGTAGGCGTGTACACCGCGTAGCCCATCGAGCACGAAAAACTCCATTTCCGGACAGCCCGGAAGGGCGGCGGTCTTGTCCCGACCGGCCTCCCGGCCTGTCCGGACCAACCGACCCCGACCGACCTCCCTGCCTGTCCCGACCGACCCCGACCGACCTCCGGGCCTCCCCGACCGACCCCGACCGGCTTCCCGGCCTCGGCTCGGGTCAGTAGTGCGCGCGGCGGGGACGCGGCTGGCAGGTGGGGCAGGTGAAAGAGGAGCGGTTCATGAAGGCGTCGCGGCGGATGGGGCTGCCGCACCGCGCGCAGGGCTCGTCGCGCCGCCCGTAGGCGTTGAGCGACCGCTCGAAGTAGCCGCTCTCGCCGTTCACGTTGACGTAGAGGCTGTCGAAGGAGGTGCCGCCCGCCTCGAGCGCCGCGGCCATGACCTCGCGCACCCCCGTCAGCAGGCGCGTCGCCTCCGGCCGGGTGAGGGTCTCGGTCGGTCGCGCCCAGTGCAGCCGGGCCCGCCACAGGGCCTCGTCGGCGTAGATGTTGCCCACACCGCTGATCAGCGACTGGTCGAGAAGCGCCCGTTTCACCCCGGTGCGCCGGCGCCGCAGGGCCCCGTAGAACGCCTCCTCGTCGAAGGCGTCCTCGAGCGGGTCCGGGGCGATGTGCGCGATCGGCTCGGGTACGCCGTCCACGGTCGCGGCCAGGGCGAGATGCCCGAAGGTGCGCTGGTCGATGAAGCGCAGGTCCCGTCCTCCGTCGGAGAAGGTGAACCGGGCGCGCAGGTGCTTCTCCGGCGGCCGCTCCGGATCGTCGACGATCAGCTGGCCGCTCATGCCGAGGTGGGCCAGCAGCGCCTCGTCGTCGCCGACCGGGAGCCAGAGGTACTTCCCGCGTCGTCGCGCCGCCACGACGGTCCGGCCGGTCATCCGCACCGCCAGGTCCGCGGGCCCCTCCGCGTGCCGGCGCGCCGCGCGTGGATGCAGCACCTCGGCCGACCGGACCGTACGGCCGACCACCCAGCGCTCGACGCCGCGCCGGACGACCTCCACCTCGGGAAGCTCGGGCATCAGTCTTGCGGCTTCTCTCCGGAGCGCTCGCGGATCGCCCGCCACGCCGCCTCGGCCGCCTGCTGCTCGGCCTCCTTCTTGCTGCGCCCCTCGCCGCGGCCGTACTCCGTACCGCCGACGACCACCACGGCGCGGAACGTCTTCTGGTGGTCCGGGCCGCTCTCCTCCACGTGGTACTCGGGAACGCCGAGATCCTCCGTGGCGGTCAGCTCCTGCAGGGAGGTCTTCCAGTCCAGCCCGGCGCCCAGGCTGGCCGAGCGGGTGATCAGCGGGTCGAACAGGCGGTGGACCAGATCGTCGGCGGCCTTGAGGCCCAGGTCGAGGTAGACCGCGCCGATCAGCGCCTCGAGCGTGTCGGCGAGGATCGAGGACTTGTCGCGCCCTCCGGTGCCCTCCTCACCGCGGCCGAGCCGGATGTAGGCGCCCAGACCGAGCGCGCGGGCCACGCCGGCGAGGGCGCGCATGTTGACCACCGCGGCCCGTAGCTTGGCGAGCTGTCCCTCAGGCAGGTCCGGATGGTTGCGGAACAGGGTGTCGGTGACGACGAGGCCGAGCACCGAGTCGCCGAGGAACTCCAGGCGCTCGTTGGTCGGCAGTCCGCCGTTCTCGTAGGCGTAGGACCGGTGGGTCAGGGCGCGTTCGAGGAGCGCCGGGTCGGGGCTGACGCCGAGGGCGTCCTCCAGCGGACCACGGTCGGACGCCGAATGATCGGTCTTCACGCGACCCCCACAACAAGGGTCGCGTCGTAGGGAATTCTCACGGTTCTTCCTCCGAGGAAGGGTCCGCGAGGGCGAGGCGCACGCCGGGTGTCTCCGGCGTCCGCCACGACCTCGGGCGAGTCTTCATCGCGAGACGAGGTCGGGGGCGGCATTGCGGCCGCCCCCGGGGTACGTCGTTCAGGCCACGTCGATGACCTGTCGGCGGTTGTAGGTGCCGCAGGTCGGGCACGCGGTGTGCGGCAGCTTCTCGTCGCGGCACTGCGGGCAGCGCACGAGCGTCGGCGCCTGGGTCTTCCACTGCGAGCGACGGTGCCGCGTGTTGCTGCGCGACTTCTTCCGCTTAGGTACGGCCACGTCAGCCCTCCTGGTCTTCTTGTCGTTGATCCAACATGCCCTGCAATGCCGCCCACCGGGGGTCGACGGCCTCGTGGTGGTGGTCCGGCTCGGCGTCGGCCAGCCGCACCCCGCACTCCGAGCACAGGCCGGGACAGTCGTCCTGGCACAGCGGGGACAGCGGCAGTGCGAGCACCATCGCGTCCCGGACCACCGGCTCGAGATCGATGAGATCTCCCTCGAGACGGAACTCGTCGTCCTCCGCACTCTCGCCGGAGCGAGTGTCGGAGTAGACGAAGAGCTCCTGGAAGTCCACCTCGATGGACGAGGTGACCGAGTCCAGGCAGCGCGCGCACTCTCCGGTGAGAGGTGCCCGCGCCGTGCCCGAGACGAGCACGCCCTCCATGACCGCCTCGAGCCGAAGGTCCAGCTCGATGTCGGCGCCCTCGGGGACACCGACCATCTCGACGCCGAGATCCGCCGGAGCCGCCACGGTCCTGGATTCCTCGCGCATCGATCCCGGTCTGCGGCCCAGCGTGGTCGTGTCGATCACGAATGGAGCCCGGGGATCGATGCGGGTCAGGTTCTTCCTGCTTCCGTGAGGCATGGCGCATCACCGCCGTCGTACAAGGTCGATTGGCAAGGTTACCAACGCGCGGGCGTTCCCCCAACTCGGCCACCCGCCGTCACCTGACGGACGGCCCGCTCAGAACCGCTCTAAGACTGTTCGAAGCGCCGGATGAGCCGCCGCTCGACCGGCTCGGGCACCAGACCGGAGACGTCTCCGCCGTACTGCGCGACCTCCTTGACCAGGCTGGAGGACAGGAAGGAGTACAGCGGGTTCGTGGCCATGAACATCGTCTCCACCCCGGCCAGCTGGTGGTTCATCTGCGCGATCTGCAGCTCGTAGTCGAAGTCGCTGACCGCGCGCAGACCGCGGACGATCACCGGGATGTCGCGCTCGCGGCAGAAGTCGACCGTGAGTCCGTGGAACTTCTCGACGACGACGTTGCCGTACTGCTTCGTCACCTCGGCGATCATCTCGACGCGTTCGTCGACGGTGAAGAGGCTCTTCTTGGAAATGTTGATGAGGACGGCGACGACGACCTCGTCGTACAGCCGCGACGCCCGGCTGATGATGTCGAGGTGTCCGTTGGTGACGGGGTCGTAGGAGCCCGGACAGACAACACGGCGCACGAGGTGAGCACCCTTCGCTGAGGAAGCCGTCAGTGACCTGCGGCGTGACCGTACCAAAGCGTCCCTTCGCCGTAGCGACGGGCCCTGCCCTCCTCATACCCCGCCGGCCAGCGCACCGGTCCGTCCCGTGTGGCCCGCTCGATCGCGACCAGCGCGTCCGGCGCCAGCCAGCCGTGATCACGCAGGTCCTCGAGCATCCGGGTGACGACCTCGCCGCTCACGGCGTACGGCGGGTCCGCGAAGATCAGGTCGTACGGCTCGGGCGCCGGGCGCCGCACCACCCGCTCGACGCGGTCGGTCACCAGCTCGGCGCCGGGCAGCCCGAGGGCGTCGATGTTGGCCTTGATCACCTTGGCGGCGCGCGGCGCCGACTCGACCAGCAGCACGTGCGCCGCCCCGCGCGACAGCGCCTCCAGCCCCACCGCCCCGGACCCCGCGAACAGGTCGGCCGCCCGCAGGCCGGTCAGGTCGCCGAGCAGCGAGTGGATCGAGGCGAACAGCCCTTCGCGGGCGCGGTCGCTGGTCGGCCGGGTGTCACGGCCGGAGGGAACCGAGATGCGCCGGCCCCCGGCCGTTCCTGCGATGAGTCGGGTCACTCCCCCAGTCTGCCCAGCCATCGCGCGCACCGCTCCGCGCCCCGGCCCGTACAGAAGGAGCGACCGGGCGATCATTCCCACGGACTACCGCTCGTGACAGACTAGTCGCGGTTCGTACGGTGCGTCCGAGTTCTTCCGGCGCACGCGACCGGGAGGGGGCCAGAAGGTGCCGTCGGTCTGCGAAGGCGTGTCCACGTCACCGCCGGCCCGTGCGCCGCCCTGCCTCCCGGTCTCGGCCCCCCGCTCCTTCGACCTGGAGAGATCCCCCCATGCGAATACGCACGAGGCTGGCGACGACGGCCGGCCTGACGATCCTCGGCGGCACCGCCCTCAGCGGTGTCGCCCACGCCGAGACCGGCGGGCTCGGTCTCGGCGGCGACCTGACCACTCCCGTGACCAAGACCCTGTCCGGCGTCGCGAAGACGACGGACCGGACCACTCGCACCGTGCGGAAGGCGACGTCCGGCACCTCGTACAGCACCGCACGGCGCTCCACCGGCTCCGGCCTTCACGTGAACCTTCCGGTCGGCGTGAGCCTTCCGGTCGGCGTGAACCTGTCGGGGCGCCGCGCCTCCCTGTCCGCCGGCGTGAAGGTGTCTCTGGGCCGCGCCCAGGTCGGAGCCTCCCTCGGGCTCTGCGCAGGGTGCTCGGCCCCCCGCCCGGCTCCGGGCTCGCCGCCGGCACCGGGCCAGCCGACCCCGCCAGGTCAGCCGACCCCGCCTGGCCAGCCGAGCCCGCCGGGCGGTCAGCCGCCGGGTTCACAGCCGCCTGGCACTCAGCCGCCGGGCTCCGCACCACCGGTCACGCAGCCTCCGGTGGCCCAGCCTCCGTTGCCGCCCCTGGGCGCCCCGGCCGGCAAGGGAGAGCTGACGACGGTCGGCGCGCCGCGTCTGCCGCATCTGCCGTACACCGGCGGACCGTTCGGAGTGCTCGCGTTCCTGGGTGTGATCGCCGTGGCGACCGGGGCGGCGGCCGTCATCAGCGCCCGCCCGAAGGCACGCCTCAGCGCCTGAACGCCCGGGACCGGAGGGCGCCTCCCATTCGAAGGCGCCCTCCGGTCCCCATGCGGAGGCGGCGTCTGGACCCGTCCGAATGCCGGAGCCCCGGCATCAGAACGAGCATCCAACCTCAACAGCCCGCCCCGCCGAGGCGCCCTCTGCGCCCGCCGGACGCCCGAGCCCCGCTCCTGTGAGACGGTCTGCGGGCGCGCAGCGCCGGCGCCGTTCCTTAGCCGTACTGTCGCTCGATTCCGTCGAGCATCCAGTTCAGGCCCTGTTCGAAGTCGCCTCCGGTGCACCGGAGGCCGTCTCTGAGCAGGGGGGTGATGGCCACGAACTCGCCGCTGTCGGCGAGGCCTTGAAGGTAGGGCTGGACGAGCTCTTCGCCTTCGAGGCCGCCGGCCTCGGCGTGCCGGGCGATCTCCCGCTCCCGGATCTCGCGGCTGACGAAGCCGAGGACGTAGTCGTCGACCGCCGCGATGGCCCGCCAGGCGTCGAGGGGCTCCAGCCGGAGACCGGAGAGCGCCGCGACCGACTGCTCGAGATGACGCAGGCCGTTCGGGCCGATCATGGCGTGGGACCGCTGGTTGACCAGGTCGATCTGCCAGGGGTGGCGCAGGCCGACCTCTCGCGACCGGCAGGCGATCGCCGTGATCGCCTGCCGCCAGTCTGCCGGCAGCCCTTCGGCGATGAGCACCTCGCCCGCGATCTCCTCGGTCATGAGGTCGAACAGGTCGGCCTTGCTGTCGATGTAGGAGTACAGGCTCATCGTGCGGGCGCCGAGCTCGGTCGCGATCCGCCGGATCGAGACGGCGGCGAGCCCTTCGGCGTCGGCGATCCGCAGCGCAGCCGTGACGATCGCCTCGCGCGACAGCGTCGATCGCCGCTTGCCGGACTCTCGCGCCCAGACGGGGGTCACCGACCGTGCTTTCGCCCGATCACGGTCGCTGACCTGCTCTGAAGCACCCACGCCCAAAATGTTATCCGGCTATGTCCGTTGTTGATCGATACAGCGTACGATTTGCCGATACGCTGTACGAAATACCGCTACAGCGTACGACGAAGGAGTCAGGGCATGACTTCCGTGACCGACCGGCCGCCGGGGGACGCGGTCTTCGATCCGGAGCTTCGACGGCTGGCCGCCGTCGTCGTCCTCGGCGCGATGATGACGATCCTCGACGCGACGATCGTCAACGTGGCGATCAACACCCTCGGCCGTGACTTCCACACCTCCCTGTCCACCATCCAGTGGGTGATGACGGGCTACACGCTCGCCCTCGCCATGACCATCCCGCTCACCGGCTGGGCCGTTCAGCGGTTCGGCGGCAGGACGATGTGGATCACCTCGATCGTCCTGTTCATCGCCGGTTCCGTGCTCTGCGGCGCCGCCTGGTCGGTGACCAGCCTCATCGCGTTCCGCGTCGTGCAGGCGATCGGCGGGGGCATGCTCATGCCCGTCGGGCAGACGATGCTGGCCCGCAAGGCCGGCCCCGAGCGGATGGGCCGGGTGATGAGCGTCGTCGCCGTCCCGGCCATGCTCGGGCCGGTCCTGGGCCCGGTGCTCGGCGGGCTGATCGTCGACGACCTGTCCTGGCGCTGGATGTTCTACGTGAACGTGCCCGTCTGCGCGCTCGCGCTCCTGGCCGCGTTCGCCTGGCTGCCTCGCGACACCGACCGGCAGGCCGGCACCCCGCTCGACGTTTTCGGCCTCGTGCTGCTCTCTCCCGGCCTGGCCGCCCTCGTCTACGGCCTGTCCCAGACCGGGAACGGCCACGGCGTCACCGACCCGCAGGTGTACGGCTGGGCGGGCGCCGGTGTCGTGCTCATCGCCGTCTTCGTCGTCCGCGCGTTGACCCGGGGCGACCGCGCGCTGGTCGACGTGCGGCTCTTCCGGGACCGGGGGTTCACGGCCTCGGGGGTCGCGCTGTTCGTCTACGTCGGGGCGCTGTTCGGGGTGACGTTCATGGCGCCGCTGTACCTCCAGACGGTGCGCTCCGACAGCCCACTGCACGCCGGGCTGTTGCTGGCCCCCATGGGGATCGGCGCGGCGCTCAGCATGCCGGTCGCAGGACGGCTCACGGACCGCGTCGGCTCCCGCGTGCTGGCCGTGTCCGGGCTCGTCGTCGTGCTGGCCGGGCTGTCGGCGTACACCCGGTTGAGCGCCGACACGAGCAGGCTCCTCCTGGGCGCGGCCATGCTCCTGGTGGGGATCGGCCACGGCATGATGATGCCGTCGCTGATGGCGGCCGCGTACCTTCGCCTGAGCAGGGCGGCGGTGCCGGCGGCCACGACGGCGAGCAACATCGTCGTACGGGTGGGCAGTTCCTTCGGCGTCGCCGCCCTGGCGGTGGCTCTGCAGATCTCCATCCGCCACCAGGTCCCGGGCGCGACCGGGAGCCTCGCCTCCGTGAGCCGGGTACGGTCACCGGACCTGCCGTCCCGCCTGGCCCACGCGTTCGGCGGCGGCTTCTGGTGGGCGTCCGCGATCGCCGCGGCGGCGGTCGTGCCGATCCTGCTCCTCCCCCGGCGCCGGCCGCCGGCGGTCTCAGTAGTCGAGGGCGACGGTTCCGTCGCTGAGCCGGTGGACGACCGCGCCTAGGTCCTCGACGTCGATGAGGGCGCCGCGCAGCCCGTACACGAACGCGGCGCCCTCGAACCGTTCGGCGGTCCGGCGCAGGCGCTCGGCCCGGCCCGCGTCGTCGCCCGCGAGTTCCTCCGCGTCGGCGACGTCGACCAGGAGGTACGGCCGGGGGCCCTTCTCGGCGACGCGCAGCCGCGAGACGCGCTCCCAGGGGACGAACACGTCGTACCCGCGCCGCGCGAACACCCGCAGCCGCACGCCCGCGGCCGTGAAGACGGGCGGGGTCCGCAGCAGCCGGAACTCCGCGCGAGCGAGGAACGCCATGCCGATGGCGGAGCCGAGCAGCCCGAGCCCGAGGAGGGGGAAGATGACGAACACGGCGCCGGCCGCCGCCTGCTCCGACAGCCGCCGCATCGCGATCAGCAGGTACCCCACCGTGACGAGTATGAGCAGCGCGCCGACGGCCGAGACGGTGGCCAGGGCGGCGATCACATAGGCGGGCGCGGCGGCGATGGGGACCGGAAAGTCGCTCTTCTCCTCCACTACGGGAGCGTAACCATGGAAGGAAGATCGCGGCGACGTCTTCCCCGGCGCGTCGGGGCGACCGTGATCGACATCGCGGGCTCACACACGACACTCGGGCAAGAAACGGGCGCCGGACGGCTTCGGGCCGCCAGGACGACGCTCGGCGACAGACGACCCCGCGCCGACGGCTCTGGCGATCGACCGGCGCCCGGTGGGCGCGGCGGTCGGCGAAACGACATGAGCGGGGGGTTTCCAGGCGGCCGGCCTCTCCCGATCGTCCGTGGGCCCGACCGAGCCGGCCGATCGACCGCCTCCCCGCGGTGGCCGGCGGTGCCGCCCGGCGGCTTCTCCGGAGTCCCGTCGCCCGCCCGGTCAGGGGCGGGACGGGGGCACGGCGAGGGCCCAGCGGGCCTCGGCGCGGACGCCCGGGTCCGGGTCGGCGAGAGCGGTCGTGAGGGCCGACCGGGCGTAGTGCCGGTCGGCGGCCCACCGCGCCAGGGCCTGGACGGCGGCGCGGCGGACGGCCACGACGTCGTCGTCGAGAACGCTGGTCAGCGGCCCGACCGCCGCGCGGGGTCCGAGCGTGCCGAGGGCGGCCACCGCGCGTTCGCGGATCCTCCAGGACGGATCGGTCAGAGCGATCTCGCCGAGCTCGGCCGTGGCCTTGAGGACGACCAGGCCGCGAATCGTCTCGGCACGGCCGGCATCGTCGCGGCGCAGGGCCAGCGCGTAGATGTCCCAGGCGGCGGCCCGCATGGCGCGCACCAGTTCCGCGGCCACCTCGCGTACGTAGGAGTCGTCGGCGGCGTCCGCGGCCTCGACGAGCGCGCGGACGCCCTCCTCGCCGACGAGCACCTCCCGCTCGTCGATGAGGGCACCGGCGGCGGCCCGGCGGACGCGGGTGTCCCGGTCTCCGAGCGCGCGGGCGAGCCGGTTGCCGGTCTCCTCGTCGGTGCGCGGCGCGCTCGGCAATACCGGCAGGTCGATGACGGTCATGTGTTCCTCCGGAGAGTCGTCGTCTGACGGGCGTCGGGGGGACTCGTCCTCCCCGCGCGGGACGGGGCCGCGACGCGCGGCCCGGGAACGGGGACTCAGCCGCGACAAAGAGCGCTGGCCTGACGCCGCAGGTCGACGTGGAGCCGCGCGATCAGCGGATCTCTCCGGTACACCGTTCGATCGTGAACCCGGCTTCCCTATTTTGTCAACCGATTCAGTGGGGAATCCTGCCGACCGCGGGCCTGGAGGAGGCGGCTCAGGTCTTCTCCGGGGCAACGGAACCCGGGGCCCGGGGGTAGGAAGCCCGTCGGCCCTTAAGCGGGTCAGGTCTTCTCTGGGGCGACGGTTCCCCGCCGACCCGGGCGGGGTCAGATCTTCTCTGGGGCGACGACTCCCTGCCGACCGGGCGGGGTCAGGTCTTCTCGAGGTACTCCGCGCGTTCCTCGTCGATCAGGGCCGCCAGCTCGGCCGCGAGCGCGGGGTGGTCGGCGAGCTCCGGATCCTCCTCGACGAGCGTGCCGGCCTCGGCACGCGCCGCCTTGATGATCTCCTCGTCCTTCAGGAGAGTCAGCAGCCGGAGGCTGGACCGCCGCCCGGACTGGCTCTCCCCCAGGACGTCACCCTCGCGGCGCTGCTCCAGGTCGAGCCGCGACAGCTCGAAGCCGTCGAGCGTGGATGCGACCGCGTCGAGGCGTTCGCGCGCCTTGGAATCCTCCTCCGCGTCGGTGACGAGCAGGCACAGCCCCGGGTGCTTGCCGCGGCCGACCCGTCCGCGCAGCTGGTGCAGCTGGGACACCCCGAACCGGTCGGCGTCCAGGACGACCATGACCGTGGAGTTGGGCACGTCGACGCCGACCTCAATGACGGTGGTGGCGACGAGGACGTCGACCTCGCCGGCGGCGAACCGCCGCATCAGGGCGTCCTTGTCGTCCGGGTGCAGCCGGCCGTGGAGAACGCCGATCCGCAGGTCGTGCAGCGGACCCTCGGAGAGCTTGGGAGCGACGTCGAGCACGGCCAGGGGCGGGCGCCGCACCTCCCCGTCCGTCTCCCCGGCGGACAGATCACCCTCGTCGCCCTCCGTCTCGCCGATGCGGGGACAGACGACGTACGCCTGCCGGCCCTGGGCGACCTCCTCGCGGATGCGCTCCCAGGCGCGGTTCCAGTACGCCCGGTTGGCGGTGGGGACGACATGGGTGGCGATCGGGGACCGCCCGGCCGGCAGCTGGGTGAGCGACGAGGTGTCGAGGTCGCCGTACACGGTCATGGCGACGGTGCGCGGGATCGGGGTGGCGGTCATGACCAGGACGTGCGGGCGGCCGCCGGTGGCCTTCTCCCGCAGCGCGTCGCGCTGCTCGACGCCGAACCGGTGCTGCTCGTCGATCACGACGAGGCCCAGGTCGGCGAACTGGACGTGCTCCTGCAGGAGCGCGTGCGTGCCGACGACGATGCCAGCGGTGCCCGAGGCCGCGTCGAGCAGGCCCTCACGCCGGGCCTTGGCCCCCTGCGAGCCGGTCAGCAGCGCGACGCGGGTGCCGTGCTCGGCCCCGCCGAGCCGGCCCGCCTCGGCGAGCGGCCCGAGCATGCTCACGATCGACCGGTGGTGCTGCTGGGCCAGGACCTCGGTGGGGGCGAGCAGCGCCGCCTGCCCGCCCGCGTCGACGACCTGCAGCATCGCGCGCAGGCCGACGATCGTCTTGCCGGCGCCGACGTCACCCTGCAGCAGGCGGTGCATGGGGTGCTCGCGGGCCAGGTCCGCGGCGATCTCCTCCCCGACGGACAGTTGGCCCTCGGTGAGCGCGAACGGCAGCCGCCCGTCGAACTCGGCGAGCAGGCCGTCCTCCCGCGATGACCTCGGCGTCGCCGGGAGCGCCGAGGCGTCGCGCCGCCGCCGGGCGAGGGCGGTCTGCAGGACGAACGCCTCGTCCCACTTGAGCCGTTTGCGGGCGCGGCCGGCCTCGGCCATGTCCGCGGGCCGGTGGATGCCCTGGTACGCCTCGGCGAGCCCGATCAGCCGGTGCCTCCTGCGCACCGGCTCCGGCAGGGCGTCGGACCCCACGTCCACGGTGTCGAGGGCCATCCGGACGCAGTCGCCGATCTGCCAGGAGGTCAGGCCCTTGGTCGCCGGGTACACGGGAATCAGCTCCTCGGCGAACTCCCGCGCCGCGTCGGCACCCTCCCGCGCGCTCACCGCCTTGTACTCCGGGTGGACCAGCTGCCGCTTGACCCCTTGCCCGGCCCGGTAAAACGAGACCTTCCCGGCGAACAGCCCGCGTGTCCCTGGGGGCAGCTCCCGCTCGGGGATGTGCGCGCCGTTGCCGAAGAAGGTGAGGGTCAGGCGCCCCTGGCCGTCGGTCACGACGACCTCGAGGATGTAGCCGGGCCGCTTGGTGATCCGCCGCCCCTGGACCTTCTCGACCTCGGCCATCACCGTGACGTACTCACCCTCGACGAGGCCGACCAGGTCGGTCAGCTCACCCCGCTGGGCGTAGCGGCGCGGGTAGTGGCGGAGCAGGTCGCCGGCCGTGTGCAGGTCGAGGGCGACCAGCTTCTTGGCCGCCTTCGCACCCACCACCTTCGTCAGCGGCGTGTCGAGTGTCGTCACGGAACCTTCCTAATACCAGCCCGGCTCCCTCTGTTCTACCGGCTCGGCCGGACAGGCCGCGCCGAACCGGTCGCACCGACCGGGCAGACGCGCGACCCGACGGGGTCCGCTCCCCCCGATCCGGGGGCCTATTCCGCCCTGATCCGGGGGCCTCCTCCGCCCTAGATCTGCGGGTCTACTCCGCCCTGATCCGGGGGCCTGCTCCGCCCTGATCCGGCGGGTCCACTCCGCCCTGGATCCGGCGGGTCTACTCCACTCCGATCCGGGGGCTACTCAACTCCGATGAGGAGCGGATGGCGGTCCTGCCCGCCGTGGTAGACGACGACCTCGACGTCGGGCCGTAGGGCGTGCAGGCGATCGCGGACCCGGTCGGCGAGGTCCTCCGGCGCGGCGTCGCCGACGATCAGCGTCACCAGCTCGCTCCCTGCCGACAGCATCCGGTCCACGACGGCCGCGGCGACGGCGGGCGGATCCGCGCCGATGACCGCGACGTCGCCGTCGACCAGGCCGAGGACGTCACCGGGACGGCACATCCCGATGCTGGTGACCGCCTCCCCCTGGGAGGTCTCCAGCCGCCCGGACCGCGTCGCGCCCGCCGCGTGGGTCATGGCGATCACGTCGTCCTCGAAGCGGCGCAGCGGGTCGTGGACGGCGAGGGCCGCCAGGCACTGCACGGACGCCTTCGCCGGGACGACCGCCGCGCGTACGCCGTCCTCCCGGGCCCGTCGCGCGGCCGCCTCCGCCACGGCGAGGACGGTCTCGTCGTCGGGCAGCACGATCACGTCGTCCCCGGCGGCCTCGATCGCCTCGCTCAGCTCGGCGAGGGCGGGGGTGTGACCGGGGGTCCGGCGTACGACCCGGGCGCCGTGCTCCTCCAGCAGCCCGGCGAGACCCTCGGCGGCGGTCACCGCGATGACGCCCCGGCCGGTGCGGCGGGCGGGGCGGTGGTCCGCGGCGTCCAGGTACGACACCCGGAGGCGATGCGGGCGGCCGGCGCGCAGCCCGGCCTCGATCGCGGCTCCGGCGTCGTCGGTGTGCACGTGGACGTTCCACAGGCCGTCGCCGCCGACCACGACGAGGGAGTCACCGAGCGCGTCGAGCTCCGCGCGCAGGTCCGTGACCGCGCCCTCGCCGGCGTCGAGGAGGTACATCACCTCGTACGCCCCGCCGTCCGGGCCCGCTGAGGAAGGTGCCTCCGGCGGGTGTTCCTGGCTCCGGCGCGGCACCTCGTACGTCTCGGGGAACTCCCCGCTGACGACGGCGGCCAGGCTCTCGAGGACGACGCACAGGCCGGCCGCGCCGGCGTCGACCACGCCGTTGCGGGCGAGCACGTCCAGGTGCTCCGGAGTGTGCCGCAGGGCGTCCCAGGCCCGTTCCGCCGCCGCCCACGCGGCGACGGGAGGGTCGGCGTCATGGGGAGTCGCCTGCGCCGCCTCTCGCAGGACGCTGAGCATGGTGCCCTCGACCGGGTGGGCCACGGCCCCGTACGCGAGGTCGGCGGCGTTCCGCAGCGCCGCGTCCAGGCCGCCGCCGGCGCCGAGCACGTCGGCCATGCCGCGCAGCATCTGGCTGAGGATCACGCCGGAGTTGCCGCGGGCACCGAAGAGCGCGCCTTGGGCGAGGGTCCGCCACACGGTCGCGGCGTCCGTGTCCTCGGACAGCCCGTCGAGGCGTTCGGCCGCTGCCAGCAGCGTCAGGTGAAGGTTGGTCCCGGTGTCGCCGTCGGGCACGGGGAACACGTTGAGCGCGTCGATCCCGGCGCGCGTCCGGCCGAGCGCGTCCGCCGCCAGCCGGCACCAGCGCCGTACCGCCGCGGCGTCGAGAACCTCGCCCACGCCACCTCCCAGACCGTCAGATTAGACTTACTCGCTCGGTGGTCTCCACCACACCGGCGCCATCGCTCCCGGCGGCCCGCGGCGCGCCGCCGCTGCGGCTGGCCCGACCGCCCAGCGGCCGACGCCGGGCGGCCGGTGCGGCGGCGCCCGGCGACCGCCTCGCCGACGGTCATGCGCCGGGCTCGGGGCGGCCCTCGCCCCGGCGATCGGCCCGGCGATCGGCCCCGCACGGAGACCGCCCAGCCCTCCAGCAGCCGGGATCGGTCACGCTAAGGATCGGCAACGGCTCGCCGCCGGGGCGCATCCCGAGCCTCCGGCCGGCTCGATTCGCCTCCTCGGGCGGGTGTCGGCTAGTCTTAACCAGCGGGTCCCCTCGGGGACCCTTTTGACGAGCGCCCGAACTTCGGGCATCCCTTCCAAACACTTTGGAGCGCATCCCATGGCTTCTGTCTGCGAAATCTGCGGCAAGGGGCCGGGGTTCGGCATGCGCGTCTCTCACTCGCACCGCCGCACCCCGCGCCGCTGGAACCCGAACATCCAGCGGGTGCGAGCGGTCGTCGGCCGCACCACCAAGCGGATCAACGTCTGCACGTCGTGCATCAAGGCCGGCAAGGTCACGCGGCCTGCCGCACGCTGACGACGCGCACCCGAGCGCCGCGAGGCGCCCTCGGACTTGTGCTCTCACCGGGCACAACTGATCGGCCGGTCCGTTCCACACACGGGCCGGCCGATCTCTTTGCCATACCGGCCTCCTCCGCACACGGACCGGCCGATCCTTCGCCGTACCGGCCTCTTCCCCGCGCCGCCCATATCGGGCCGGGCCGCCGTGACGGAACGGACGATGCCGCCCGTGACGAGCGCGCCACATGTGCCCGGCGGTCGGCCGGCGACCGAAAGGATCACCCGGACGCGCCGCCGTCGGCCACCACGACCGCAGCGCCGTGCGCGGCGGCCGGCTGCCTGCCGGCCGCAACGGGCCGACGGGCATCGCCTCGGCGGCTAGGGCGTCCCACCAGGTCGGTATGTGGCCGTCGGGTCCGGGCATCATGCACCGCATGAGAGTCGTGGCGCTCGCCGACACGCACGCTCCCCGGCGCTGGCGGGGCTGCCCGCCCGCGGTGGCCGCGCACCTACGGGACGCCGACCTGATCCTGCACGCCGGGGACGTCTGCGTCCCCTCTGTCCTCGACGAACTCGCCGCCTACGCGCCCGTACGCGCTGTGCTCGGCAACAACGACGGCGCGGACGTCGCGGCGTGGGGAGCGCCGGAGACCTGGGAGTTCGACCTGGCCGGCCTCCCGGTGGGGATGATCCACGACAGTGGTCCGGCCAAGGGCCGGCTCGCCCGCATGCGCCGCCGGTTCCCGGAGGCACGCCTGGTCGTCTTCGGGCACTCGCACATCCCGCTCGACGAGGCCGGTGAGGGGCTGCGGATCTTCAATCCGGGCTCCCCGACCGACCGCCGGCGCCAGCCGCACGGCACGATCGGCCTGCTCGACATCGACGATGGCCGCCTGCTCGACGCGAGGATCGTCCCCGTCACTTGAGCGGGGCGCTCACCCCCAGAGGGTCGTCCCGCTCACCTGAGCCGGGCGCCCGCCCCCAGAGAATCCCGTCACCTGAGCCGGACGCTCACCGAGGATCGTCCCCGTCACCTGGGCCGGGCGGTCACCACCCCCAGTCGCCGCCACCGCCCCATGTGTCCCAGCAGTCTCCCCAGTTGTCGCATCCGTCGCCCGCGTGACCGGCGACGACGTGGTGCGGTGTCGCCGTCATCGGGGGCGTGCGGGCCCCTCCGCAGGCGAGTGCGATGGCTCCGGCCAGCGACAGGCCCGCGATGACGATGGCCGGCTTCTTCGGTGTGCGCATGATGGACACCTCCTTGCGTCGTAGGTGACGCCGGACCCTCCCCGACGACGCTGAGGGCAATTGGCCGTTTATATCCTTCCGCCTCGCGGCCGACTCGACAATGTCCGCCCATGCGGAATCAACCAATGAAACCGTCGCGATGCACTATTTGACCCCCCAAGGGGCACATCGCGCGACATTCTTTGTTTATGATCTTCGCGCCCTTGACACCCACGACGACCTCGGCGAATCCGCCCGTGCAGCGCCGAACCACCGCCTGAGCGCCAGCCCCCCGAAACCCCTCACCAGACCGCCAAAGGGCACACTGCACTCGCGCCAAGTAGAGGTGAAATTTCGTTCTTTAGCAACTTATGGGTTGATCTGAAGCGTGATGCGAGGTCCCGTGGAGGTGGATAGCACCGCATATCGGCTAATGGCCTGGCGCGTGCAACACACTGTCCAGCAACCACAAGGGGTGTCCAATGAGAATTCCGAAGCGGATGGCCCTCGCCATCTCAGGAGCAGCCTTCGCCGGAGCCACGGCCCTCGCCATGGGCGCGGCCGCGCCCGCCGGTGCGCAGACCGTCACTGGGGCACCCCAGCAGGTCAGCACCGGGCACGTCGCCACCCACCTCGTCAGCGACGGCTGGGGCTGGGACGACGACTGGGGCTGGGACGGCGGCGACTGGGGCTGGGACGACGGCGACTGGTGCTGACCGGCACCCAGCGAGAGGTCATCTGACCGAACCCGCCGGACGGCGTCACCAGAACGTCGTTCCCCGGCATCGGGGTCCCGCGCGACAAGCGCGGGGCCCCGCACGTGTCAGGGCCGCGCGACCGGCTGGGCGCGGTGGAACTCCCAGGCGTGATCCACCGGGCCGATGCCGCCTCCCAGGGGGAAGCCGTGCTCGATCGCCCCGGTCACGTACTCCTTGGCCCGTCCGACCGCGGCGACGACGTCCTCCCCGCGCGCGAGGTGGGAGGCGATGGCCGACGCGAGCGTGCAGCCCGTGCCGTGGGTGTGCATGTTGTCGAGCCGGCGTCCGGGGAAGCGGTGCTCCGTCGTGCCGTCGAAGAGCAGGTCGACCGGCTCGCCGGGAAGGTGGCCGCCCTTGATCAGCACCCAGCGCGGGCCGAGCGCCTTGACCGCCTCCGCCGCCCGGCGCATCCCGCTCTCGTCCTCGACCTTGACGCCGGTGAGCTGCTCGACCTCCCAGAGGTTCGGGGTGACGACGGTGGCGACCGGGAGCAGCGCCCCGCGCATCGCGCCGACGGCCTCCGGGGCCAGCAGCGGGTCGCCGTGCTTGGACACGCCCACCGGGTCCACCACGACCGGGGCGTCGACATCGGACAGCGCCTCGGCCACGGTCTCCACGAGCACCGAGGAGGCGAGCATGCCGGTCTTGACGGCCTGGGCGCCGATGTCGGACAGGACCGAGTCGAGCTGGGCTCGTACGGCCTCGGCGGGAAGCTCCCAGTAGCCCTGGACGCCGAGGGAGTTCTGGGCGGTGACCGCCGCGATCACGCTCATCCCGTGCACGCCGAGGGCGAGCATCGTCTTCAGGTCGGCCTGGATGCCGGCACCGCCTCCGGAGTCGGAGCCGGCGATCGTCAGGACCCGGGGCGGTGTGGTCATGCCGCCAACTCTACGGTCGGCAGGCCTTCCCGTTGAAGGTGCAGGCGGACGGCGTGGTGGCGGTCCCCGTGACGGTGAAACGCACCCTGACCGTCCGGCCCGGAGCGATCGAGGTCCGGGTGGCGAGGTTCCGTACGATGAGGACCGTCCCCGTGCGGACCGCCCTGCCGCCGGACACCGCGCTGATCCTCGCCTGGGCGTAGCGGAGCACCAGCGTCCAGCCCTTGACGGTGGTGGTGCCGTGGTTGACGATCGTCGCCTCACCCTGGAACCCGCGCGCGGACGCCGCGATCGTACGGACGGTGACGACGACGCCGGAACGATCGGCGCCACGGCTGACCCGCCCGGACTGCGCGTCGTTGCCCGTCGTGTGCCCGCGCGGCTGGTCGGGCGGTCCCGAGACCGTTACGATCGGCGACGCGCCCCCGGAGGGGGTGCCGCCCGCGAAGTTCAGTGAGATCTGCTGCGTGCTGAAGGCGGAGACGATCGCACCGAGCGCCATGACACCGGCGACCGTCGGCAGGAGCGGCATCTTGCCGATCCGCCAGTTCCGGCCAGGGCGGTCGTCCCCCGGATCCACCCGCGCGCCGTCCTCCGGCTTGGTGTGTCGTCCCATCCCGTCCCTCTCCGGTCTCGGGATGTATACCAAAAGCACACGACCCATGCCTACCAGACCGCCGATGCGATCAGCGACAACTCACCGCTACGACAGACGGAAATGGTCCCAGCCGCCAGGGCCGTATGTCTCCCCATCGACTACCACCTCGGCGGGTCCCTCGACCACCCGGCCGATCCTCCGCCACTCGGGAGGCAGCGTCGCTCCTCGCGGGAACGTCGCCGCGAAGGCGTGGTCCTCACCGCCAGTGAGCGCCAGCCGCAGGCCGTCCGGCACGGGCGGGACCGGTACGGCCGCGCCGTCGATCTCGATCCGGACCCCGGAGGCGTCGGCGACGTGCCCGAGGTCCTGGACGAGGCCGTCGCTCACGTCGAGCATCGCGGTCGCCCCGAGCTCCCGGGCCCGCAGCGCCGTGGCGTACGGCGGCCGTGGACGTCGGTGCGCGTCGATCAGGTCGGCCGGCTCCCGCCGGCCCTCGGACAGCAGCTCCACGCCCGCTGCGGCGTGTCCCAGGCGGCCCGCGACCGCGACGACGTCGCCGGGCCCCGCGCCGGAGCGGGTGAGCGCCGGGCCGTCCAGGGCGCCGAGCGCGGTGACCGCGAGCAGGACCGTCTCGCCGCGGACGATGTCGCCTCCGGCGATCGACGCCCCGACCTGCGCGCACTCGTCGCGCAGTCCGTCGCACAGCGCGTCGACCCACTCCAGCGGGGTGTCCGGCGGAGCGCCGAACCCGAGCAGCAGCGCGGTCGGCCGGGCGCCCATCGCCACGACGTCCGCGAGGTTCTGCGCGGCGGCCTTGCGCCCGATGTCGTACGGCGGTGACCAGTCGCGGCGGAAGTGACGCCCTTCGAGGAGCAGATCGGTCGTCGCGACGACGCGTCCGCCCGGGGCGCGCACGATCGCGGCGTCGTCCCCGGGCCCCAGTTCGACCTCGGGCCCGTGGCCCAGACGTGCGGCGATTCGCGCGATCAACCCGAACTCGCCGAGTTCCCCGATGGTGATGACCCACCTCCGATCAAGACACGATACGGTTACCGCTGACGGCAGCTTCAGGGAGGACGTGATGGTGCAGGCCTACATCCTCATCCAGACCGAGGTCGGCAAGGCTGCCGACGTGGCCCGCGAGATCTCCGGCATCCCCGGGGTCACCCTCGCCGAGGACGTCACCGGGCCGTACGACGTTATCGTCCGTGCCACGGCCAACAACGTCGATGAGCTCGGCAGGCTCGTCGTCGCGCAGATCCAGTCCGTCGAGGGGATCACACGGACCCTGACCTGCCCCATCGTCCACATCTGACTCCAGTGCCCTCCTTGCTGCCAGTCTGCACCACCGGACCTTCTCTGGCGGCGGGCGGTCCGCCCGCGCGGCGGATCCGGCGGGCGCTTCCGTTCGTGGCGACGCTGTCGGTGTTCGCGGCAGGGTGCGGGGCGGGCGAGGTCGAGGTGCCCGTTCCCCATCCACCGGCGTCGGCCGTGTCCCTGTGCCGTGCGCTGCGCGACAGGCTGCCGCAGCGCCTGCACGGTCTGAAACGCCGGGACACCACGCCGCGCTCGCCCTACGTCGCCGCCTGGGGGTCCCCTGCGATCGCGGTGCGCTGTGGTGTTCCGCGGCCGACCGGGCTGCAGAATCTCACGGCCCAGCTCGCCGTGATCAACGGAGTGTCCTGGCTGCCACAGCCACCGGACCGCCCGGTGACGTTCACCGCCGTCGGCCGGCACGCATACGTCGAGGTGACGGTGCCGGGGAAGTACACCCCGCCGGGCGACGTGCTGAACGAGCTCACCGGCCCGATCAAGGCGACGATCCCCGCCAACTCCGACGCCACCCTGTAGCGGCGTCCCAGGCCGACATACCGCGCCACAGCGGCTACAAATCCGAATGAGCCGCGCCACAGCGGCCACAAACCGATATGCCGCGCCACAGCGGTCACAGCCCGACGTGCCCCGCCGGAGCGGTCACAGGCCGATGTGCCGCGCCGCGGCGACGAGCGCCGGGAGGGCGCCTCCGGCCTCGCGGCGCCACAGCAGCACCACCTCGATCGGCGGCATGGGTTCGAGGATCGGCCGGAACACCACGCCCGGGGGGACCTGCGCGGTCGGCCGGACGCACAGGGTGTAGCCCTCGCCCGCCGCGACGAGCGCGGGGACCAGGTCGTGGCCGAACGCGGCCGGGCCGAACCTCGGGTGCAGGCCGCACGCGACGAACTGGTCGACGAAGTGCGCCGCCTCGGCCGTCCTCGGCAGGATCAGCGGCTCTTCGGCCAGGTCTGCGAGGGAGAGGGCGTCCCGGCCGGCGAGCGCGTGGCCGCGTGGCAGCAGCACCCGGATCGGGGCCCGGTGGACGACCAGGCGGGAGACCCCCTCGGCGGCCGGCGCCGGCCGGTAGCCGAGCCCCGCCTGTATCTCGTCCTGGACGATCTGCGTGACCTGCTCGGCCGTGCGCATCCGGGCCATTCGCACGCGGACGTCGGGTGCGAGGCCGCGCAGGCCGGCGAGGATCGCCCGTACGACGTCGGACAGCCCGTCGGCGACCGCCAGCCGCAGTCCGCCGACGTCGCCCGCCACCGCGTCGGCCACCGCCGTGAGCGCCTCGTCGAAGACTCCGAGCAGACCCTCCGCGTGCGCGGCGAAGACCTCACCGACGGGGGTGAGACGCATGCCGCGCGCCGTCCGCTCGAACAGCGGCGCGCCCACCTCCCGCTCGACGATGCCGAGCTGCTGGGAGAGGGTCGGCTGCGCGACGCTCAGCAACTGGGCGGCCCGGCGCACGCTCCCGGTCTGGGCGACGGCGAGGACGTACCGCATTTGACGCACGTCCACGCGCTCCCCTTCCCGCCCCAGTGATGATGGTCACACAGATCCGGGAGTTCCTCTACCTGGTGGGACGGGCCCCTAGCGGGTCGTCTTGTCGCGGCGGGCCGGTTCCCGGCCGGGTGGCTGGGCGGGGGCGGGCCGGGACGGCGTCGGGGGTACGTCCACCCGCACGGCGCCGCCGTCCAGATTCACCGGCTGCCCGTGGTGCTCGATCTGCAGGGGGTCGCCGCTCAGGAGCTCGTACACCGTCTCATCGTGGGTGATGGTGACGCACAGGCGCCGGCCGCGGAACCTCATCCGGAACGCCAGCCGTGAGATGCCCGGAGGCAGCCGGGGCGCGAAGCACAGCCGCGCGGTGTACTGGCGCATCCCGCCGAACCCGGCGACGAGGGCGTTCCAGGCGCCCGCGAGGGAGGCGATGTGCAGCCCGTCGCGCGTGTTGTGCTCCAGGTCCCGCAGGTCCATCAGGGCGGCCTCGCCGAGGTAGTCGTGGGCGAGTTCGAGATGGCCGGTCTCGGCCGCCATGACCGCCTGGGTGCAGGCCGACAGTGAGGAGTCGCGCACCGTCAGGCCCTCGTAATACACGAAGTTGCGGAGCTTCTGGTCGTCCGTGAACGCGTCTCCGCGCAGGTGCAGGGCCAGTACGAGGTCCGCCTGCTTGACGACCTGCTTGCGGTAGATGTCGAAGTACGGATAGTTGAGCAGCAGCGGATAGTGGTCGGACGGGGTGTTCTCGAAGTCCCACCGCGCGTGGTGGGTGAAGCCCTCGTTCTGCGGGTGCACCTCGAGCCGCTTGTCCCAGGGGATGACGACGGCGGCCGCGGCGTCGCGCCAGTCCGCCGTCTCCTCCTCGGCGACGCCCATGCGGCGCGCCTGCTCGGGGTACTGCTCGGCCAGGTCCGCGGCGGCCAGGAGGTTCCGCTGGGCCATGAGGTTGGTGTAGACGTTGTTGTCCACGATCGCGCTGTACTCGTCCGGGCCGGTGACGCCGTCGATGCGGAACCTCCCCTTGGTGTCGTGGTGGCCGAGGCTGCGCCACAGCCGCGCGGTCTCCACGAGGAGTTCGAACCCGACGTCGCGGGCGAAGTCCTCGTCCGCCGTGGCGTCGATGTAGCGGATGACAGCGTCGGCGATGGCCGCGTTGATGTGGAACGCCGCCGTGCCGGCCGGCCAGTATCCGGAGCACTCCTGGCCGGCGATCGTCCGCCAGGGGAACGCGGAGCCGCGCAGCCCGAGCTGCTCTGCCCGTTCCTTGGCCAGGTCGAGCGTCGAGTGCCGCCAGCGCAACGCGTCCGCGGCGGCCTCCGGCCGGGTGTAGGTCAGCGGCGGCAGCACGAACATCTCGGTGTCCCAGAACGTGTGGCCGTCGTAGCCGGGGCCGGTCAGTCCCTTCGCCGGGACCGAGCGGCGCTCGGCTCGGGCGCCGGCCTGCAGCGTGTGGAACAGCCCGAACCGCACGGCCTGCTGGACCTCGGCGTCGCCGTCCAGCTCGACGTCGGCGCCTGCCCAGAAGTCGTCGAGGAACTCCCGCTGTTCCCGTACGAGGCCGTCCCAGCCGGTCATCTTCGCGGCGGCCAGCGCGGCGATCACCTGGTCGTGGACGGCGGGCCGGGAGCGGCGGCTGGACCAGCCGTAGGCGAGGTACTTGACGAGGCACAGCCGCTCCCCCGGCTGCAGGCGGGTGGCCACCGTGTAGCGGCAGACGTCCTCGAAGCCGTCCATGGTCACCGTGTGCTCGGGACCGTCGATCTCGTGGCCCATCGCCGCGCCGACGCGCAGGTCGCTGTGGCGGGTGCGGTGGACCATGACGGCGGTGTCCTTGTCCGCGACCGACTCCTCGCCGACGAGCGGGGACTCCAGCCGCCCGGCCATCCGCGGGTCCTTCCCCATGTCGGGCAGGGACTCGTTGGCGACCAGTTCGGACTGCACGACGACGCGCACCGGCCGGTCGACCGCCTCGACCTCGTAGTGGATCGCCGCGACGCCCCGCTGCACCAGCGAGACCAGCCGGACGGTGCGGACCCGCACCGAGTCCCCGGCCGGGGACCTCCACTCGACGTTCCGCGTGAGGCTGCCGGCCCGGAAGTCGACCACCCGCTCGTGGGAGCGCAGTTCGCCGTAGCGGACGTCGAACGGCTCGTCCTCGACGAGCAGCCGGATCAGCTTGCCGTTGGTGACGTTGATGACCGTCTGGCCCGACTCGGGGTAGCCGTAGCCGCCCTCGGCGTACGGCAGCGGCCGCAGCTCGTAGACGGAGTTGAGGTAGGTGCCGGGCAGCCCGTGCGGCTCGCCCTCTTCGAGGTTCCCGCGCAGGCCGATGTGCCCGTTGGACAGCGCGAACACCGACTCGCTCTGTGCCAGCATGTCCAGGTCGAGGGTCTGCTCCCGGACGCACCACGGTTCGACCGTGTAGGCGGTCTGCCGGATCATGCGCCCTCCCGTCCGCCCCGCGCGGCCGGCGCGCCGTCGCCGCCTAGGAGCTCCTCCAGGTCCTTGACCACGATGTCCGCGCCGTGCGCCGTCAGCTCGGCGGCCTGGCCGATCCGGTCGACGCCTACGACGAACCCGAAGCCGCCCGCGCGGCCGGCCTGCACGCCGGCGAGCGCGTCCTCGAACACCACCGCCCGCGACGGCGGCACGCCGAGCGCCTCGGCCCCGGCGAGGAACATGTCGGGTGCCGGTTTGCCCGCCAGCCCGCGTTCCTGGGCGGTCAGCCCGTCGACGCGCGCGTCGAACAGGCCGGCGATGCCGGCGGCGTCGAGGACCTGCGCGGTGTTGGCGCTGGACGACACGACCGCGGTCGGCAGGCCGGCCTCGCGGGCGGCCTGGACGTAGCGCACCGACCCGGGGTAGACCTCGACGCCGTCCTCGGCGAGCCTGCGCAGGACGAGCTCGTTCTTCCGCTTGCCGAGTCCCTGGATCGTCGGGGCGCCCGGCGGGTCGTCCGGCGAGCCTTCGGGCAGCGTGATGCCGCGCGACTCCAGGAACGACCGGGTCCCGTCCTCCCGGCGCTTGCCGTCGACGTACTCGTCGTACTCCTTGACCGGGTCGAACGGCCGGTACGACGGTCCCTCACGCTCCCGGAGGAACTCGTCGAACATCTCCTTCCACGCCGCGGCGTGCACCGTGGCGGTGCGGGTCAGCACCCCGTCCATGTCGAACAGCAGGGCCGTGACCCCGTCGGGCAGTCCGAGCATGTGTCTTCCTCCCGCGATCGGCGATGACACATGCGTACCCCATGCCCCCGGGATAAGCGCGGCCGGGGGCGGATCAGCCAGGGAGGCCGACCGCCTGCGGCTGGAGGCGGGTCAGGTGGGCAGGCCGACCGCCCGCGGCTGGAGGCGGGTCAGGTGGGCAGGCCGACCGCCCGCTCGCCCGTACGGCGCTGTTGGATGATGACCGCGATCACGAGCAGGGCGCCCTGGGCGACGTTCTGCCAGAAGGTGTTGACACCGACGACGTTGAGGCCGTTGTTGAGGGCCCCGAGCAGCAGGACGGCCAGCAGTGTGCCCGCGACCCCGCCCTTGCCGCCCTTCAGCGCCGCGCCGCCGAGCGCCGCCGCCGTGATCGACTGCAGCTCCAGGCCCTCGCTGCCGCTGGTGGGCTGCCCGGAGCCGGTCCGGGCGGTGAGGATGATGCCCGCGAGCGCGGCGATGATCCCGGCCAGCGCGTACACCGCGATCAGGTACTTGTTGATGTTGATCCCGGCCAGGCGCGCGGCGGTGTCGTTGCCGCCGATGGCGTAGATGTTCCGTCCGACGTCGGTGTACTTGAGCATCAGGTGGATCAACAGCGCGACCACCAGGAGGATGCAGACCTGCACCGGCAGCCCGGCGATCCGGCCGCGCGCGATGAAGATGAACAGGTCGTCGCCGAGGACGAAGCCCTGCGCGCGGCCGCCGGAGATCAGCTGGGCGATGCCCTTGTACGCGGCGAGGGTGGCGAGTGTCGCGATCACCGGGTTGACGCGGCCGTACACGATGACGAGGCCGTTGACGAGGCCGGCCACGATCCCGACGCCGATCGCGGCGGCGATGCCGAGGAACGGGTCGTGCCCGGTCGACATGAACGCCATCGCGGAGATCACCGAGGCGACGCCGGCCTGGGAGCCGACGGAGATGTCCATCGCGCCGCAGATGATGACGACGGTCTGGACGACCGCCAGCAGTCCGGCGACGGTGGCTGCCTCGCCGATGACCTTGACGTTGGACCAGGTCAGGTAGCCGGAGTTCAGGAACGTGAAGATGGCGACGACGACGATGAGGGCGGCGACCAGGCTGATGTTCTGGGGGCCGATCGCGGCGAGGATCCGGCGCGGCACCCCGTCCCTGGGCTCGGCGTCCACCGGCTCGCGGGAAGTGGTCGTCCTGGTCATGCGCTTCCTTCCTGCACGGTCGTGGACAGGTCCTCGGCCATGGCGAGTTCGAGGATGGCCTCCTCGGTGGCCTGGGCGCGGTCGAGTTCGCCGGTGACGCGGCCGTTCTGCATCACGACGACGCGGTCGGCGAGCCCGAGCACCTCGGGGAGCTCGGAGGAGATGACGAGGATGGCCACGCCGGACCGGGCGAGGTCGTCGATGAGGTGGTAGATCTCGGCCTTGGCGCCGACGTCGATGCCGCGCGTGGGCTCGTCGAGGATCAGCACCTTCGGCCTGCGGGCGAGCCAGCGCGCCAGGACGACCTTCTGCTGGTTGCCGCCGGACAGCTTGCGCACCTCGTGCTCGATGTCAGGGGTCCGGACGTTCAGCCGGTCGACGTACTCCCGGGTGAGGCGGCGCTCCTCGGCGCGCCGGACGAACCGGAAGCGACGCAGCCGGTCGAGCACCGCGAGGGAGGTGTTGTCACGCACCGAGCGCTCCAGGAGGAGGGCCTGTGCCTTGCGCTCCTCCGGGGCGTACCCCATGCCGGCCCGTACGGCGTCGCGGGGCTGGCGGAGGCGTACGGGCCGGCCGGCGACGCGCACCCGGCCGGAGCGGATCGGCAGATCGCCGACGATCGCGCCGGCCAGCTCGGACCGGCCGGCGCCGACCAGTCCGGCCAGGGCGACGACCTCGCCCGCCCGTACGGTGAGGCTGACGTCCTGTACGTCGTCGGTGGTGACGGCGTCGACCTCGAGGACGACCTCTTCGGTGGCGGCGTGCTCGCGGGCGAACATGGCCGACAGGTCGCGGCCCACCATCATCCGGACGATCTCGGCCTCGTCGGTCCGGTCGACGTCGCGGACGCCGACCAGTCCGCCGTCGCGCAGGACGGCGATGCGGTCGGCGATCCGGAAGATCTCCTGCATCCGGTGGGAGACGTAGACGACCGCGAGGCCCTGCTCCCGCAGCCGCCGGATCAGCGCGAACAGCGCCTCCACCTCGTTCTCGGACAGGGAGGAGGTCGGCTCGTCGAAGGCGATGACCTTCGCGTCGGTGGTGAGGGCGCGGAGGATCTCCACGAGCTGCCGCTGCGCGGGCGTGAGGTGCGAGCCGAGGGCGTCGGGGTCGAGGACGCGCTCGAAGCCGAGCCGCCGGAGGTCCTCCCGGACGCGGGCGCGCAGCCCCGCCCGGTCGAACGCCCGGCCGGCCTTGCGGGGCAGCGCGCCGAGGTAGACGTTCTCGGCCACCGAGACGTGCGGCACGATCTCGGGCTCCTGCGGGATCACCCGGATGCCGGCGCGCCGGGCGTCGGCGGGGGCGTGCAGGGCGAGCGGCGCGCCGTCGAGGACGACCTGCCCGCCGTCCGGCAGGTAGTCGCCGTTGATGATCTTGATGAGGGTGGACTTCCCCGCGCCGTTCTCGCCCATGAGGGCGGTGACGGCGCCGCCGGGGAAGTCCAGCGTGACGTCGTCCAGGGCGCGCACCCCGGCGAATCGCTTTCCGATGCCCACGGCGCGCAGTTCCGTCATGCGGCCTCCTCGGCCGGTGAGGCGGGGGGGGCCCCCGGGGGGCCCCCCCCCCGAGGTACGTAGAGGAACCCGCAGTAATAACGAAACAAAAAATTGTTTATTTTTTTTCTT
>NZ_JBFAJC010000084.1:0-38214 GCF_040655075.1 Actinoallomurus sp. NPDC050550 | reverse complement strand
GCTGCCGCCCTCGGCGAGGCGG
This sequence comes from Actinoallomurus sp. NPDC050550, assembly GCF_040655075.1. Classification (NCBI taxonomy): domain Bacteria; kingdom Bacillati; phylum Actinomycetota; class Actinomycetes; order Streptosporangiales; family Thermomonosporaceae; genus Actinoallomurus; species Actinoallomurus sp. NPDC050550. The sequence continues at coordinate 38,192 of NZ_JBFAJC010000084.1, read as the reverse complement.
CCCGTCACCGACCACGAGACCAAGCTCACCCACGCGGTGGCGCAAGCACCCGGAACCCCGAGATGGTGGGGGAGGGAAACCCAGCCACCAGAAGAGCTAGATCTGGACCTTGAGCCCACACTCGCCCGCCACGTCTACAAACTGCCGAACTTCGTGAGTTATGAGCAGTCGGTAGACGGCAATGTAGGCTTCTTTATGGAGTTTGCGGCAAAATCTCGCGAGATTTTGGCGCCGGGGGTTCCGGATTATCTCATCAGTGAAGCACTCAAAGATGCCGAGTTTGCGAACCAGTATCCAGAGTTGGAAGCGTATCTATCGCGCCGGGATAAAAGTGTAAATCATGACATAAATACACCTCTGGACAGGTGGTCAGAAAAGGCTCTCATATCTGGATCGCAAGAATACCCCGTACGTGTGCAACTTAGTCACGATCCGACTATCCCGGATAGACTGATTGATGTAGTAGTCGAGAATGTGGTGCTTGCGGTTTCTAGGGTGCAAGCGGCGGGGTTTTTCGTCCCCGACTTCGATGTTTTTATGCCTAAATATGCAAGGTCGTTGCGATTGGAAGTCGTGGAGCCTTTTACCTCCACAGGGCGGCCTCGTGGGCGACTTAAAGTTGCGATAATCAACGACGAAAAAGTGCCTGAAGCTCGCGCCTTTCCTTATCATGGTGCGTTGGGTGTGAACATTCAGTCACCCGGCATTCCTGACGATGAAAGGATGCCGCTTTATTCAGACGTTGGCCCTAGTGTTGTGCCCGGGATGATCGTTGAATATTCTACGGCGATCATCGTTCATGAACTCGGCCATCTACTCCATGATATTCGATACAATCACCCCCTTCTTTCAAATGTTGCAATGCGGGATGCAACGCTACCGGATCTATTTGGATATGTAAGCGAATATGCCCGTCGTGGGGTGACCCCGGCCGAGTTTGTGGCTGAATTTTTCGTCCTCCGGGTTTATGGGCTGGTTCCCGAGGGTGATCCTATTTTTGGGCGATTGGATGAGGTCTATCGGGATTTCGGTGGTCCGATGCCTATACGCGCCCGCACCGGGTTCCCGGATTTGCCGCTCGACGGTCGCAAGAGGCAGCGTCTGATGGCGCTTGTTAATGAGGACCTTCGGCGGCGCGGGCTGCAGGGCGTGGCGACGGAAGGGCATATTGATGCGGTTTACGCCTCGGCTCCTGAAATCCGCCTTCTGGTAATGGAGGAAAAAGCGGGGCGTATCGCTGATGCGTTGCAGCCGGCTCAGAGCGTCGCGCCCATGCCGCCGCAGGTCCCGTCACAAGGCTGGTGGTGGCCTTCCGGGCCCGCGGCTGGAGGGCCGCGGTCGTTGCCGGAGCCTCCAGCGCTGCCGGAGGGGGTGCTGCCTTCTGACGTCGAGTACGGCGATGAACAGGTCCTGTATGACCAGATTCAGTTCCCCGCCGAGAAGGCCGATGAACCGGCGGTGTCCGGGCGCGGGCAGTGGCCGCGGATCAACCGGTCGATCCCGGGAGTCACCGCGCTTCCCGCGATCAGCGCCGAGACCTGGCGCACCCACACGGAACCGGCCGAGCGCGAGGCCGCACAGGCCGATCTGGCCACCTTTACCAGTCGGCAGTATCCGGTCCTGGACCAGCTCAACCCCACTCGCGGCACGCCGAACTACAACCAGGCGGTTCTGGCCGTCGACCGTATGATCAGCGGCGACACCGCGGTACGGATCCCACCCACCAGCATCCGCGGCTTTTACGGCGCGTTTCGGCTCAAAGGCCAACACCAGGGCCAATGGGTCCCGGTGTCAAGCTACGACGACATAATCTCGCGCATCGACAGCGAGCCCGGCAGCCGTGGCGTGGTCTACATCGGTGGCCCCGATAACAGCGCTCACCTGATCAACGTCATCCACTCCAACGATGGGGTGGTCTTCATCGACGGCCAAGCCGGCGCCTTGGCCGCCCTGCGCCCCGACGCAGACAAGATCGGGCTGCTGTTCTATCGCCCCGGAGACCAGCGCCCACCAGCACTCGTCTCCGACCCCAGCGTTACATCCTCCGTCGGGCGACCACCGCTCCCAGGCGGGCTAGAGTCCGCGGCCACGACGGTGCGGAACCCGAAGGCGAGGCCGGCCGGCGGAGCGGCCGTGGCTTCGGTGGCGACGGACACCGGGCCGGTGGAGGATCAGCCATCCGCACCGCCTTCCGGCGATGCGGAGCTGATCCCGGAGGGTCACCGCGGCGAACATCCGCTCGGCGTCGACGAGCACGCCATACGGTCCGCCGACGAGGAGCCGGCCGCCGCCGAGGCGCGCATGGCGGCGGCAGAGGCGTCCGCCACGAGTCCCCTCACGACACCGGAGGAAGCGCAGGCCGGAGAGCGCTCGACGACCGCCGGATCCGAGCACGCTCCGGAGCAGCTCGACGCCCGGTACGGCAAGGCGGTCCCGCCCAAGGTCGTGAAGCCGCACGAACTCGACCCGCAGAACTCGGAGCAAGCGCGGCTGAACCCGCTGTGGTTCCGGCTGGAGGACTTCCCGGCGTGGCTGCTCGACGACCGGCCCGATGCGGTCTGGCACTACGTCGTCGACGAGGACGGGCAGATCCGCCTCGGCAGCGAAGAGATAATGTCGGCTCTCCGTGCGGACGAGTGGCGGCGGCTGCACGAAGGCTTTGGGGACGAGGAGTTCTCGCAGGTAGAGCATCTGCAGGACGCCCTCGGCGGCGTGGCGCACCCGACCATCGCGGCGAGCTTTACCGAGGACGGCGCGGCGGTGCCCGGGTCCGCGCGCATCAGCGGCGAGCTGCGGTGGAACGCCGAGGGGCGGCGCTGGGAGGTCAACGACAAGTCCGGCCGGTACATGAGCAAGAAGGTCCGGCCGAACCTCGACCCGCAGGACGCCGCCCGCTGGACTGCCAACGTGGCCGAGGACTTGAGCAGGCACCTCGGCGTCGAGGTCGTCCCGGTGCTGTACAAGCACGCGGCGCAGAAGGCCCCCGAACAGGAGGAGCCGGTCGCTGAGGTTCAGGCGGCCGTGCAGAAGGAGGCCCTCTCCCAGTCGCCGACCGCACTCCCGTCCGAAGAGCCTCTCCCCACGGCACCGGCCAGGCGGGGCTGGAGGAGTTGGACGACGCGGCTGCGTGGGCTCGTCGCGGCATTCAGCGGTGGCCGGCCGTTCCATGGGCCGGCCGCCTTGGTGGCCCACGCACCGCGGCGGGACCGGGTATCGGCTCCCTCGGATTCGCGGGTGCTGCCCGATCCGACGTCAGCGGAGGACGTGACGGAGCCGGACAGGTCCGCGGGAGGGGTCGCGTCCCCGCGTACGGAAACGCGGGAGGCGGGGGACTCTCGTACGGGATCGGGCGAGGCCTCCCGGACCTCGGTCGATGGGCGTGTTCCCGCCAGCGCCCGCACGAATGCGCTGCCGAGCCTGCTTCCCGGCCTGCGTCCGGACGACACGGCGGAGTTCGAACCCGATCGCGTGGTCGAGCTGGGTCTGTCCGGGCGCAGCGTCCGGCTCGACGCGGCCGCCGATGCGGACCTGAACCGGCTGGTGGACGAGTACGCGCAGGCTCTGACGCGGAACGTGGGGGCCGGGGCGTCCGCGCCGGCGGTCCGTATCTCCGTCGGCCGCGGCGCGAGGAACCGGTTGACGCCGGCGTACACGACCGGGGCGGCGATTGAGGAGCTGTTCCTCGACAGGCTGGTGGCCCACCTCAACGACTTGGGTGTGCCCGAGGCCGAGCGGACCGTACGGACGAACGTCGCTTTCGCTGTCCAGATCCTCACCGGCCGGCCCGTCGACCGGGGCCGGGTGCGGGTGGAGACCCGGCTCACGGCCGGCGCGCCACCCGTGCTAGCGGCGCCGCCGGGGGCGGACTCCTCGGCCGCGCCCGCCGGCGCGGGGGACACGCCGCTGCCGCCCTGGTACGCGCGCCACGGCGGGTTCGGCGACGGCGGTGTGTCGTCGATGGCGGAGGTGACACGCGAGTCCGTGCCGTCCGGCGGGCTCGACGCGGGCGTGGATAGGTGGCTCACCGCCGTCACCGCCGGGAGGAGGGCGTCGACGGCCACGGAGGTGCGGAAGCGGATCATCGCAGTGCTGCGGGATGAGAATCCCCGGGCGTGGGAGCGGCTGCTGCGCCACGGCAAGCTGATCCTCGTAGGCGGCATGCGGGTGAAGCTGACCTTCTCCGCCGAGGAGCTGGACCACGCGCCGCCGAGCAAGGAGCCGGCCGACCCCGACCGCCAGGACTTCTTCAGCAAGTACGGCGACACCTCGTACAAAGAGGGCGAGTCGCGCCAGCACCAGAACGCCGGTGCCGGCGGGGTGGAGCCGTTGCTGTTCCTCGCGGCGGCGGCGCACGGCGGCGTGTCGCACGTGTCGCCGTCGGTGAAGGTCGGGACGGAGAGCGGCTACTCTTCCGGGCGCAGCATCGCGATGGAGGTGCAGGCCGGGAACCGGGTCATCGCGAACGCGACCCACGCCTTCACCGCGCGGATCCGGGTCGCGGCGACGGTGAACCGCGTGGCGAAGGGTGACCTCGTGCTGCCCGGCCGGGCGCGGCTGGAGTTCCCGACGGTGTACTCCTCTCCCGCCGAGGTGCCGGCCGCCGAGGAGCGGCCTGGTGAGGGCGGGCATCCGACCGTGCGGGTGGTAGAGCCGACGGTGCTGCAGGGGCTGGACCACGCGGTCAACGCCGCAGCGCCCACAGAGCTGCTGGACGCGGTGACCAAGGCGCTGGAGGAGCTCGGGCTGCAGGCAAAGGCCGTGGACGAGATCCGCCAGGAGATCGCCGAGGAGTACCTGAACGAGAAGACGCTGAAGGACCGTAGCCAGTGGTGGCTGACCGACAGCTGGGTGTCGGGCCTGCTGAGCGTGAAGCTGTCCCGCCGGTCGTCGTTCAACGGGCATCTGGAGATCAGCGCCCGGCCGCACACGGTGCGCTATGTGACGACGACCGAGCAGGAGGTGCTGATCCGCAACGACATCGCGGACACGGCGATGTTCCGCGACGGCGGCGAGCACGAGAGTTCGGCGAGCGTCACGCCGGGGGTCGCGCTGGGCGTCGAGATCGGCGACCACTTGGCCACGCCCAGCGTCGACCTGCCGAAGGTGTCCTCGGCGCGTGGCTACGGACACACCGTCGGCGCGCAAGGCCAGGCCAAGAACGCGACCATGCGGAAGGACCGCCTGGTCCGCTACCGGACCGAGTTCCTCATGACGGTCACCCTCCGGTCCGACAAGGGCGAGGTGAACGTCACCCGGCCGGTTCTCGGTGAGCTCGGTATCGGCCACGAGCACGCGAAAGAGTTCGAACGCCGGGCCCTCGGCGGGAAGCCCACCGGTTCCGGGCTCGTGGCCGACGGCGAGTTCGAGGTACCCGCCTCTCCGCCGGAGCGGGCGCCCGAGCTGCCGCCGCGGCCCCCGCGCGGGTTCGCCCAGTGGCTCAGGGACAGGTTCGGCGGAAGCACTCCGCCCGCGCCGTTCCCGCAGGGCGGCGTGCGCGGCGTCGCCGACCTGCTCCGGTTGGCCGACCGCGGGCCGATCGAGATCGCCCTGCCCCCGAAGTACCACGACGGCCTGGCGCCCACCGGGCTGCCGTGGTCGGCCGGCTGGCGCAAACTGCTCCTCGGGTACGGCGACGTCACCTGGGTCCTGATGGACGAGGAGAGCTCGAAACTCGTCTGGCGGGACGACGCCGCCGGCCACAACGCGTCCTGGCGGTACGTCGTGGACGATGAGGCCGGGGTCATAGGCGCCATCTTCATGGGGGCACCGCGGGAGGGCGTCCGGGCGCCGCGCGGGTATGTGCCCAACCCCGCCGCCGTGTCGCCATCGGCTGAGGCGGGGAGCCAGGAGGAGGACGCGGCCCGGGCCGAGTCCCCGTCGGCGCGGGAGGAGACCGGGCGCGGGAACGAGCTGGACCAGGCGCTGCGGGCGGCTGGAATGGACGTCGTCGCCGACTTCATCGCGGGCGGCGGCGTGCCGCAGGTCCAGCTCAGCGACGCGTTGAACCGGCGGCTGGACAAGGCACGATCGGACGATTCGCTGGCGGGGGCCGTCGCCATGCTGCGGGCGAGGCCCTGGATCCACATGGTGGCCGCGGATGGCCGGCGACTCGCGACCGAGGATGCCGGGGATGGCCGCGAGGCGGCCGAACCGGCGGAGCGGCCCGATCACGGCGTCGACGTGCCGCCGGAGCGGCGGTTCGTCATCGACGGGGAAGGCACCGCGCATGGCCCGCTGCGGCCGTGGCGTCATGAGGTGCACCCGCGCGAGCCGAGGGCACTGGCCGCCCGGAAGGGCCTGGGACGCGGCATCGTGCGCGAGACGCCCGGTCTGGAACAGGCGTACCCGGAGGCGCAGAAGGCGCTGGAGCACCAGATGCGCTCGGCCGGTGTCGCGGACAAGTTCTCGGAGGTCGAGCGGCAGCACCTGGCCCGGGTGCTGGCGATGAAGTTCGGGGTGCCGGGGCTGCGCGGCGCCTACCCGAACCTGATCGACGGTGGCGTCGCCCACGAGGTCGAGGTTGGTGGCTACAAGTTCACCGCCGCGCTGGACGCCGAGCTGCGCGAGCTGCGCCGGGAACCGGTGGCCGAGCGTGGTGTCACGTTGGACTCCCAGCGCAAGAACGCCGCGGCGGTGGACGTCGAGGAGAAGCGCGGCCTGACACTCGGCGCCGGCGCCGACTTCCGGTTCCGGGCCAGGCTGGCCCACCTGTTCAAGCTGGACATCAACGCGTTCAAGGCGGACTACAAGCGTTCCTGGGTGCACAAGGTCATCAACAGCACGGGGGTCAAGGAGTACCGTCGCGACCGGACCGCCGGAGGCGTCACCCGGTTCGAGTACGAGACCGCCTACACGCTGACGGTCACGACCCGGCGGGGGTTCGAGGGCGTGGTCGCGGCCCAGGTACGGGAGCTGTCCGGGGACGGGTACTGGACCGCGGTCACCGTGTCCGACGCGCACTTGCCGGACACGCCGGTGCCCGCCGACGAGCTGCTCGAGCTCGGCCGGGTCACGGTGGAGAAAGGTCCGCTGGATGAGGAGGGTGTCCGGCGGCTGGCCGCCCGACCGGGGCTGGACACAGGCGAGCAGTTCGATCTGACGAAGGAGGGGCTGTCCGGCATCCAGGTCGGTCTCATCGGCGTCAGTGAGGTCTCGACACAGCTCGCGGAGATGGTGGCTCGGCCCAACCAGGTGTCGTGGGCGGGCGGTGCGAAGGCGGACGCGTTCCAGCAAGTGCTCGCGAAGATCGTGCCGTCCGGTGGCAGGTACGGCGTGGCCGAGCGGATCCTGCGTGCCGGCACGCAGACGTTCCTGGAGGCGAACGTCCGGACCGCCATGAGCGAGCGGGGCCTGCTGATTCCGCTGCCGCGGACCGCCGACGGATGGCAGCAGGAGGCCCGCGTCCGGGCGCGGCCTTTCAACGCCCGCCACGAGAAGACGGTCAAGGGCGGCACCCTCGAGCAGTACACCGAGGCCGACCTTCGCTTCGGCGAGGAGAACGACGTCACCGACACGGTCCACGTCGCCGGCGGCCTCAGCGGGGTCGGGCGGATCGGCGGGACCCCGGCTGCGGAGGGCGAACATACGACCAGCAATAAGGCGGCGAGCCAGATCTCGGGCGGCCTCACCGGGGGCGGTGGCGCGTCGTGGGCGCGGCACCGCGGTGAGCTGGGCGGCGGCCTGGACCTCAATCTGGGCACCTACAGCGGGGACAGCGAGCTGGTCGGCGCTGACCTGGTGTACACGATCGAGTACCGGCGCTGGCGCCGCCGGCGCGGGTTCCCGGAGCGGCCCAAGGACAAGGTGCTGCGCAAGAAGCGGCGCGGTACACCCACGCCGCTGTCGTACACGGTCGCCCGGCACGTGAAGATCGACCGTGGCATGGAGATCCTCGTGCCGTACGTGCGCGCGGCCGACCACGGCCTGCCCGTCCCGGCCCGCGACGACTTGCCCGTCAAGCGGGGCGAGCGGCACTACGTGGACGAGAACCTCGCGCTGGCCGTAGCGCACGTGGAGAACATCGACGCGGACAAGGTGCTCGGCGCCATCACCGCGATCCTCGGCCTGGGCGCCGATCCGGAACTCTTGCGCGCGGTCGAGACGGCGTTCTCCGAAGAGGCGATCCGCGCCCAGTACGGCATCGCGCGGCGGGGCGGCATCCGCCAGGTCTTCAATGTCCCGGCCAAGCACTGGATGGACTACGGCGCGTGGAGCCACATGGGCCTGTCTCCGCGGACGACGGGCACCGTGCATACCGGGATCCGCGTCACGGCCCGGGAGGAGCAGGTCGCGTACCGGCGGCCCCGGCCTGACGTCAAGGTGACGACCGGCGGGCAGGGCTTCAAGCAGGAAGGCCAGGCCAGCAGCGGCGGCCGCTCTCGCTGGTTCTCGGCCTTCGTGCACGGCCGGTGGGCGAGCGCGCCGTACGGCCTGCGGCCGGCCGGTGGGCTGAGCGTCGGCTATGAGTACAGCGGCCGGTCGAAGGTGGGCAGGACCACCGTCGAGCGCGACATCCGGCGCGCCACCGCGCAGGACACCACCCAGGAGACCGCCCAGGAGTTCACGCACACGCTCAGGTGGGACATCGAGGTCTTCCACCGGTACACGCCGGATGAGCTCACCCGCCGGGCTGGGCAGGTGCTTGCCGCCGCGCCTTTTTTGGTCGAGGTGCTGACCCGGGGCGAGAGCCGCCGGATGTGGCAGCGCCTGTTCCCGCCCGACCACCCCTCGGCGGCGACGAGAGAGGTGCCCGGCGGGGCGGCGGTCCTCGTGCCGACCCACCTCACCACGACGATGGCCCGGCCGCCCGCGGCCGCCGGTGCGACGTCACCTGCGGCGCCCGCACCGGTCGTCGCGCGCACACCGGCGCCGGCCCCCTCGGCGCTGGCGACGGCCCTGGGCGAGCACGTGCAGGCGCTGTCGATGCCGGGCACCGAGACGCTGCCGCCGTGGGCACAGCTCGCGGCGGTCCCGTGGCGCCGCGTCGACCAGCGGGCGGTGGCGCGCGGCGTCGAGCCGATCGTGGCGGAGTTCGCGCCCGGCACCCAGAACGGACTCACCCTCGACCTCGCCCTGAACGAGCGAAACCTGCGCGCCAACATCGCCGCGCTGCTGGCCGGCACGTACCGCATCCCGCTTATGAACGGCAAGCACCTGACCGTGCAGCTCGTGCCGGCCCGGGCGCGGCGGCTGGAGCTGGAGCAGGAGCAGGCGAGGTTCACCGTGCTCAACTTCCCCGAGCACGCCGCCGAGCCGGAACGCGCGCACGAGGAGCACCGGAGCTGGAGCGCCGGCGCCGAGTTCGACTTCGGCCATGCGGTCGGCCGGCCGCTGGAGGAGGGCGCGGAGCACCCGCTGCTGGATCCCGGAGGCACTGCCGACCGGGGCGGCAAGACGACTCGCGTCAAGCAGAACTCGACCGGCGACTACGTCGAGTCCAACCGCCAGCGCACCGGCGACTTCGACTACTACGTCTTCGAAGCCGAGTACCACATCACCGGCCCACACGGCCATCGCGTCGTCGTCGCGATCCCCGACGGCCTGGTCGGCATGCTGCCGGCCACCGTCGTGGCGCGGCTCCTCGCCGAGAACCCGAACCTGCTGCTGGACCAGCCTCCGCTCGGCGACGAGCCCGGCACGCCGCCCGTGACCCCGGCGGCCATCGCTGCGCTGCCCGGCCCGTCTGACAACGGTCTTCCGCAGCCGGTGATCGGGTCGGCAGGTCTCGCCCACAGCGCCCACCAGACGCCCGCCGTACCAGCCGCCCACGAGGCCGGCCCGCACTCGGTCGATGACGCCAGCGCGAGCCTGGAGGACCGGCTCGTCGACATGCTTCCGCCGTACGACGGAACCGCGGCCGACTGCGTCAGCCGCCTGGAAACAGTGCGCGAGGGTCTCTTCGGCCGCCCGGCGGTGGTGCGGGACGATGCGGCGCTGGAGTCGGGGCGGCCCCAGGACGCCCTCGCCGCCGCGCTGGGCGGTGACTGGCGGCTCGTGGACGACTCGCTCGCCGATGTCGCCGACCTCATCGGCGACATCGGACCCGGGGCGGCGGCGTTCGTGCTCACGTCACCGCCCGGAGAGCACCATCCAAGCCACGGGTTCGTCCTGCTGAACCACGATGGTCACGTGTTCCGGGTCGAGACCCAGGCCGCTGCCGGAAGCAGGGTCAGGCCGATCACGGATGTGCCGTCCAGGCCCGTGATCGGTGCCAGGGCGATCGTGGTCGATGCCTCGGGCCGGGCGGTGGTTCCGGACCAGGCCGTGCCGGCGGCGAGGAGCATGGTGAACGTGCTTCTCGATCCGTCGCGTGACCTCAAGTACGGGCGCGTGGGCGTTGAGCTGGAGACACATTTCTTCGTCCACCGGGAAGACGGCCGGCCCATCGGGAGGGAAGACATTGAACTGGTGGAGGATCCGGATGCCGGCGTCGCCCTGAGGACCGACACATGGAAGGTGCTGGTCGCCGGCGATCGCTACTTCTCGAGTTGGGAGGAGGCGGAAGCATCCGGCCTACAGCCGGTGGCGATGAGATCCGTCAAGGTCGTGGAGATAATCACCTATCCGGCGGGCATCATCGACGGGGAGGAGGACGACCGGTGGAGCATCGCCGAAATGATGCAAAGTGTCCGCCGCACGGTGGAGACGCTTCAACGGGCGGAGGCCCACGGAGGCCGTCCGAAGGTGACCGACCATGGCACCCCGCTGATGCAACTTTTCCCGGAAAACGGTCGGCGGGTGTACGACGCGGATGGGCCGGACATCACCATCCTCAGAGCACCCTCGGAACGCGGCGTATTCCAGCCGCAGATCACGGTCGGGATTCCGCTGACGAGCGTTCCGAATTTCTTCCAACTGATCACCGAATACCATCGCTCGGAGCCGCTGCGGGCGTATTACGAGGACGCCCTGGACATCGGCGCGGACGTCAGAAGCCGATTCACCGCGAGGCTCGTCGGCGGCCCCATCGACGGGTTCGCGGTTCCCGCGATGGACCACGTGCCGGGTGTCGCCGCGGTCCGTGCGGCCATGGTGATCTTGGTGACCCACGTGATGGCCGAGATCGATGTCCAGGTGACCGGCGCGAGGGCCAAGAATAAGGTGCTCGGTGCACTCCGGACCTCATTCTCCGCGATACGCGAATCGCTACCCGCCAAGGCCAAGGAGTTCCTCGAGGCCGACGCCGAGCACATCAAGGCCAGTCTGAGGAAGACCATCTGGCGCCGATTCGGTCACCAGATAGAGGGCCTGGTCAAGGCGCGCGACCCTAGGCATCGCGATGTCTTCACGCTCGGGCTGGACAACGAGGACGGCGTCACTGTGGGCGACTACGTGGACAGCATGCTGTTGCCGCCGGATCTTCGGCGCGTCCATGTGGATCAGAGCCAAGCTATGAACGTGCTCACTAGTTTCGAATCGCTCGACGACAACGAGGGCCGGCTGAGCAACCCGCTGGTCCTGGTCGAGTGGCGGTACCTCGGTAATCTGTTGATGACGATGAACGAAGTCGAGTCGCGTCTCGGGGTCGTCGCCGATTTCGCTAAGAACGCCTATGAGACGGCATCCAAGATCCGTCTTAACGACACAGATCTGAATGGCCGACGGCATGTCCGCGCGCTGACGAAGGCGCTCAGGTCCCTTGGCGCGAGTCCGCTCGGCTCGGACCTGGTGTCGGATGTCCGCCGCGTCCTCGGCTCCACCGTCGCGCAGGGACTCGAGCCGCTCCGCCGGCCGATCAGCCGGGGCGGGGTCACCAGCAATCGGATCGCGGACGCCGTACTCGCCCTGCACGACTTTGACCGCGGTGAGCGGCCGGCGATTGAGCTGCGGAGAGCGATGGAAGCGGTACGGGACACCGTGCGCGCCCATCTCGCCGGGCAGGGGGAGAGCACCGAAAGCGCTGACCGGCGCGCCTTCTTCCGCAGCGTCGATCGCATCATCGGCGGGCTGCGTCAACAGGAGAACAACTTGGGGGTGTCGCGGACGCCGGTGAGGTCTGCCCCGGCTCCCGCGGCGGCCGGGCCGAGCGCCAGTGTGATACCGCAGGTGACGAGCGTGCAACCCGCCTGGGACGCGCTCACGCAGGCGGTCAGCTGGGAGTACAGCCGTAGGGCGGGATCGAACGTCATGGTCGCCCGCGAGACGGTCATGTCCCGCTACTACCAACTGCCGGCTTGGCTCCAGAACGCGCCGACACCGACGCTGGCGGGGCGGATTGCCGATCTCATGACCACGGGCAGAGTGTCGGGGCTTCGTGGCGGGGGTGGGGTTGCGGCGCTGGGTGGTGCGGAGGCTGGGGAGAGTGGTGTCGGGGCGTGGGAGCCGGGGCCTGGTGGTGTCCGGGAGATGGCTGCCGAGGCGCTGGGTGGTAAGGGGAAGCAGCGTGATGGCTGGCACACGCTCGTGCGGGGGGCGACGGGCCGGGAGGGGACGCATCGGTACGAGGTCAGCGATGCCGGTTGGGTGGAGTTGCCGGGTGGGGAGCGGTTGTCGCCGGATGGCTGGGCGCGGTACGGCGGCGGTTTCGTGCATGTTGCCACGGGTGTGTATCTGCGGGGTGAGGACGGCCGGATCGAGCGGTTCGCCGGCTGGGAGGGGCTGCGCGCGAGCCTGGATGAGGGCGCGCTGGTGGCGTACACGATGTCGGCCGATGGTTCACACGTCTACCTGACGCCCATCGGTGGCGGGCAGGCGTTCGGGCTGCCGCTCGTCGAGCCGCAGTCGGAAGGCCCCGCCGAGGGCGCCCACCCGACGCCCGCCGGCACGACGGCGGAACCGGTACCACCGCCCGCTCAGGCGCGGTCTTCGACGCAGGACGTTCGGAGCGAGAGCCGGCGGTCGGACCCGGCGTCCGCCGTCCCGGTGGAGCCCTCGTCTGTCGGCGTTGCCGACAGTGCGTACGCGGCGCTGTCCGGGGGGAATGGTGTACGGGCGGGGATGGTGGTGACGGATCATCTGGTCAGCGATGTCAACTCCGAGTTGGGCAAGTTCGGAGAGCGCTGGACCGGTGGGCAGGTCGACCGTGCACGGGTCGAGGAGGCGCTGCGTGCGGTACCGCACGGCGGGCCCACGGACGTCAAGGGGTTGGCCAACGACCTCGCGCACCAGATCGCCTTGGGCGAGGTGCCCAGGCAACGCGGCGGCGCGATCGGGGTGGAGGCGGAGACCGGCCTCGAGGTCGGCGGTCCGGACCCGGGATACGTAGACCTGATCACGACGCCTAATTACCGGCTGGTCATCGACTACTCGCCGCATGGCCCGAACCGTGCTTTCGTGCCGATCGTCGAGGTCGTGCTCAACCCGGCGAACGCCCTGGACGGTGAGACCGGCTGGATGGAGCCCGCAGTCGCGTTCGACACGATCTCATCGGTACTGGACCGGCTGGGGAACGCCCGCCCCGGCACGAGCATCGCGCAGATCTTCGGTGATGTCCCGGGCGTGGTCGTGCACCCGCACGCCAGGACCGCCACGCTCATGGAGGACATCGACCCAGGGCAGCTCTACACCCACTTCACGGTGGGCGTGCCGATGACCGGAGTCCGGAAGTTCCTGAGAACGATCGCCGAGGCTAACGAGAACACCCACCCTTACTGGTCGGCGATGAGGCACGCCCGGAGCGCGCTGGCCTTCGGTGACAAGGTCGCCGCGCGGTTCGCGGATGTGGAAGATATGCGCGCCGAGGCGAGCCGCTTTGTAGACCGGCTCGCGACCCGCCACCCGGACATCGCGACCATCCGCAACTACGCCACCCTGGTGTACACGCAGGTCGCGGCGAAGCTGGATCATCTCACCGGGGGGAGGAACATTCCGAAGAACAATACGCTGGTCGTCTCGCGCGTCGCGCTGTCGGTGATGCGGAAGTCGCTGCCGGGCAAGGTGCGGCAGTTCCTGGAGGACAACGCGGAGTGGATCGGCGCGCGCTTCCAGGGTCGCTATCGGAATGACAACCAGTCCGCGCTGCAGGGAGCGGGGGTGTCGCCGTCGGCCAACCTGCTCGCGAAGTCTTGGCGATACGAGTATGAGGCGCCGCGCACGATCGGGAGGTACCTCGACAACGCGCTGGTCCCGATCCTGGACCGGAGTCGGCTGATCGCCCAGGACGATGCGCTGTGGGTCGGTACCCAACTGCCCAGGATGGACGACAACTTCGGGCGCCGGCCTTGGGACCCGCTGGTCGTGTTGGAAGTCCGCCGTCTCGGCCCCGACTACAAGAGCCTCGTTGAAGTCCAAGCGGACAACGCGTGGCTCCAACAGGTGGCCCGCGATCTGGACCGGGAGTCCGGCATGCTTCGTGGGGCCGGCATCGAGGTGCGGTTCCCGAGTGGGGAGCACCACCGTCGCGAGTCGGGCCAGTCGGCGGCGCTTGATGGTTTTGCGGAGTTCGTGGGTCGGGCGGCTGCTCGGCGGGTCGCGGCCGGGGGCGGGGCTGTCGTCGTGCATATCAATGGTGGTGGCGGCCATTGGGTGTCGGGGAGTTCGACGGGGATTGATCGTGCGGAAGCGGTCAGGGGCGAGCTGAGCCGGAAGGTGGACCGGGAGCTTGCCCTGCGGGGGCTTGCGCAGGATGTGGTCGCGTACGACGTGGGGTCGCGTGGGAGGTTCGGCGGTTCGGGTTATCCGTTCGAGCGGTCTGCGGGGTCTGCGGAGGAGCGGCACCGGCGGGTGCAGGTGTGGGTCGATCCCGGCACCGAGCCAGCATCTGCGACGGCCGGGCCGGGCACCACTTTGATACCGCGGTCTGTTGCCTGGGCGAATGAGCTCACGCGGGAGGTCAATTCGGTACTCGCGGCCCGGGCGCGGCCGGGCGGTACGGCTGAGCGCTTGGCTGCTGAGAACGTCCTTTTCTACTACGACCGGCTGCCGTCTGGGGTCTGGAACGCGCCGATATCGATCCTCGCGGGGCGGATTGCCGATCTCATGACCACGGGCAGAGTGTCGGGGCTTCGTGGCGGGGGTGGGGTTGCGGCGCTGGGTGGTGCGGAGGCTGGGGAGAGTGGTGTCGGGGCGTGGGAGCCGGGGCCTGGTGGTGTCCGGGAGATGGCTGCCGAGGCGCTGGGTGGTAAGGGGAAGCAGCGTGATGGCTGGCACACGCTCGTGCGGGGGGCGTCGGGCCGGGAGGGGACGCATCGGTACGAGGTCAGCGATGCCGGTTGGGTGGAGTTGCCGGGTGGGGAGCGGTTGTCGCCGGATGGCTGGGCGCGGTACGGCGGCGGTTTCGTGCATGTTGCCACGGGTGTGTATCTGCGGGGTGAGGACGGCCGGATCGAGCGGTTCGCCGGCTGGGAGGGGCTGCGCGCGAGCCTGGATGAGGGCGCGCTGGTGGCGTACACGATGTCGGCCGATGGTTCACACGTCTACCTGACGCCCATCGGTGGCGGGCAGGCGTTCGGGCTGCCGCTCGTCGAGCCGCAGTCGGAAGGCCCCGCCGAGGGCGCCCACCCGACGCCCGCCGGCACGCCCGCTCCGTCTCCCGCCCCGGCGCCTGATGTCCTGGAACGGGCCGAGCCGTTGTCGGCGGTGCTGCCGGAGGACCTGTGGTGGCGTCTCTACCTGGATCCGAGAGACCACGTGACGGCGCTGCGTAAGTTGCCCGCCGATCCGGGCTTCCTCTACGACACTGAAGACTCGCCCGGTTTCCAACAGGGCATGGTCGATGCGTACCGTGCGATCTTGGACGTGCCGTCGACCACCCGTGTGGATTCGGACGAGTACAAACGCATGCACGACATCGTCACCGCTCATCTACACGAGACATTCGACTGGAGCGGAAAGCAGAGCGATGGGTTCGCTCCGCCGACCGAATTCCCGCTGCGCGGAACCCAGCCGCATGCGGAGGTGCTCACCGAAATGGTGGGCAATCGCCCGCTGCTGGTGATGCCGGTCGAGTACATGGAGCGCCAGACCGATGGCCCCAAGCCAGATCCGGTTGCGATCGTCAATTCCTTCCAGCTCAGCAATGTGATCATCCAGACTGTTTATGCCCAGTCGGAGGTCCCTCGTCTGGTCGACACGGTCCTGAGCCGGTATTACGAGGAGATCGGCGAGGCCCGTACGGATCACGATCGGTTGCGCGCGATCGGCCGGGTGGTGCGGGCTCTCCAGATCATCCACCCGTTCGGTGATGCGAACCGCCGGCTGAACGTCCATGTGCTGCTGCCGAAGTTGCTGTTGGAGCAGGGCTTTCAGCCGGTCGTCGGTTCGGACATGGCCAGGTTGTTCCAGGGTGGTTATTCGACCGAGCAGATCGCGGACGCTCTGCTGGCGGGGCAGCAGGACGATCTGAGGGCGCCGATCGAGGTCTCGCCGGCCGAGGGCGAGGCCGCCGTCCACGAGTCGATCGCGATCCGTGACTGGGTGCTGGGGGTTCTCGCCGAAACCGGCCCGGAGCTGAACGAGCCGGCACTGCGGCTGGCCGTGGCTCTGCAGGAGTTCGACGCCGTCCTCACGGGCGAGTTCGAAGACGATGCGGCCTATGAAGAGGCGTACGGGATCGTTCTGGACGACATCGCTTCGGCGGCCGATGCGGTCATCAATCCGCAAGGGATGGGCGAGCAGGACGTCGTCGATGACCGCGGTGTGGACTCTGGCGATGGCGTCTCCTCCGCGGCGTCGGCTGATACGGCCGGTTCGATGCCGGCATCGGCGGCCCAGGACGGTCCGGTGACCGTGGTCGACGCGGCGCTGCGGCTGGTGGGAGGTCTGCGCTGGCGCGGGGCCTCCTCACCGGATTCGGCTTCGGGCTGGTTGGCCGGTGAGACGACCCGTTGGGGTCACCGGAACCACTTCGCACGGTGGATCCGCGACATCGGTCCGGAGCCGAACGAGTGGTCGACGATGGACGGCTGGGAGGCCGTGCTGTTCGCGGCCTACCGTGCGGGAGCCGTCGACAAGGCATGGCTGCAACGGATCCACATGGAGGCCGCCCAGGCGGCATCCGCGGCTGTCGCCGACGCGACCAGGAGGAATCCGCGCGGTGATCTGGACGGTGGTCATCTGGCGCGTAACGCCGACGGCGAGGCCGTCTACCAAGCCGAGCTGATGAGGCGGTTCTACCGGGACGACCTGGTGGAGTACGACATCGATAGCCCGGAGCGGCCGGTCATCCCGGCGGGTCACTGGATCTTCTTCAACGGCCCCAACCATGTCGGGATGAGTCTGGGCACCCGCGACGAGCAGGGCCGTCAACAAATGCTCAGCCTATGGACGTTCCCGTCCTACATCCCTGAAGGTCCCGTAAACCAGACCTACACCTACGGGTATCTGCAGGTGACGTCCGTTGAAGGGCTGATCGAAAGCGGCGGCTTGGCGGGTCAGCGGGTCGAGTACGCGACGCCGGTATGGGAGCCGTCTGCCGCCTCCGGCGCGTCGGAGGCGTCGGCGCCCGCGCAGCCCGTGGCCGAAGCATCGGTGCCGTCCGCCCCACTCGATGACGTGGATGCGTCGGGAGCCACGCGGGAGGCCACACCGGTTCGAGGGCTGCCCGCAGGCCTCGCCCTTTCCGGCAGCTTCGGTGAGGCGGGGCGGATCGGCAATCTGGAAGATGTGATCGCTCACCTGGAAACGGTGCTGAGCGAGGCCGTAGCACTCGGGGACCATCCCGAAGAGATCGTAGGACTCGCCCTGAAAGGCTTGTCCGAGACTCACGAGGCAGTGGGGGACCAGGAGTGGGGGGACTGGCTCGTACACGGCGGGGACGAGGTCATCGTTACGGTGCCCAACGGGCGACGCTACCAGGTGAAGGTCGAACTGGCGCTGCCGAGTGAGGGCGTGCGTGAGACCGACCGGGTGATCGGGACGGGCTACCCGAACGAGGGGGAGAAGTGGGCGAAGGCATGGGACGGGGAGGCCGAAGTCCGCGCCGGCTCTTCCCGGGACTGGTCGGTCACCTGGAGCGCAGGTGTGTCGACCGCGCCTGTCTCCTCACTGTTGGGCCTGCACTTCGTCCCTGGGTTCAAGGTGAGCGCCGGGAAAGCTCGGAGTCACGGCGTCGGGCAAATGTCGATCGTCATCGGACGGCGGACGACTCCGACAGGAGACGCGGTCTGGTTCAACTACCCGGACGCCCGGCTGAGGGCGACGGTCCGTCCATACCTGGCGGCCCGGACCGAGACGGTGCGTACGGTGCATTCCGAACCGTTGGCCGTAAAGGTGGGCTTTCCTGATTCGCACGTCCCGTGGGTGCCCTCCGACGGCGACGGCCTGCCGCAGCACCCGCGGCTGGAGCAGCCCATCATGCTTCGTGGGGACGGACCGGGCGACGCCTTGGGGCCGTATGTCGCTCTGGAGTCGATCCGCGGTACGGAGAAGCTCCTGGACCCCCTGCTGGGCTTCATACGAACGCGGCTCGGCGAGGCTGTCATGGAAAGTGGTAGTGACACCTTGCGGGAGATGCGGCTGTTCCTGAGTGAACGGAATCAGCTGCGCCAGTACACCAACCACCTGGGTTTCGGCCATACCTCGCAGGAGTTCAAGTTCCCAGGACTCGACGGCTCGATCGGTCTGGTGCTGCGAGCCGAGGTGACGTCGGTGCGTCGCGTGACAGGCGCGGATGTCGACATGACCACGTGGATCGATCAGCGCATTACCGATTTCTACAGTCACCACATTGATGCGGGTGGAAGTGCGGGGATCGGACTGACGCTGCCCCTCGGTCCGTCATGGATCCTGGGCGGCAAGCTTTCCGGAAATCTCGGCAGTGGCTTCGTCCCCAGCCTGGAAATGTCCCGGGGGACCGTTCGGTGGCAGAAGCTCACGACGGAAGGACTCACCGCCGCCTACGAGCTGGGCGTACGGTTCACTCTGGTGCTGCGTTCCGACCTGCCGCAATTGTCGGGCCAGGTCTCGTTCTCGGAGTCGGGCACTGAGTACGGCCGAGTTCCGCTGGCCGACGTTCCGGCATTTGAAGCGGACCTCCGAGATTCGGGCGCCCCGCGCCCGCTCAGTATCGGCGACCATGATCGCTCCGTCGCACCTCAGCCCGCGGCCAAGGAGCATCCGCACATTCGTGACAACCGTGGTAGTGGCCCCGGGTACATCGAGTTGGACGGACGATCCATCCGTGAGATCCCGGTGACGGTGATGCGTCTCACCGGCGACGCGATCAACGAACGCGGCCTTGACCCGTTGACGCCAATGGAGCAGCACAGGCTTGAACGACAGGTCGCGGTCTACTTTGGCCCGGACGGTATCAACAGCCACGGTGGCCGGGTGATGGCGCCTCGGGGGTATCGCCGCAGGTTGCAACTGCCGAACGGCTACAGTGCGACCGTCACGGTGATCGGCAGGCGCGATTCCAAGCCGCTGTCCACCGGAACCCGCGAGGACCGCCAGGTGAGGGTGTTCCGGGCCGTTCCGCTCGGGGTCACCTCCACGCAACCGTTGACGGCGTTGGTGAATTATGGTGCCAACGCAAACGCCAAGGTTCCCACCGGAACGCTGACCGGTGGCGTCGTCGACGACTTCGGCCTTAAATTCGGATGGCTTGGCACGCGCGGACGAGTCGACGCACTGAGTAACTCGGCCTGGAGCTTCGCTGGAGGAATTCCGACTATCGAAGGGCCCAGCCGATGGTTCGAGTACGAGGTCGAGTTCGAAATCGCGGTCACCATCGACGGTCCGTCGGAGCGTAAGGGGCCGCCGTCCGCCGCCGGCCCGGAAGCCTCCGTCCGGCGGCGGCCTGGCTCTTCGGCCAAGCGGCCCGCCGCCCCGCCTCGGCCGGACGGCGTGGTCATCTCCGGTACTCCGAGAGCGGCCCGGCTTTGGGACTTTATGGCCGATTCACTGCAAACGGCGTCATCTCCTCCCAATCCCGCCAGCGTTACCGATACCATCAAGAAGGGAAGGATCGCGTACTGGGTACCGGAACAGCTCCTGTTCCCCACGCGTGCTGCTGGAACTGACGTTAAGAAAGTCGAAGCCAGTACGGATCCCACAGCCTTCCGGGTGTCGAAGGAGAAACGGGAGCGTCTGCGACCGGGTGACCAGCTGCTCGGCCTGGTAGCGCCGAAGGAGCTTTCCGACGAGCTGTTCTCGATGCTGCGGGACACCGATGCCTTCCCCATTGACGAACTCGATTCGATAGTCAACTGGGTTACAGACTCGGAGCAGCTACTCGGCCTCGTCCAGGACGGCGTGGACGGTGGCTCCAGCCATTCCCTATCGCTACGAGTCAAATCCGGTTTTGGTGATCAATATCTTGTATTGCGCTTGACGGCCGAGACTCAGATATCGAAAACGCAGCCTGGCGATGTGCGCTCCGGCCTGTTTGAAGTCTACGAGTTGACCCCTTCGCTGCAGTACGGACCGCAGAGCGCCGGTGGATCGTCGCTGAGCGTGGACGTCAACTTCGGCTTCGAGAAACGTGCGGAATCCGACGCGGCTTGGTCCCGCGGCCGCGGCTGGACGCGGAAGGCAGCCCAATTGCAGAGGGGGACCGCCGGTCGGGTACGCGCCATCGACGAACCCGTGAATCATGCTCACCGGTTCGCGGACGTCGTCTTCACCTTTGAGGTCGAGCACTGGCGAAACACCCCGTTCGGCCCCTCAGCGAAGATGTGGGATCGCCGCAAGGTCAAAGTCCCAGACGGGCTTGAGTATCTGCGGCGGGTGGTGAACCCGACCGAACGACCGGTCGATGTCCCTGTGATCATCGACCCCCGCCGGTTGCGGATGTTCGGGGTAACGCAGTCGTTGGGTTTCCCGGACCGGGGTGCGGAAATCGACGACCCGGGCCACAATCCGCTCGTGGATGCGGTGCTCGGCCTACTGCGCGACCATGTTCCTGGGCTACGGAAGCGGATACAGGACAACCCGAACTTCGTGCTTCCGTTGTCGGTGCAGGGCCGCTTCGTGCAGCCTCTAGACCAGTTGTTCAGCCCCACGTCACTGCTCGCCTCGGAACCCAGGTTGATGAGCACGGGCTTGCGGCTGACCCCGCTCGGTATCGACTCCCCTTACTACGTGCTGATTAAAGGCATCCGCCAAGAAGATTTCCGATTTGAAGAAACGCGCAGGGAACTGTCGGTTGGAAAGTATGCCAACCCCTTCGACTGGACGATCGAGTCGACCGGCGAGTCGTCGACGAGTGGATCCTCGGTCAATGCCCTTGGCGTAGCCCCCGGCGGGGGCAGGGTCAGCGATGTCGACCCCGCGCTCGGCCTCTCCCAGAGCCGTTCACACGGTACCTCGGCTACCCGCACCGGGGGTGCCAGCAAGTTCGACCTCTACTTGTTCAAGCCCGGCTCCCATGTGTACAAGGGGAAATTGACGCTCGAAGTGTCGCTCCGGCTTGTTCCCCAGGTCCCGTGGTCCGTCAACAGCCTCTTGTTGGGGGTGCCCGGCCGCGGACTTGCCGCTGTTCGCGGCGTCGGGACCGGCAAGACGGCCGGTACCCGTCGGGTCGAGCTGGAGCAGTGGGTCGCCGTTCCGGATGCGCTGTTCAGCCCGTCCGGTGCCATGGCGACGGACATCGGCGAAGACGCCCTCGTTCAGGGCCTGCCGGCCATCGGCTCGCTGTTCCCGCCGCTCCCTCTCGACGAGGACGGCAATGAATTGCGGCCGCTTCACGTCAGCTCCGAGGCGGTACGGGAGCGGGGTGTCGTCCTCGCAAGCATCGACGACGCCGCGATCAGTGAGATGTACCAGCGTTTCCTTATCGCGCTGCGGTATTCGGGCCCGAGTTGGTCACCGATCAGGGTCAAGGGACCAGAGTTGCTCGCTGAGTGGGGCACCCAGTCAGAGGAGGCGCTGCGTGATGTGATGTCCTCCGACTTCCTCACCGCATTTTTCGGCGCCATGCTGGACGAGCAGGGATATGGGGCACCTTTGGCTCGCGCTGGAGGTCCGTTCACGGACACTCACGGCCGCATTACCGTGAAGGCAGTGCCGTTCCACGCCAGGGCAATGCAATGGGTGGAACTATCACACGAATTCGAGGAAAACCGCCGGGCCCGGCACGCTAACACCTTCGACATGACCCGCTCCAGCGGGGGTTCCGGAAGCGTGACGGAGACGGCGCTGATATCCCCGTCCCAGTCAGCCGGCCGGACCGCGTCCAAGCACGTCGGAGCCACGGTGATGAACAATAGCCTGGTGGGTGGAGCCACGCTCCTGCACCGTCCCCGCCAGCGCTATCTGCATGTCCGCGCCAGTATCGTCTACGCCGTTACTCTGGATTCGGCCGAACAGCGCGGCAAACTCAAGTATGGCCAGAAGCAAAGGCGTTTCTACTTCCGCCTCGATGACGCCGTCACGCTACTGATCCACCCCGAGCAGCTTAGAAACGAAGAGCTGCGAAGCTCCCTGGACTTGACGCAGCTTTCCGATCCGTTGCCGGATCGGCTTCGTGCCGATGTCGACGCCTTCGGCCTTGAGCCTGAACTGGGTCGTCTGCGAGAGGAGTCCTGGCGGTCGGGTCAGACGTTCGAGAAGGTGGTCTCTGACGAGATCGACCGTCTCCGTGAGCGGCCGGCTTCACCGCCCGCCGAACTGCCGACGACGACCCCGCCAGTACCGACGACGACGGCCCCGCCACCCGTACGAACCGCGCCCGCACCGCCGAAGCCGATCGTCTTGAGCTTCCGCGAGCGCTCCAAGACCCTGGACCGCACCGCGCGCGACGCGGTGAGCGCGGCCGCACAGCGTGCGAGGCAATTCGTCGACGACACCGGCCGTCGCCTGGTGATCACGGTTACGGGGTACGGCAACGGCAGGGAGGGTGACCCCGGTCGTGCAGAACGCACCGGCAAACAGCGAGCCGACGCGGTCAAGGGCCGGCTGGAAAAGCTGCTGCACGAGCTGGGCGCGGTCACGATCGTTAGCGAGTCGGGTGGACGCGGGCCCTCCGCGGTTAAGCGGGACCGCCGGCGGGCGGAGATCGTCTTCGAGGTCGTGCCGCTCACTCCTCTGCCGGGCCTGGTGAGCGAACGTGACCTCGGTGCCGACCCGTCCACAAGCACGCACGCATCCAGGAATCCTTCCAGCACACCGGCGACGTCTGACGAGGACCTGTCACCGGCCCGTGGAACGATGGATCACCAGCGATCGCCGGAGTCCGTGAAGGAACAGCGTCGCCGGGTGCCGGGGCGCCTCGCTGAAAGCCTGTACCAGGAACTGTCTGGGGCGGAATCCGATCCGCCGGTCCGCATCGGCCCGCCCCTCGACGGCCCGCCCGCCGCGGATCGCCGGCATGTGGGCGCCGAGGACACGATCGCAGCCTCCAGCATCGTTCCCCCGCAGAACGGCGCCGGTACGGCGCTGGAGAAGACGGCGTACGGACCGGACATCCAGGACAGCGTCGTGATCGACGACGACGGCGGCGCGTGGCGGGCCAGCTCCCATAGCGATGGACGGTTCTGTGTCGAGGTCGCCACGGTCCGGCTTGCAAGAGGCTCGTTCCCGCACGGCCCGGACGGCTCAAGAGAGGTACGCAGAGGAGTCGACAGTGATCGATGATGTGTTCCCTCGAACGAACATCACCTGTTTGGGCGATGTACCGGTCGCAAGGCACGGTGATGTGCTGTGCGTCCGACGGCGCGAGGCGCCGCCGGCTTCCTGCGTACCGGTCGACCGAAGGACTGAGCATGAGTATGTCGTCTTCGGCGACGCGCGGGCGATGGTCGAACGCCCGGACCGAGGACACCAGCGGCGGAATCATCCCCCACGCGGGCAGGGCGGCTCTGCAAGATCCGAAAGACGCGCTCATCGACGCGATCGGTTGTCCGTTGGTCTGCCTGCTCAAGACGACGAGGTGGCGGCTTGATCGATCTCTGGAGAGACCGACCATGAAGATGATCCTCATTACCGGCGCACCTTCCGGTGATCACCCGCAACTACCGTATTGCAGTTCAGATGGTCCGTATGATGGAGCGGAGAGCGATGCCCACCATGGATAAGCAAAAGGAGACACGCTTCTCCAGAGTGACGGTTCGGCGTAGTGTGATGTTGCCCAGGGTGACGGCAATTCCCGCTCCTGAATCGCTCTTGCCCACAGAAACCCAGCTGCCGCTGGCGATGAACCCGCGTCCGGGCGATGAAGCGCGCACCGAACTCGATGTCGCCGCGCATGGGGCTGAAACAGCGCCGCGGCCCGGCACTGCCGTGGTCAGCCAGAGGCCATCGCCCCGCCACCGTGCTTCCGATTCCGGGCGGGACAGTCGATCGATCGAGCCGCCGAAGAGCCGACGTCGCGGTGCGGTAGGGATGCTGATTCTGGGCGCGACGGGCGTGGCGGGGCTGGCGGCGGTGTCGTTCGCCGTGATGTCCACGCGGGGAGGGGCTCACCATGAGACCGCCGCCCCTGGGCTGGAGCCTGCGAGCCCGCCTGCGGTCGCGCCGACTTGGCCGGTCGGCCATCCGACCCCATCGACCTCAGTGAAGGGCAAGGGGAGCGGTACGTCTACGAGCGCCCCGGGCGGTGGGAAGTCATCGCCCGTCAAGACGCCCCACACCTCTGCCACGCCGCCGGCCGCTAAACACTGGCAAACAATGGTCGTGCAGTCCACAGCTGTTCTCCATCCTGGTGAGAGTGCACATACGAACCGGCTCACCCTCCGTATGCAGACCGATGGTGACCTCGTCCTCCTCAACGAGAACAAAAAAGTCTTCTGGTTGACCGGTACACACGCATCGGGAGCGAGTGCGGTCTTCCAGGGAGACGGGAATCTCGTTGTCTATGCGAGTAACGGCGCCTCGCTATGGACTTCGAACACCGCGGGCCACGTTGGCGCCACGCTCACACTCCGGGCCGACGGCGCCATGACGATCGACTACCAGGGCGCAGTGCTCTGGAGCACCGGCGTCCCACGATGATGGCGATTGACGGAGTCGGCTTCGAGGCCATGTCCGGGACGCCGGCGTCCGACGGCCGAGGCGGGCGGCCCACGGTCGGCCCTGCCCGGCCGGTCCGGGTCGAGCAGATAGGTGGAGCGTTTCTCGTCGGGACGGAGGGCGAACGTTCGGACGAACAGGTTGATCTGCTCGCCGCTCTGCCACCAAGCGATGACGTCGCGGTCGTCGTGGTAGCCGTAACCGACGACTCGGCCGATTTTCTGTGGCCGACGCTCATCGAACTGCTGAACCGGTTGCAGCCGCGGCGACAGCGAGTCGTCCTGGCGATGTCAGGCGCGGGGATCGACCGTCCGAACCAGGCGGCCCTGGCCGAACGGATCGCGCGAACCTGGAAGTTGACCGTGGTGGCGCCTACTGGGGACGTCATCCTGGTCCCGGGCGGAACGCTGTTCGTACATTCGGGAGAACGGCTTACGGACGACCTGCAACCCCAGTGGTGGTCGTTCGCGCCGGACGCCGAGCCTGAGGCGCTCGGGCCGCGCTGGCCGGTGCCGGAGTGGCAGGCAGCGCTCGCGAACGCCGGCGAATCGCGGACGAACGTGCAAGGTGCGCTCACAGAGGTGCCCGCTGGTGTACTGGTTCGTCCGCAGGGGTCACCGCCCCCCGGCTCCGATGACATGGCGTATGCGGTTCCAATGGCGGCCGACCGGCCGTCGATCCTTGTGGATCTGCCGGACGGTCCGCGCAGGGCCATGGACTTGATCGCCGTATTGTCGGTGTGGCTCTCGGTGTCCGCATGGGGAAGATACCCGCTTCGGCTCGTGCCGATCGACGGTGGCGACATCCTCGCACTCGGCCAGACCATCGCGCGCGAACTGCGACTCGAGGTGGAGGTATGCACCGGCGTGCCGATGCATCTGACCCCTTCCCAGGAAGCGTGGTCGGGCCAGGACCCTGACGAGGTACGGACTGGGCGAACCGTCGTGCTGCTGGACGACGTCAGGCGGCTTACGTGGTCGCCGTTCGTAGGATCTGTGCGGTGTGGCCCGCCAAGGCACGCCATCATTCCGCCGCCTCGTCCCGAGATGTGGCGCGTACCGCTGCCCGGCATGGAGGTGGCCGATAGCGAACGAGGCGTGCTGCGCATCGACGACGAGTGGCGGCTCGCAGTGACACGGGCTGGGCTGTGGTTGTATCCGGTGGACGCCGCGTCCAACCACTTCCCCGACACGGTCATCGCAGCCTGGCCGGTCACCGCCGACACCGTTCGACTGGACGTCGGGATTCCCGACGAACCGCTCGACCATAAAATATGGTCGGTAATCGATCGACTACTCGCCGCCGTATCCGCTGACATGCGTTCGCGACTCTTGCTAGTCGTGCATGGCATCACGACGGAAGCGGATGGCAGGTCGGCCCAGAATTTCGCGGCCGTTCACATGGTGCGGCTCAAGCTGGATACGGCGGCCTACGGGAGGCCGCCCCTCCCTCCAGCGCATAAGCCGACGGCCGTCGCTCTCCCGCCACCGGAACCAGTAGCCGATCCAGCCCGGCGACCGAGAGCCCGGCACGCAAGGCCCATGGCGGTGCTGATCTCGCCGACACACTGGAGCACGGGGGAGGAACGGGCTGCTTTCCGGGAGGTGATCGGCCTTCGTTGGGACTCGCAGGCGGCGCCCGTCAGTGAGGCGCTGTCGCGGCTGCCGGCCGTCGGGGCAGGCGAGCGAGGCTCGGCTTTGGTAGACCTCGTCGCTGTTCGGCTCTATTTGACGGCGCAGCAGAGCAATGCGGACGACGAGTTCGGGCCGGCGGCGCTGCGCTCCGGCGACGAGCGACTCCGTCCGTTCCTGGCATGCCTGGCTTCGGGATTGCGTCGCCTACCGACGTACCGGGGAGCGGTGATACGTGGCTTCGACACGTCGGAACCGGCGTTGTCGGATCTACACCCGGGGGAGTCAGTGCTGACAGAGGTGGGACCTGTTGGCGGACGGTCGCTCTCCGGCTTTGGAGCGGATAGCGCGTCGGCGCACGGCCGCACTGCCGGGCGTGGGTATCGCTGGCCGCCGACGACGGCGGCTTATGTGATCTGGTCGGATACCGCACGCTGGGTCTCCGCATTCCTCGATACCGCTCCGCCCACCGAGAACCCGGCGTCCCGAGAGGTGGCTATGCGCCGGCCGGCTTCGCCGACGGGATGGGGTGATGTCGTATTCGGGCCGGGCAGCCGTTTCGTCGTGCTCGACGTCCGAAGTGGCGACGCGAACATGCCAGACCTGGTGCTGCTGCGGGAGCTCCCCGCGACGGCTTCTCCCATCGGAGAGGGCGGCCAATCGGTCGCCGTCGAGGTTCCCCCGACCAAGCATGTCGCCCTCGACCGGCTGGACAAAGCACTTCAGACGGCGCACCCACAGGTGGCAGGCGTCGGCTCACGGCCATGGCCTCCACAATGCCTCGGGTCGATCGGCGGCACGGGGGCCGACGCGGCGATCCGGTTCGGCTGACGGATGGCGGTGTCTTCGAGCACCCGTACGGCAGCCGCTTCACCGGCCAGGGGCACACCGGCCGGCAGCCGTGTCCGACAGACGAATGGAGTTCACCATGGGTGATGACCCGCTGGTCTCGATCGCCGCTTGGCGGAGGTTCCTGGGCGACTACAGCGCCGACTATCTTCGCGGTGCGGATGAGAACGAGTTGCAGGACCTCGATGACGTCCAGCGCGCGACCGGATGGCTGGGCTTCGAGGGGGCCACCGAGGCCGAGGTCGCCGCTCTAGAGGCTCGGCTGGGTGTACGGCTGCCGCCCAGCTACCGCACATTTCTGCTGACCTCCAACGGCTGGCGCCACCTGGGACCGTTCCTGTCCGTGCTCCGCACCACCGAGGACGTCGGCTGGTTCCGTGAGGTGGAGCCCAGCGCATGGGAGGTGTTGGAGAAGTACGCGCACTTGGCCGATGTGATGGGTCGTTGCCTGGTGCTTTCGTACGGCGGCGACGACGAGTACTGGTTGCTCGACCCGACCGACGAGTCGGCCGACGGCGAGTGGACGGCGTACAGGTGGGCGCACTGGTCACCGACGCTGGAAGACGAGATCTATCCCTCCTTCGCCGCGTTGGTCTTGGCGGAAAAGAAGAGCTTCGAACGGGCGTTCGAGGCGTTGCGCGGCCGTGCGGGCCGACCCGTGCGTCCGGAGAATGCCGAGGGGCTGACGGCCCAGGGGCGGCTGCAGGCGCTGTCCGGTGATATCGACGCCGCACGGGCCGGCTTCGAGGCGGCGACGGACAAGGGCTCCGTGCTGGCCCCCTACCTGCACGCGTTGATGCGTGTCTTCACCGAGCCGTGGTCGGCTCAGGAGACGATCCGGGGCGTCGTCGGTGACGCACGGATCCGTGACGGTGTCGACCAGCTGCATCTGCGCGCCGAGATGATCCCGCTGTACGTACGGTTCGCCCATGAGTATGGGACCGCGCATCCGGGCTGGTACCTGCGCTTCATCGTCTCGCTGCTGCCGCCTCTGGACACCGCTCCCGACCCCGATGACCTGTCCGATCTTGTCGTTCGGGCGGCCAATTTCGTTCCGCCGGTACTACCCGAGGCACCCGCGTTTGAGCGGGCCTTGGACCGGGCCCGCCGGCTCGTCGCCATCGGCGAGGATCAGGCCGCGTGGACCGCCATCAACGACGCTCTGCCCGACTGGTGGTCCGACTCGCCCTACCGCATCGCCCCGACCATTCTTCTGACCGATCCCGCCTTCCGCTCTGTGGTCACCCCGGACCGCTACCACGCGATCATCACCACGCCACGCGGTGAGGGGCGCGCCCGGCGGCCGACGGAAACGGCTGCGGACGGATGGGAAGCTCCGATCAATCATGATCCGGTCCGGGGCCGGTACCGCCCCGGCACCGCCGCCCAAGGCTCGCAGATGCGGATCGAGCAGACCTTGCGGTGGCAGTCTCTCACGTCGCCGTCGGGTGCGTTCGTCTTGACCTACCAGGACGACGGCGACCTGGTCCTGTACGGCAACGCCGATGGCCGTCGTGTCTGGGCCGCTGGGACGGGCGGCCAGCCGGTCGGAGAGTGTGTGTTGCAGCGGGACGGCAATCTCGTCATCTACCGTGCAGATGGTCAGGTCGCCTGGGCCACCGGTACCAATGGGCGGCCGGTCGATCGCCTGCGGGTACGCGACGACGGCGTCGTGGTGCTCGAAGACAGGAGGGGGAACCTGCTGTGGTCGACCTCCGACGAGCCGCCCCGCGGTTGCTTTCGGCCGGGCACGTCGGCCCAGGGCGTCGAGATGCGGATCGAGCAGACCTTGCGGTGGCAGTCTCTCACGTCGCCGTCGGGTGCGTTCGTCTTGACCTACCAGGACGACGGCGACCTGGTCCTGCGCCGCAACATCGATGGCCGTCGTGTCTGGGCCGCTGGGACGGGCGGCCAGCCGGTCGGAGAGTGTGTGTTGCAGCGGGACGGCAATCTCGTCATCTACCGTGCAGATGGTCAGGTCGCCTGGGCCACCGGTACCAATGGGCGGCCGGTCGATCGCCTGCGGGTACGCGACGACGGCGTCGTGGTGCTCGAAGACGCGCAGCGCACAGTGCTCTGGTCCACGCTGGACGAGCGCTCGTAGCGCCCGCGACCGATCGCATCCGAACAGGGCACGGAGTGAACCTCCGGGGCCTTTCCGTGCGTGGAATCAATAGGGGGACAGGGTGGCTTTTTGCCTGGGCACCCAAGGGAGACCCCTGCGAACGACGGACGGAGAGGTGCGATGACCGAGACGACGATGAGTGATTCGGACTTCGCTATATCGCTGACTGATGCGGCGGTCGCCAAGGCGCAAGCTTTGCTCGCCGGTGAGGAGGATGCCGCGAACCTGGCGTTGCGCGTTGGAGTGGAGCCTGGTGGGTGCGCGGGATTGCGATACCAGCTGTATTTCGATGAGCTCCCCGATCCGGCCGGTGCGAGCACCGACACGGTGTTGCGTTTCGGGTCCCTGCCGGTCCTGGTTAGTCGCCGCTGCCACAAGGAACTGAACCGCGCGGTGATCGACCATGTGAACACGCTGGCAAAGCAAGGGTTCGTCATCGACAATCCCAACGCCACCGGCGGATGCGCGTGCGGCGATTCCTACCACTGACATGACCGGAGCCCAACCATCGGCCGCGGAGGTACCGATGGCCTGGTTCACGGCCGAACAGACAGCTCACGAGCTGATCGCCGGTCGCCTGCCGACGGCCATGTTCGAGTACCGCGCCACCCGCGATGTCTTGGCACTGACCATCTACCTGTCGCCCAGACCCGCTGACCCCGATCTGATCCGGGATCGTTTAGACGACGGTTGGCCCGCGTGGTGCCAGACGCGACTCGCCGAACACCCCGACTGCCTGGATCTGACGTTCGCCCGCGCCGCCCGGCGATGGCTTTGTACGCGTCTCCTCGGCAGCAGCGGACCACTGACCGATTCCCGGCCAGCCCATCAAATCGGGCTTATTTACGCGCGCCGAACCCTGGCCCCGCCCCGCCCCGACTGGCCCTCGCGGTAGCAAAAACCGGCGACCGCCATGGGCTCCGTACCCCGCGCACACCCGGGGCCAATCCAACGCCCCCGAATAGGGCCCAGGTATCTGCGATCTCGGTAAAGTCCAGGGCGATGCCGTCTGCGGGTACGCGACGACGGCATCGTGGCGCTCGAAGACGCGCAGCGCACAGTGCTCTGGTCCATGCTGGATGCTGGACGAGCGCCCGTAACGCCCGCGATCGGTCGCATCCGAACACGGCACGGACTGAACCTCCGGGGCCTCACCGCGCGTGGAATCAGCGAGGACGTCGCGACGGTGAGAAAGGCAAAGGCAGTGAGTGACGATGCTGTGTCGTTCATGAGACATCTCAAGGTTCCGGTGCGTCGTGCGATGCCGACCGCCGATGGCGTGGTGGATCAGCATGCCGGGGGTTGAGCTGCATGGAAGTTGGCATGTCAGGGTTGTGCGCAACGATGCCGCCTGGCCGCAGCGTGTCGTCGTCACCGGGGCGGTTTCCGGCGTCATTCCAGGGCAGGTAGGCGCGTCGGTGACGGTGGGCGGAGGGCACTGCACCCTGACCATCGAGCACGACCCCGGCGGGGGCTGGCGGCAGAGCCCATACGTGCAGGCCGGCCCCGTGAAGGAACGAGACGGTCGGGCGACGCGAATCGTCGAATCAAAGGATCATTATTGGCCGGGCGACAGCGATCCCAATGACCTCGTACTCCAGCTGGAGCACATCGGGACGGCGATGGAGGTCATCGGCGCACCAGAGATCACCGGCGTCGTGGGATCCGACCTGCGATACCTTGCCGTCACCGTACAGAACACCGGCTATAAAACCTTCGGCTACGACGCCGTCTTCGATATCACCGATGCCGGCCGGCGCGCGCTCGCCCAGCAGGGCGTCACTGTCGAGAGCTGGGGTACCGAGTCGCTACGGGCGACCGGGCAGGAGGCGTTCGGCCGAGCGGTCGGCCTCTCCCCGCTGGACGTCGGTGCGCGGGACATCGTCTATTTCCCCGTGTACGTCGGAACCGCCGCAGTGCCGGAGGCGACCGACGTCGAGTTCGAACTGGTCCGCGCCGGTGGCGAGGGACGTCGGCGGGGACGCCGCGAGCGCCACGTCGTCCGCATGAAGTTCACGCGTGCGGACCGGCCTTCCGCGCCGACACCGGGCGCGCTGATGGTTTCCGGAGACATCGTGGACGTACACCCGATGGTCCGCCCGGCAGCGCCCCCGCGTTCCGTCGTATCGTCCGATGCAGCTTCGCCTCAGGAATCTGACGGCGTGGCCACTGGCTAGCGGATCCGCACGGGAGTGAACCGCTCGCGGAAGCCACGACGTGTTCTCAGTAGTGGAAGGAGAACGGCAATGACCGAAGCGACCATCCAAGGGTCGAATGTGCTGCCCGCATCAGCCTGGCTTGTAACCCGGTATTCGAATCAGATGCCGGTCGGCCGCGAAGCCAAGAATGGCAGCCGTGATGACTGAGCGCCGAGCGACGGCGGATCGGGGGCATGACGGAGTGCGGATCCGGCGGGCGGCGGAGTTGCCCAGGGTGAGCGCGGTCGCCGATGCGGCTCTGCATCCACCCGTGACGGCCGTACCGCCGCCGTCGCCGTCTCCGGCGACGGGGCGAGCCCAAGCCGTTGGTGCCGGATCTGGGACTCATGACGGCAGCAGCGCCCAGGATCTGCTTCCAGGCTCCGTGCTCAGGAGTGAGCCGGTGGGACCCTCCAGGGGCCGTGTCGCCGTGCTGATGCGCGGGAGGCGCCCCCGCCGGGTCGTCGCCCCGTCGGAGGCACAGCCAGGCACGCCTGTCGTGCTGCCACAAGTGAAGGGTAAGAATCGAGCACGGGTACCGCTGGCGGTCGCTGCCGTTGCGGGACTCGGCGCGCTGGTGACCGTGCCCCTCACGATGCACTCTCGGGGAGGGTCCATATACACCTCGGCCGCATCTGAGCGGTCTGCGGGGCACGCTACGCATCCGCGTTCCAACCCTGATGTCGTGAATCCGGCTGCACCTGCGCCGCGATGGCCGACCAGCCGACCATCTCCTACGCGCCACGTGGGCGGTGGTCCGGTCACGACTCCGTCCACGACTCCGTCGTCTCCTCCGCCGAGGGAGAAGAAGCCTCAGTCAGCTTCGCCGATCGCGCGGTCCTCGCCGGAATCCAGCCCCGGTAGGGCTCGGAGCAAGGAGCGCGACGTAAAGCTGATGACGGCCGCCGAATCGCATGTCACCGCCAGACGATGGCACCGGAAGGTCTCATGGCAGACGCGGGTCGTGCGTGGCACGAGCGTCCTCAACCCGGGGCAAAGCGTGCACACTAACCGGATCCGCTTGACGCTGCAGACAGATGGCGACCTGGTGCTCCGCAACGAGCACAACGCTGTCGTCTGGTCGACCGGTACGCACGCACCGGATACCCATGTGGTCTTTCAAGGGGATGGAAACTTCGTTCTGTACTCCAACAGCAACCAGACGCTGTGGAGTTCTCGTACCGACGGGCACATCGGCGCGACGCTGGTCCTTCAGGCTGACGGCAACGTGACGATCATTTACAACGGCAAGGCCCTGTGGGCCACGGGCACGGGGAGGTGACCCGAGGCGGTCTTCTCCTCCCACCGAGCACCGCCGAACGGTGGGCAGCGCGGGTGGAAGGCGCACGGCCTCACCTGTTTAGGTGAGGCCGTGGGGCCGCGCATGTGTGATTTGCTTTCTCCCTCGCGATGGCTCGGTCGCGGGTTGAGCTGACTGGTACGAATGCTGGCCAGAGGGAGGCAGAGATTGAAAGAGTCGGCGTGCGGGTCCTGACCACCGGCGATCCGGATGGCTTCGGGAATCAGTACGGCGTGGCCGGCCCACGCTCCGAGCGTGCTGAACCGGAACTGGTCAGGTGGTCACGAATGCTGTTTCGTGGCGATGGAGAGCAGGGGCGGATGGTCGCCCGTAAGGTGCTTGCCGGGCTCGCAGCCGCTTACGCCCCTGAAGAGATGGTGATCGCGCTCTTCGTCTCAACCGAGCGACAGCCGGACTGGGCGTGGATGAGATGGCTGCCGCACACACGCCGCCCACGGGAAAAGGCGAACGGGCGCACAGACCAGGTGGCCGCCTCCTCCGCAGAGGAGCTGTACGAGCTGCTTGGCGACGATCTCCGGCTTAGGCCTGCCTTCGACACCAATGCCCGGCCGAGCTCTGGGGAACGTTTTCTCGTCGTGGTGCTGGATGGCGGGGACCTCCCCGCAGGCGATCGCCTGACAGGCGCGGGGTATCGCAACACGGTCGTCCTCGATCTTTCGGGGTGGCGTCGCCGCCCCGGCCGTACGGTCGTTCGTTTGGACGTCGGAGCGCAGGACACGCGGGCCGTGTGGCTCGGAGAGGACCGCGCCGAGCGATCCGCGGGGCTCGGCACTGACGCCGCCGACGTGTTGCTGGCGCCGTACCACCCTGATCCGGGACTGTACGGCACTGTGTCGGCTGGTAGCCGGCTCACCGCGCTACGGAAGGCCGTCACGGCTGATCACTCCGGACCATGGCCGTCACCCCTGGCCGAGGCTCCGGCCATCGACCACCTGCTGCCGCCACTCGTTCCCACGGGTGACCGCGGCCTGACCGTGGCCGACCCGCCAGAAGGTGGCCCGCTGACGGTGCCGGTGGGGATCGTCGACCGGCCGTTCGAACGGTTCCACGGGGTACTGCGCCTGGACCTTTCCGGCGAGCAGGGACACGTCGCAATCGTCGGGAGGGCTGGTAGCGGCAAGAGCACCCTCGCGACGACTCTGGTCGTCGCGCTCGCGCTCACCCATACACCTCGCGAGGTCCAGTTCTACTGCCTCGACTCCTCTGGGGCGCTGGGCGCACTGTCCGGTCTGCCGCACGTGGGCGCCGTGACGGATCAGCTGGACCCCGAGGGCGCCACCAGGGCGATCGACGAGGTCACCGCATTGCTTGCGCACCGGGAACGACTCTTCCGCGATCGCGGCATCAAGGGGATGGCGGACTACCGGCGCCGCCGCGCGGGCGGTGAGTTCGCCGACGAGCAGTACGGTGACGTATTCCTCGTCGTGGATGAAGCTGCGACACTGCGCCGCGAATTCAGCGAACACGCGGCGGCTTTCGATGACCTCTCCGTTCACGGGCTTGACCACGGAATCCACCTGATCGCCACCGCAGGCCGCTGGTCGGAGCTGCCGGTGTCCCTTCGGGATCGGGTCGGCACCCGGCTCGAACTCCGGCTCGACGACCCGACCGAATCCATGGTCGACCCGAAGGAGGCGGCGACCGTCCCCCGACGGCCCGGACATGGTCTCACTCCCGGAGAGGGGCTTCCATTCTTTGCCGCGCTGCCTAGCGTCAGCGGTGTGAACGGCAGCCGGCGTCTCACGGATGTCGTAGCCGAACTGGCGACGACCGTCGCGGAACATTGGGCGGGCCGACCCGGCGCCCCTCGCATACGTCTGCTACCGGCACGTGTCCCCGTTCGTTCGCTACCGGAGCCGGAGGATGACCTGACGGTTCCGCTGGGCTTCGTGGACGCCGATCTCACCCCGATCGCGCACGACTTCGCCACCAGTCCCCACTTGACCGTCTTCGGAGACGCGGGCAGCGGAAAGACGAACCTGCTTCGTCTGATCATTCAGTCGATCACCATGCGTCACTCTCCTAGTACGGCGCGCATCGTTATCGCCGACCGCAGTGGCGAACTGGTCGGTGCGGTACCCGAAGAGCATCTGCTCGGGTACGCCTTCTCGTCGGCCGTACTCGGCGAGCTCATCGACGGCTGTGCCCGGGCGATCAGCGAGCGGGTGCCGGGTCCGGAGATCGCCCCCGCCCGGCTTCGGTCATGTGACTGGTGGCATGGACCCCGACTGTTCGTCCTGGTCGACGATTACGATCAGGTGTGCACTCCGCAGGAGACTCCCGTCGAGCCGATGCTCGAGTATCTGGCGATGGGGTACGAGGTCGGCGCGCATCTGATCGTCGCGCGCTCCTCCGCCAGCGCCAGGACGGCGATGACCGAGCCACTGATACGAGGTCTGCAGGACGCCGGCGGCTCCACTCTTCTGTTGTCCTGCCCGCCATCTCATGGACGGGTCTTCAACGACATCGGCCCACGCGTTCTGCCGCCAGGCCGGGGGCGATATCGGACTCGCAGCCGGACAGCGCTCATCCAGACCGCGCTGGCCGAGGACCTCGATCACGGACAGTCCACCGACATACGCTGAACACCGTGGTGAGTACCACATTGGTCGCAGCCGACGGCCGCGCGAGCGTGCCGGAACGGAAAGGAGATCAATGAGCAGGGTGACTGCGCGCTGGTCAGACGGTGCCGCCGTCGCCGCCTCCGCGCGCGCCGACGGCGAGGCCCGCCTCTCTTCGGCCGCCTCCGGCGTTGAGATCGAGGAGATCGGGGGGCACTTCCTCATCAAGCCGACGGGCGAAGAGGCCGGGGAATACGCCGGACTGCTCGCCGACCTCGCCTCGCACGACGACGCCACCGTCGTGGTGGTCGCCGTTCCGGAACGGCTGGCCGACGCGCTGTGGCCACGGCTGGCCGAAGTACGGACCCGGAGTCAGCGGCGCCGGATCGTGTTGGCCATGGCGGGTGCGGGTGCCGATCGTGCGGATGCGCCGGCGTTGGGCAGACGGATCGCGGACGCCTGGAAGGTGACCGTGGTGGCCCCGGCCGGTGAGGTCGTCCTCGTGCCTGGAGGCACGGCGTTCACCTACGCCGACGCGTCCGGTACCGGGCCGGAGCCGCAGTGGTGGTCATTCGCGCCGGAGATTGAGCCAAAGGCGCTCGGCCCCCGCTGGCCGGTGCCCGAGTGGCACCAGGTACTCGCCGATGCCCTCACGTCGGTCGATGCGAAGGGTCCGGCGGCGCTCACCCACGTGCCTGCCGGCGTGCTCGTACGGCCCGCGGGATCGCCGGCTTCCGGTCCGGGCGACCTTCCGTACGCCGTCCCGCCGGTGCGCGACCGGCCGTCGGTCCTCGTCGAGTCGACGCAGCGGCCATGGTTTGCCCCCGTGGACCTCGCCGCCGTCTTGGCGGGGCTGATTTCCAGCGCCGTGTGGCGGTGGTATCCGATCCGCCTCGTCCCGTCCGGTGATGGCGACCTGCTTCCGTTGGGCGAGGCGCTGGCACGGGCGCTGGGCGCCGAGGTCGAGGTTTTCACGGGTATCCCCGCGGAGCTCACCGGGGCATCGTCCCGTGACAGCGAGGCACCGGCGGGACGAGGAGTCGTTCTGGTGGACGCCCAGCGGCTGCCCACCTGGTCGCCGTTCGTGCCCTCCGTGCTGTGCCGTCCCCCGTCACGCGGTGCCATTGCGCCCCCGCCTGTTCCCCAGCACTGGCAGGCACCGGTGGACGGCCTGGAGGTCGTCGACCCGGTACGCGGCGTCCTCCGCCTCGCCGGCCCATGCCGGCTCGCTGTCACCCGGGCCGGTCTCTGGCTGTATCCGGTCGACGCCGCCCCAGAGCCGTTCTCCGACCGCCTCGCAGTGGCATGGCCGGTCATGGCGGATACCGTCCGGCTCGACATCGGGCTCTCCGGCCGACTACTGGGGGATGAGACGTGGCCGGTGCTGGGCGGCCTGCTCGGCGCCCTGCCGCCGGGGCTGCGCGACCGGCTCGTGCTGGTCCTGCATGGCACGGTGACGCAGCAGGGCGACCGGGCCATGAGGGATCTGGCGGCCGCCCACAATGTCAGGATCGAAGGCGACCCTTCGGCGTCCAGTGCGTCCGCCCTGCCCGCGGTCAGCACGTCAACGGCGACGCCCTCTTCGACGTCCCCGCCGCTACGGGCCGCCGACAGCGGCCATGCGTCGACGGCGACGCCCTCGCTCGGGTCCCCGCCGACGCGGGCACGCGCCGGCCGTATGCCGCGCACTGCCACAGCGTCGGTCACGCCGACGCATCGCAGCACGGACGAGGAGCGATCCGCCTTCCGTGCGATGATCGGCCTCGCTTGGGACTCTCAGGCAGCGCCACTGAGGCGGGCGTTCTCGCGGTTGCCGGCGATCGCCGCGGGCGAACGTGCCGCCGCGGCGGTCGATCTGGTCGCGGTCCGGCTCTTTCTCACGGAGGGCCAGACCGACCGCGCCGGTGACTTCGGTGCGGCGGCGCTGCGCTCCGGTGACGAACGTCTTCGCCCGTACCTCGCATGTCTCGCCTCCGGGCTGTGGCGACTGCCGACGTACCGTGGCGTGGTCCTGCGCGGCGTTGACGCGTCCGTCCTTGAGCGGGAGGTTCTTTCCCCTGGCACGACCGTGCTGACCGAGCCGGGCCCCGTCGCCGGGTCGTCGCTTCGCCGTGGGACGCCGAACCGCGCCGGGAAGCACGCGCGGCCGTCGGCGACCGCGAGTTACGTGATCTGGTCGGAGACTGGACGTTGGGTCACCGCGCTGCTCGACGCGGACCCGGCCGGCGGC
This sequence comes from Actinoallomurus sp. NPDC050550, assembly GCF_040655075.1. Taxonomy (NCBI): domain Bacteria; kingdom Bacillati; phylum Actinomycetota; class Actinomycetes; order Streptosporangiales; family Thermomonosporaceae; genus Actinoallomurus; species Actinoallomurus sp. NPDC050550. Next base: position 452 of record NZ_JBFAJC010000084.1, on the reverse strand, counting down.
CCGACCGACACGACGGCCGACGGGTCCGCGACTTTGATCGGCACGGACGATGTCGTTTTCGCTCCGGGCAGCCGGTTCGTCGTGCTCGACGTACGGCTCGGCGGTATCGAGGCCCCGGAACTGATCCTCTTGCGAGAACTCCCGGCCACCGTCGCGCCGACAGGGTCGGCCATCGAACCTTCGTCGGGTGAACGCAATGCGCTGACCCGGCTGGATGAGGCGCTCGGGGAGTTTCTGACCGACGGCGGAGCGCCGTCGTGGCCCACGGCTGCCCTGGAGCCGATCGGCGAAACGTAGATCGGGTCCGGAACGCGGCATCTGCCGGCCGGCGGATGCCGCGTTTCCGCGTACGTGGAAGTCAGGCCAGGGGCAGTGTGGCTTCGAACAGTGCGCCGCCGCCCGGCCGGGCGCGTACGACGAGTGATCCGCCGTGTCGCGCCGTCACGTCGCGT
>NZ_JBFAJC010000083.1:0-41876 GCF_040655075.1 Actinoallomurus sp. NPDC050550 | reverse complement strand
TTGGACCCAGCCAGCCGTCGACGGCCGCCGCGAGCCGGATGCAGCCGGACGGTAGCGAAACGGCCCTTCACCAGTGTCACCGCTGGTGAAGGGCCGTTCTGCCTGCCGTGGCGGGTCCAGTGTTCGAACCTGGGTAGGCTAAGCCGACGGATTTACAGGACGCCATGGATCTTGGCGCTACTCCCCCGCTGACCTGCACGAATCCTCAGTCGGCTCACTCGATGCAGTCGGCGCATTCCGCATATTTTCCGGATCTTGGCCTTGTTGCCGCCGTAGGCGATGACCTGCTCAGCGATAGCGCGGAAGCCGACGTCCATCGATTGTCCAGGCGTAGTTACAACCGCTGCCGTCTGGGAGCCATTCAGTGCATCCGAGGAAGTCGCCATAGATCGGTGAAAAACTAACCCTGATTCGACCGCGACCACACCGGCAGGTCCCACCGACCGCTACGCCTCGCCCCCTCGGACCGGCGCTAGCACGATCCTGGGCCTCGTCTGGGACCACCCGCTTCACCACCCACCACAGAACGCGGATCGCTATGCCGAGGCCAATGACGAAGTGCAGCCAATTCACGCTCACCATCCTGTGATCGCTAAGCGAACCCAGCAAGTCGGTTTCGGCAACCGCAGCACCTGCCTGGTCATCCCGTCTGCCGTCGTCCCACCCACCGGGGAGCGGGCCAGGCCCCAGGGGTGAAGGTGGAGCGCCCCACCGGACGAACGACCTTCACCCCTGGGGCCTGGTCTGCTCGGCTCGTTCTGGGACGACGGCAGACGGGATGACCAGGCTTCCACCTCCACCACTGACCACCTGTGCTCGGTATAGCTCCCATCCCGGAGCCGGAAGCGCCCCCGCCGGAGGCGCCTGAGCAGCACCGTGTGATCTGGAGCTGCCGCCGAACGGGCCGTTCGTACGGATGACAAGATGGCGCCTATGGCGAGGCCGACCATCCGAGTCGTTGCGTACGATCCGGCATGGCCAGCTTTGGCTGCCGCTGCGATTGAGGAGCTGGAGCAGGCGTTGCCTGGATTCATGGCGGAGATTGAGCACATCGGCTCGACTGCTGTGCCCGGGTTGGCGGCCAAGCCCATCATCGATCTGATGGCTGCGGTCACTGATCTGGAGACTGTTGAGCGGCACCAGGAGGTTTTGGCAGAGCTGGGTTATCACCGTCACTTCAACGGCATGGTCGACCGTCTGCTGTACGTGCGCGCCGCCGGCGGCGTGCGCAGTCACATCCTGCACGTGGTCACGCTGGAGAGCTGGCCAACCCGCAACCAGCGGATTCTGCGCGATTACCTACGCGACCATCCAGCCGACGTCGAGCGGTATGCCCGGCTGAAGCGGGAGATCGCCGCAGCTAGGGTCGCTCCTGGCGACTATGCGCGAGCGAAGACGACCCTGATCCAGGAGATGACGGATCGGGCACGGGCAGAGCGTGGCTTGCCATCGGTGCCCGTGTGGGAGAAGACGGAGCGGTAGTACAAGTCCGGCTGTCTGCCCGGTGGACCGCCCGATCGGCACGGCCGGAGGGACCGGCGCCCACGCCGCACGCCCGTAGGGCGTGCCGGAGCGGGCGGTCCGCGGCGGCGCTTGCGCCGCCGCCTTGATCTAATACAGCAAGATTCGGCAACGTTTCGAGGTTGATCGCAGACCAGGCAAGCTCGCCTTCTTGCCGTCAATATTCGTACCAAGCTACTTGCCGCTGGACTGAGTGTCATCGGTATAGGCCATAACCCCAGCAGCTATTCGCTTCTGAGCTTTTTTGAACAGTCGATTAGACGTCGGTTCACTTTTTAGAACCAAGTCATTGTATTCGGCACGCAAAGACCGCACGACAGCCTCCAGGTCAGTGTACGACTGAGCTTGCAATGCAACTCTGCGTTCAAGCCTGACATTATGCCTCAATCGAGTAAACAGTCGGGCGCTGTCTTTGTAGAATGGCGCCTTTCGTTCCGCGCCCAAGAATGCGCCAGTTGCTGCCACCGCACCCGATATTGCGGATAGTGTTCCAAACTTATTCGACGCGTTGAGGGCCACAGCGAAACCCGCCAATGCCGATATCAAAGCAGGCAGGAAAACCATCAGCTTACCCCAAAACTCCGCAGCCTTCGCTGCCTCAAAATAGGCCGTTGCCGTATACGTGGCATCCTCGTATAGAGAGTCCATCTCCCTCAGGAGTGGTTTTACTTCATCAGCATTAACCACGGTACCTCCGTGCGGGCGGCAGCGGAACTTCCGGTTCGCTTTCTAGATATCGACACACCCAGCGCAGGTCGGGCACCGCCTGCGCGGCACGACCAAACCATGAGGCATCGTCTTGACGTGTCTCGTATATCGCTACGAGTAGCGCTCGACGCAATGCAAAGGAAGGGTCACGACGAAACTCTTGCCTAAGTAGAGCACCGTCCCCTGGACGTGCGTTCCGCCCGACATATCTCGCCGCATATTCTCGCAAGAATGTTTCTTCGTTCCTATCTCGCAGCATCCCCCAAGCCGCTTCGTAGGCCTGCAAGCTATGCATGTCTTGTCGCATCATGAACCCGAGAATATGCAGCTCAGCATACGGATAACCTTTAAATACTCTCTTCGATATAGCTTCCGTACAGAATCGACGCACCTTGTCAGGGTACCCTGCGAAGTGCTCTAGATAGTTAACGAGATCCTGCGCCATCTGTGGCACATGCTCGAAGTTTCGGACGATCCAATCGATCGCGTACGGGTCGTCGAGTTTTTTGAGCAAATTTAGACTGAATCTAGCATCTCGCTCGTTAATATCCACACCTTCCGTAGCTTGATCGAAATACTTGCGGACTTCAGCTGGAGCAGAATCAGAGCCGATATTCGCGTTATATCGGATTGCATCTTTTTCCATGTCATCGAAAACTTGCGGGACGTCCTTCGCATCGAATATTTCAGTTTTATGGCCAGACATACTCAAGCGACGCCCTCTCATAGCTCGATTAACCTCAAGCAAGCAGTGGCGAAGTATCTCCCGATCCGGCCCGAAGATGAAGATGTCATCAGAGTACCTCATGTGTTGCAATGCACTGCGGGTGATGATTCTGTCAACCGGAAGGAGATATAGATTAGCGAGTATGCCCGACGCATCACATCCTTGCGGCAGCCCCCAGACGTGATTCATTTCCTGGAACGTATGCAAAAAGTCATGAAGTCGCACGAGCATCTGTTCATCGACTTTGAGCTGCCGCAACTCCTGAACGAGGATACCGACGTTGATATTTTCATAGAATGCCGATACATCAGTTCTAGCCATGAGAAGAGCCGGATGCCTCTGATTGAACGTGCGGCCATATTTTCGCATGCGCACCCATGAACCAACAGGACGCCTAAGATCACCCTTGAAATCGGACCAGCGATAACTGTAAACGACCCTGGGAATTTCGATGTCAATCTTCGAGACCATAGAGAATACGCATGCTTCATAGTAGAGGCGATCCTCTATGCGTAGCCTTGCGAGAGGCCTAACGGTCAGCTCATCTTTAGGGAGATCAACCACTTCTACGTAGCCTGGGGTGTAGCCGCCGCCTTCCACCATTTCGACAAAGTGACGCCGGTACATATCCCACTGATACTCGATGTCCGCTAGCCGGATTACATCGGGCAGCTCAACCTCATCCTGATTTTTGAGGAATCGCCGCCACGCGAAGTCTAGTGCCCCTTCAAAAGAATCGAGGTCAGGGATATCTTCAATCCCGCCGACGGCCACTACATCCCCCTGGGAGTCGCGCACTAGGGCACTCGACAAGGAGACGATGCTACCTGATCTAAGCCGCTTTGCGGCACTTGCAAGACCAATACGCTTTGCACTGTATGAGCACGTTTGGCACCGCCAACGACCCGCAACCTGGCCGAAGATTCCCCACGACGCCAGAGGGGCTTCGCAGGCGCAACTGGCCATCACGCTGAGCTGCCCAGGTCTGAGGCTCGCCGGCATCTCATCCTTGCCTGGCCGCTTTACTCATCCGATGGTGTAGACCCTGGGTATGCAGCAGATCCGACAGGAACGACTTCGAGAGTTGGGTGAACGGATCCGAGCGCTACGCAGCGGGGCGCAGTTGACCGGTGCGCAACTGGCCGATCGTGCGGGCGTAACACAACCTACGGTCTCGAAGATCGAGACTGGGCGGATGCTTCCAAGCAGCGAAGTTATCAGCGCGCTGGCGGGAGCGCTTGGCGTGGACGAGGACGTGCGCGACGAGTTGATGAGTCTGTTGGAGCGGATCGACGCAGAGATCAGCACACTCAGACGCATAGGTGACGCGGCCCTCGCTCGGCAAGAGGCCATAAGTGTTCACGAGCGAGGGGCTACGGCGGTCGAGTGCTTCCAATCTGCATTGATCCCAAGCCTGTTGCAGACGGCCGAGTATGCCCGTCGAACCTTCAAGGCGGCCCGGTTTGACGATGAGCAAGACGTAGCTCGAGCAACGGCGGCGCGCATCGAAGGTCAGGGCTTGCTGTACGAGCAGAGCCGACGCTTCTCATTTGTGCTAACGGAGAGCGCACTCCGCACCTGGCCTGGCTCGCCGGATGTGATGCGAGCGCAACTGGCGAAGATCGCTGACGTCTCAACGCTGGAGAACATCTCGGTAGGTGTCGTGCCGTGGTCGGCGATCGTACCGACCTTCCCGTTGCATGGCTTCGTGATCTACGACGAGTCGGCGGTCAGAGTTGAGACCTTCGTTAGCGAGCTAGTGGTGAACGATGAGCAGGAGATCGCGATCTACCGGCAGACCTTCGCAGCCTTCCGCGAGGTGGCGCTTGTCGGGAAGGAGATGCGGGAGGTTGTGTCCCGGATCGCCCAGGATTACGAACGGTGGTCCGCAGGAAGGTAGAGGCATAATGCCTCTGATTCCTTGAGGCATAGGCATACGCAGGAATACTCTCGGTGTCCAGTGCATAGCCCCCTAGACAGGGAGGTGCGCCGTGAGGCCACCCTGGACCCGCTGTCTCCCCGGCCTGCCCGCCTCGGTCACCGAAGCCCGCCGCTTCGTGACCGCCTACCTGCACGATCTCCACCCCGAGATGGCCATGCGCGCCGAACTCGTCGTCAGTGAACTGGCCACGAACGCGATCAAGCACACCCGGAGTGGCCTGCCCGGAGGAATGCTCTGGGTGACCGTCATCCTCTTCGACACGGCGGCGCGTATCTCGGTAACCGACCAAGGCGGCATCACCACGCCCGTCCCCCAGGTGGCCGACGACTCGGCCGAGGGCGGTCGCGGCCTGCAGCTCATGTCCCTGGTGGTCAAGGACTGGGGACACCATTACGAAGGGTCGCACTGCACGGTGTGGGCGTTGGTCGATGGGGTCGATCGGGCGTGAGTCCGCGGGGCGTCCCTCGGCTCCGGAGCAGTCTGATCGGCCCTTCTTCTAGGCCTGTTTTGTCTATCCCCCTAGACTCGGTCCAGTGGATCGAGGAGGGTGGCATGTCGGATGAGGTCGACCGCATTGCGGCTACCAAGGATCCGTTCGTGCTGCTTCGCCTCGCCACCGAACGCCTCGCGATGGCACAGCAGGAGGTGACCGAGCTGGCGCGGTTGCGGCGGCGGGTCATCCAGGATCTGCACAGTCAGGGGCTTTCGTACGCGCAGATCGCCAAGCAGGCCGGCCTGAGCCGGGGACGTATTCACCAGATCCGCCATACCGGTCCGGCCCCCGAAGGGGCGTTCCTCGGCACTGGGGCCGTGACCGTGGTTACTCCCCTGCGACCGGACCCGAACACTGGTCGCAGCCATGTCACCTTGGATGACCTGACCGCAGGCAAGCGGCTGGAAGACCTCGCCCGGACCTTCGACCTGGAGGCCGGCTCCGAACACGTCGGTGTCAACGGAGAAATCGACCTCAACCGCTCCGGCCTGCTGGTCATCTGCGGCCCGCGCATGTCCGACGCCGTGCGCGAGACGTACGAAAAGGACCCGGTCCTGTCCTGGCGGCGCTCGACGGAGGGCACGTGGACGCTGTACGACTCCAAGGCGGACAAGACCTTGCGGTCGGGCTCGGACGCCGACCCAGCCAGGCCGCATGACATCGGCTACCTCGGCAGGCTCCCTCGCCCGGACGGGAAGGGCACCGTGCTGACGATCGCCGGTGTTCATCCGCCCGGCTCGCTTGGAGTCGTGCATCTGCTCGCCACCGAGATCGCCACGTTGTGGGGCCAGGTCGGTGACCGGCCGTTCTCCGTCGTCGTAGGAGTCGACTACGACCCGGACACCCACGAGCCAGCCAAGGTCGAGCTGCTGACGCCGCTGTATCAGCACGAGGACCTGTAAATGCGCGCCTCGTTTGCATCGGTTCCCGGCTCGGCCGACCGGTCGAACGAGGACTTCGCCGCCGCATCGCATGACGTCGTCGTGCTTCTGGACGGGGCGGGTACTCCCCCAGGGGTCGAATCTGGGTGCTCACATGGGGTGGCCTGGTACGCCCGCCAGCTCGGCGCTCAGTTCCTCATCGAAGCGGGCGCCACGCCCCGTCGGCCTCTCGCCGACGCGCTCGCAACGGCGATCGAGCGACTAGCCGCCCTGCACGGGGACGCCTGCGACCTCACTCACACCAACACGCCGTCCGCGACCGTCGCGGCCGTTCGACGGACCGGCGATGACCTGGAGTACCTGGTGCTCGCGGACTCGGTCCTGGTGCTCGATGTCCTCGACACTGACCCGGTCGCCGTGACCGATGACCGGCTGGCTCGCATCAGCCGGAGCCTGCGCGCCGAGATGGACGCGCTGCCGACCGGAAGCCCGGAACATACCCGAGCCCGCTGTGCTTACGCGCACAAGCTCGGCTCCTACCGCAACACCGACGGCGGCTTCTGGGTCGCCAGTACCGACCCGGCCGCCGCCGCGCATGCCCTTACCGGCTCGTTGCCGACCGATCGACTCCGAGCGGTCGCGTTGCTCAGCGATGGCGCGAGTCGCCTGGTCGACCGGTTCGGCCTTACCGACTGGTCCGACGCTTTGAAGATCCTCGCCGACGACGGCCCGGCCGAGCTCATCCGCCGGGTTCGCGCCGCTGAAGACAGCGACCTACACGGTGAGCGGTGGCCGCGGGGCAAGGCCAGCGACGACGCCACGGCCGTGTACTGCCTGCTCTGAACACGCCCATCCGAGAATTTGTCGACCCCCCTAGACAGTTCGCCAAGTCGGACCGTACCTTGGATGCATAGCCCCCTAGACACCGTCGACGGGACCGACGGACTCGCATCTGTCTAGGGGGGTCGACATCAAGGAGAGCACTGCATGGCACTCAAAGGCGGTACCCGCTTCAAGGTCACCATGGCCGACGTCTTCCCCAACGGCTGCAACCTGGTCCCCGCCCCGCCTCGATCGTGGAGGCCCAGGACTACGACGAGCGGTCAGGGCGACGGTCCCCGGCCAAAGACAAGATCACCGGTCAGCGAGTGTTCACCTGCCGAGTGATGGACATGGACCCCGAACTTGATGGCCGGCCGCGGGAGATCGCGGTCAAGATCCTCGCCGACGTCCAGCCCGTCGCACCCACTGGTACGCCCTTCGAGCCGGTGGAGTTCGAGGGCATGACGGTCACCCCGTACGTCACCGACAAGGGCCGGATGGCCTTCTCGCTGCGGGCCACCGCGATCACCGCGCCCAAGGGCGGCAAGGCGGCTGCGGCCCCTTCGGCCGGTAAGGCGGCGGCCTGATGGGACGGGGACCTGCGCTGTCGCTGCCGATCAACGGGCATTCCGGCGCGGAGTTCCGCAGCTACCCCCGCGCGAACCCGATCTTCACCTTCCGTGCCGGTCACGTGCTCGTTTCGCTCACGCTCCCGGACCGGCTGCTGCCCGATCACGTCGCGTTCGCTCGCGCCTTGGCCGACCAGGCGGTGGCATACGCGACCGAGGTCGAACGGATCTACCGCAACGGCAACACCGACAGGAGGACCGGATGAGGGAGACCGGCTACACCTACACGACGATCACTGCTCGGGCCGGTGAGCCCATGACCATCGGCACCGCGTTCTACCTCGACCGGACCGCGAACATCCAGTTCTACGACGGAAGCGATGGCCGGCCGTTCATCGCGATCGATCACGGTCAGGTGAGCGTGCACATCGGACCGCGCCCCACCACCGCGCTCACCGCAGAGGACGTTGCGGTAATCCGCCGATTCGCTCAGGCGTCTGCGGGACTGCTGGCCGAGGTCGAGCGCCTGCACGCTGAACAGTCCAAGCAGCCTGGTCACGCTGCGGCCTGACGCAAAGCGGGGCGGCTGGAAGCTCTCACCCTTCCGGCCGCCCCCTGTGATCGCCCTCTCACGGAATCCACCTCTGGAGGAGATCGAGTCATGTCTACCCGAACCAAGCGGCCTCGCTGCGTCGTATGCCGCAATCCCCTCCCCGAGAACGCCAGGAACGGTAAGTGCCTGCCGTGTTTGGGGCAGACCGTGCTGTTCCCCAAGCGCACCGCCGAACGCCTCGCCCGCCCGACCGGCTCCGTCGGGGGTGGTCGGTGATGGGCTGGGAGTTCCGCAAGTCGACTCCGTCGGACAACGTGATGGTGCCCGCGACGGCCGACCCGTTCGAGTCACCGAAGTGGGCGCCGCCTGTCTGGCACATGCCTCCGGTGCTCGTGCTGACCGTTCACCTCGTCCGCGCGCTCGTGCGCTTGGCGCTCTTCCTCGCCCGCCACCCCATCACGGTCGCAACGGTCGGGTGCCTCGCCTGGCTGACCTACACCATCGGATGGCAGCTCGTCGCCGTCCTGGTCGCATTCGCAGCCCTGTGCCTGGGCTGCTGGGCCGCCTACTGGTGGGACTCCTTCCTCCACCTCGTCGGCTACCCGGCCCGTGCCCGCTGGCGGCACCTGTTGGTGTACCGGCGGCGCTGGCAACCGGTGATGGTGATGTCCGGGCTGGCGTTCTACCGCAACGCCCGCGAATACCTTCCCGTCATCAAACGCGTGACGGTCACCACGACTACGGACCGTGTCCTGGTCAAGATGCTGTCTGGGCAGGCTCCGGGCATCTGGCGGGACCACGCCGAAAACCTTGCCCACGGCTTCGGGGCCGCGCTGTGCCGCATCCGCACCGCCAGCAAGCCCGGCTACCTGTGGCTCGAACTGGTCCGCCGCGACGCACTCGCCGAACCGCTGGCCGCCCTGCCAGTCGGCACCGAGGACGGCCGCGCCGTCGACCTGTCCGCTCTGCCCATTGGGCGGCGAGAAGACGGCTCGACCTGGCGGCTACGGCTCCTCGGCACGCACGTCCTGATCGCCGGTGCGACCGGAGCCGGCAAAGGCTCGGTTCTGTGGGGCCTGGTCCGGGCACTGCTCCCGGCCATACGCGCGGGCCTGGTCCAGGTCTGGGGGATCGACCCCAAGCGCATGGAACTGGCCTTCGGCCGAGACATCTTCAACCGCTACAGCGACGACGCTATGGGCGGCATGGTCGACCTGTTGGAGGCCGCCGTGGCGGAGATGCACAAGCGCGCGGCCCGGTTCGGTGGAGTCACCCGAACGTTCATCGCGACCGCGGCGGACCCCTTCCTGGTCCTGATGGTCGACGAACTGGCCTTCCTCACCGCCTACTGCCCTGATCGCGACCTGAGAAAGCGCGCAGACGCCGCGCTGGCCACGCTGACCACTCAGGGACGCTCGGTCGGGATCTGCATCGTCGGCGCGCTCCAGGACCCGCGCAAGGACGTCATCAACATCCGGAACCTGTTCCCCACCCGGATCGCGCTCCGGCTGGATGAGGCCGACCAGGTCGACATGGTTCTCGGAGATGGCGCGTACGAACGCGGCGCACTCGCCGACCAGATCTCGCCCATCCCCAAGACCGGCGCCGGAGTTGGCTACGTCCGGCTGGAGGACTCACCCGACCCGGTACGCGTACGGGCGGCGTTCGTCTCCGACACGGACATCGCGGCCATGGCCGGCTACCTCGCGGAGGCCGCATGATGACCGACCACACCACGCCGGACGCTCCGCACAAGGTCCGGCCTCCGCTGGCGCGTGAGGTCGTGAAGGCCGTCGCCGTCGAACACGGCGTGTGCATCCGCCCGGTAGCGATGCGCCGCACGGACCTGGTCACGGGTGAGACCAAGATCGTGAGCATGCCGTGCGGGCACACCCTCGCCTCGGTTTGCCCGCCGTGCGCCGAACGCAAGCGCAAGCTTCGCGCTACTCAGTGTCGGGAGGGCTGGCATCTCGGCCAGGAGCCGGTGATCGAGCGGGCCGACCCGGACGACGAACAACGCTTCTGGATGGAGAAACGGGCTGAGGTGCAAGCCTGGGCGGACCGAGCCGAGGCGGCCGGTGAGGATGCCTCGGAGTGGCGGGAACTGCTGACCGAGATCAACGCAGAACTCACCCGAACCGGCGTTGTCGGACGCCTCTCCGCCGACAAGCCTGAACGACCCAAGCGGTCCACCAAGCGCCGCCAGGACGTGCCTGATCTTCCCCGCCGTCCCGTGGCGGCTCGGACGGTCGGGAAGACCTACACCGCCCCGGACGGAAAGACGTTCCGGCCGTCGCTGTTCCTCACGCTCACCCTGGACTCCTACGGGCGCGTGAAGAACGACGGGACGCCGGTCGACCCGGCGACGTACGACTACCGGCGGGCGGCTCGCGATGCCCTGCACTTCTCCAAGCTGGTGGATCGGTTCGTGCAGAACCTGCGCCGGTTCGTCGGCTATGACGTGCAGTACTTCGCCGCCGTCGAACCACAACGCCGGCTGGCTCCTCACCTGCACATGGCAATCCGCGGGACCATCTCCCGCGCCGAGTTGCGCCAGGTCGTCGCGGCGACCTACACCCAGGTGTGGTGGCCACCGACCGACCGGGTCGTGTACGCGGGGGAGCGCCTGCCGTACTGGGACGCACAAGCACGGGCCTACCTCGACCCGGATACCCACCAACCCCTAACTACCTGGCAGGACGCGCTCAAGGCACTCGACGATGACGACGCCGAACCGCTGCACGTCGGCCGGTTCGGACGTCAGATCGACGCACAAGGCGTCATGGCCGGTACGCCGGAGTCTTCTCGGCTGATCGGCTACCTGACCAAGTACCTGGTCAAGGACATCGCCGAATGCCACGACGCCGAGACTCCCGCACAGGCTGACCACGCTGACCGTCTGCTGGAGGCGCTGCGGTATGAGCCGTGCTCGCCGACGTGCGCGAACTGGCTGCGCTACGGCGTCCAGCCCAAGAACGCCCGGTCCGGCCTGACACCGGGCTACTGCAAGGCCAAAGCACACCGCCGCGAATACCTCGGCTACGCCGGACGCCGCGTCCTGGTGTCCCGCAAGTGGTCCGGCAAGACCCTCGCCGACCACAAAGCCGACCGCAAGAACTGGGTCCTCGCCCGCCTGGCCGAGGCCGGCGTTTCGACAACCGGCCACCCCACCACACCCGGCCGCTACGCCTGGGAACTCGCACCACCCGACGACCCGGACGTCAAACCGGTCGAACAGCGCCTACTCGCCTCCATCGCCGAACGCCTGGAGATGCGACGCCAACTCGACCACGCCAACACCACCCTCGATCTTTCGGCAACGCAGGAGGCCGCGTGAGCACGAGGCGGGACGAGCTTCTGACCATTGACCAGGTCCTCGAAGAACTCGGCGGAGTCTCCCCACGAACGTTCTACCGGTGGCGTGAGATCGGGAAGGCCCCTGAAGCGATCCGGCTGCCCAACAACGAACTTCGCATTTGGCGGAGTGAGCTGATGCGCTGGCTCGGCACTCTCCGGGAGGCGGCGTGAACACGTCGTACAAGGTCAAGTTCTGGGAGATCCGCCCGAACAAGTCCAAGCCGAAGCCAGGTAAGCCGAGCAAGGTCATCTCCTACACCGTGCGCTGGACCGTGGGCGGGCGCGAGAAGTCGCAGACCTTCCAGCGTTCGGTGCAGGGGAAGAACTTCCTTTCAGACCTGCGTCAGGCCGCGAAGGTCGGCGAAGAGTTCGACATCGACTCGGGTCTCCCGCTGTCGATGCTCCCCACAGAGGGGGAAGAAAAGCCTGTCCGAACCTGGCTTGAGTTCGGCGTCGCATACATCGACATGAAGTGGCCGGATGCCGCGCCCACCAGCCGTGATGGCCTCACGGAAACGATCGCGACGGTTTCCCCTGCCCTCGTGCGGGACGACGCCCCTGAAGCGCCTGACCCGCACACGCTCCGGGAGGCTCTGCGGGCGTACTACCTCGCTCCCCAGGATCGCGAGCGTCCCCGGCCTTCTCAGATCACGGACGCGCTCACGTGGCTGGAGAAAGCCTCGCTGGAGATGCCGGAGGTCGCTAAGCCCTCCAACGTCCGGGCCGCGCTGAATGCCTTGTCGCGACGCCTGGACGGCAAACCGGCGGCAGCGGCCACAGTGGCGCGCAAGCGGGCGGTGCTGCACAACGCCTTTGAGTACGCGGTCGAGCTGGAGGAGTTCGCGCGCAACCCGATCGGCAAGGTGAAGTGGACGCCACCCAAGCTGGCCGAAGAGGTCGATTGGCGGGTGGTGATCGGCCCTCGCCAGATGCGGGAATGCCTGACCGCCGTTACGTACGTCGGCAAACGGGGGCGGGGCCGGCGTCTGCGGGCACTGTACGCCTGCATGTACTACGCGGCGCTTCGCCCTGCTGAGGCTGTTGCCCTGCACAAGGATGACTGCACGCTCCCGGAGGACGGGTGGGGCAAGCTGGTGCTCACGCGATCGCTACCCGAGTCGGGAAGGCGGTATACGGACGAGGGGACATCCCACGTGCAACGCGGGCTCAAGCTCCGGCCCGTCAACGAGATCCGGACGGTTCCGATTCCACCGGTCCTCGTGAAGATCCTCCGTGAGCACATCGCAGAGTTCGGGACGGCCGAGGATGGGCGGATCTTCCAGACCGAGCGGGGCGGCATCGTCGGGTCCACCGCCTATGGCGATGTGTGGGCTCAGACTCGCGCCCTCGCCCTCACTCCCGCCCAGCTCGCCTCTCCCCTGGCTCAGCGGCCGTACGACCTACGGCACGCGGGGGTGTCGCTGTGGCTCAACTCCGGTGTTCCGGCAACTGAGGTAGCCGAGCGTGCGGGCCACAGCGTCAAGGTCCTGCTCCAGATCTACGCCAAGTGCATCGAGGGCCAGGAGGACGGCGCGAACAAGCGGATCAGCGATGCGCTCGGCGAGTGATTTGATCTACCCTGTCGGGGCTCCGGTTCACGCCGGAGCCCTTCGCCGTTTCCGGGGTCTACCTGCGGAGACGCACCCGGATTCATTCCGCGTATATTCCGGGACCAGTGACAAACGGCTGCATCCGGCGGCCGGTGGCTGCCTGGGGCGATCAAGAAACGAGAAGGCCCCCAACCGCATCTCTGCTGGTCAGGGGCCGTTCCACCTGCTGTGGCGGGTCCAGGGTTCGAACCTGGGTAGGCTAAGCCGACGGATTTACAGTCCGCTCCCATTGGCCACTCGGGCAACCCGCCTGGTAAGCCGCCGTGGCGACGCTCAGAAGGATAGCGGACTCTGGGCCTAAGGGTGACATCGGTTTCGGGAGGCCCGATCACAGGCGTCGGTGGCCCGCGAGCGCTCGAGCACTCACTAGGCTCACAGGTTTCCATAAAGAGCCGTTATGTTTCGGAGCTGTCGTTAGAGGGCGCCGAGTTGCTGTGGTTGCTCACGATGACAAAGCGGGCGATGGCGCTCGATGGCGCTTCGCCGGTGGGCGGTCAAGGCCCCGGCGGCGTTGGCCTCGCTCGAATTTTCGAATCATTGGGCGGATTGCCGTTACAGATCGCTACTGTGCGTGCATGTTTGGCTGCGTGTCGTCCGGTCATGTCGTATGAGCCGGAAGCTTTCGTTGGCCGCCGGTCAGGTGGCGCGGACCGCGTCCGCCCGGGTGCTGCTGCGTGGCGGGGTGGATGAGGGCACCGGTGAGGCCTTGATGGCCCGGGCGGTGGCCGAGCGGGTGGGCTGGGCTGCGGACCTGGTCGCCGGGATGACCACTGGACTGTTGGCCGGGCACTGGAATGCCGGGGAGGTGGCTCGGCTGGCCGCCGGGGTGGATGATGCGGGTCAGGTGTTGCCGTCGAATGCATGGATGGCGTTGCGCCGCCTGGGCTGGGGCGTGACCGTCCCCGACGGGGTGCGGGTCAATGACCGGATCGTGCGGATGGCTCAAGAACAGGCCGGAAGAGCCCTGCACGGTGCCCAGCACCGCGCGCAGATGGTCGTTGGCATCCTGGCGACCTGGCCCGCCGACCCGGACAAGCGCACCCCGACAGAATGGGACGCCGTCCGCGAAGCGATCCCTGATGGCCGGTTCCTGCCCGGCAGTGTGATCAAGGCGCGCACACGGCAGGTCAGCGCGTTCGTCGCCGGGCATGGGCGGCTGCCGGTCGATTTGTTCGACCTGGAGGAGGCGCCGCGCGCGACGCGGATGCTGGTACTGGCCGCCGTCGACCGCCAGCAGGCCACCCTAGAACGCGCCGACGACGACCCGACCAGGGCACTGCTGCGGCTGCAACTGCCCACTCGCCCGGATCCGCGCTCCTACGCCGACTGGACCTGGGTGGCCTGCCCGTTCACCCCGCCGCCCACTGTCCCGCCCGACGCGGTGCTGCACCTGCCCACGCTCCGCCCGCAAGGCCGAAAGGTGCACGCAGATCTGGCGTTCTCCCACCCCGTCCCCAAAGCCGAACGCAAGGGCCACACGACGGCGCTGGGCGTGGACTGGGGGTTGAACACCTTGCTCAGTGCCGGGGCCTGCCGGTTGCGTCCCGACGGCACCATCATCGCGGTGGGGGCCGGGGCGATGTTCAGGGCCGCCGGGGTGATGGCCCGCCAGCACCGGCTCCGCCGCCACGGCGAGCACCTGCACGCCAAAACCGGCACTTACACCCGCCTCATCGGCGACCGGGAGGATCATCATCTGGTCGTCAAGCACGCTGTGCTGACGGCCGAACGTCGGCACGTGGCCGATCGCCGGTCGGGTCTGAACGACGCATTGGCCTGGTCGGCGGCGCGGTGGGCGGTGGATCAGGCGATCGCCGCCCGGGCGAGTGTGATCTACGTGGAGGATTTGCGGTCGATGGAGGCCAAGGGGATGGGCCGCACCCTCAACACCCGGTTGTCCCAGGAGGTGCGCGGGCAGATCGTCGGCAACATGCGGCACCTGGCCGCCGAGACCGGCATCGCCGTCGTCACCGTCCCCGCCCGCAACACCTCCAAGCACTGCCCGCAGTGTCTGGCCCCGTTGCGGCACTGCAAGGCACCCGACCGGCCCACCGCTCCCGGATGGAAATGGGCGATCTGCCCCAACTCCGACTGTGGCTGGCAAGGCGACCACGGCGCATGGCGGCGCATCGCCGCCCGCGGCCTCACCCACCAGACGAAGACCATCGTCGACCGCGCCACCGGCCACATGGCCATCGGCGGCATCATCGACACCGTCGAAGCGACCGCGGTCCTCGCCCCCACCGCATCCGAGCAACACCAGGCCAGCGGGGGTGACCGGTCCAAGATCGGCCCCACCCCGCGACGAACTCCACGCCCCGCGCCCAGGCGACGCAGGGCACCCTCCACCCCCGCCCCCCAAAGGCCGGCGGGTCAGCGTCCGGAGGGAAACGCTCACACGGACCACAAGCTGCCCCGCGCGGCCTGCCGGTACCAGGGCGTGCGCACACCCGTGCACACGATCAGCTCAAACACACCCACCACCCGCCGGGACCGACCACGGCACTGGCCGCGAGGGGCTGCGCTGGGCGCGGGCTTCCACCTCCACGCCCACGCCACCCCACCACGGTGGGAAGATCCTCCAGCCACAACACCTAATGTAGCTACGGATCCCTAAGCTGATCAGAGACGCTCTTCAGAGAGATCGTCGTAATCCGTGAGGACATGAACCGTGGCTTCGGAAAGCTCTTTCGACATCGTGTCAAAGCTCGACCGGCAGGAGGTGGACAACGCTCTGAACCAGGCCGCCAAGGAGATCGCCAACCGGTTCGACTTCCGTAACGTCGACGCGGGGATCCGGTGGTCGGGCGAGACCATCGAGGTCCAGGCGAACAGCGAGGAGCGGGCCAACGCCGTCCTCGACGTCTTCAAGGAGAAGCTGGTCAAGCGCGGCGTCTCCCTGAAGGCGATCGACGCGGACGAGCCCAAGGCGTCCGGGAAGCTCTACAAGCTCACCATCGGGCTGAAGGAGGGCATCTCCCAGGAGGACGCCAAGAAGATCGGCAAGATCGTCCGGGACGAGGGCCCGAAGGGGATAAAGGCGCAGATCCAGGGTGACGAGCTGCGGGTCAGCTCGAAGAAGAAGGACGACCTGCAGGCGGTGATCACCCTGCTCAAGGGCAAGGACCTGGACGTCGCCCTGCAGTTCACCAACTATCGGTAGATCATCAGACGGTCAGGCCGTCTACCTGCGTCGGGAGTCTCGCGCGGTCCGCGAGGGCACATCCGGGGCACATGACCAAGAGCGCCGTCAACGATCGTGCGCGTCTTCTCATGTGCCTCGGGCCGCTCCGCGACGTACTCGTTGAGGATGATCGTGGATGTTCGGGGTCCCCGCGACGCGGGCGGCCGGCCCCAGATGCGACGAGGTCACCCGGCGCATCGGGTTCAACCCGTTCGCCAAGGACAGCAGCTTGGCCTCGCGCCGTTATCTGCGACACCGGTAATGATCGCGACGATAACCGAGCCTTCGGCGAATCGACCGCGCTCAACGAGGTCGAGAATGCCGTACATCATCTTTGCGCCATAGACGCGGTCTAGTTGCAGGCCGTGTTGGTCGGCGAAGTCATCGATGAACGCGGTCAGTCCCGGTTTCTGTTTTGCGTATCCACCGAAGTGGTAGTCGAGCTCGATCCGCCACCGACCGCGCTCTCGACCGTAGGCCTGCTCTTGCAGCTCTCGGACCTCATCGCCCAGGAACCTGCCTCCCTTGAGCACGGAGAACCCGATCGCCTCCTGCCCGGTCTGGAGCCCTGCGGCGACTCCGGCCAGGGTCCCACCCGTTCCCACCGGGCAGCAGATGGCGGTGAAATGTTCGGTGATCTCTGCCGGAATCTCGGCGCATCCTCGCAGTGCCAGAGCGTTGCTTCCCCCCTCTGGCAGCAGATAGAACTCGCCGAACTCATCGTGCAGCCGTTGCACGACGTCCGATTCGTGCTTGCGCCGGTAGGTCGTGCGGTCCAAGTACGCCAGGGTCATGCCCTGCTCTACGGCGTAGGCCAACACGGGATTCAACGGCTCATGCGGCTCGCCGCGGATGACCCCGATCGTCCTGAACCCGAAGTAGTGGCCGGCGGCTGAAGTAGCGCGGATGTGGTTGGAGTAGGCACCCCCGAAGGTCAGCAGCGTCTCATGACCATCGCGCTGGGCGGCTTCGAGGTTGTACTTGAGCTTGCGCCACTTGTTCCCAGGGATCTCCGGGTTGATCAAGTCATCCCGCTTGAGCAGCAGCCGTACCGAGCGATCGGCAAACCGAGAGTCCACCAGCTCCTCGACCGGCGAGGGTAGGCGAAGGGTCGCGTCCCTGATCCTGCCGCGTTCGGTTGCCGCCATACCCCAGTGCCTCCTCGGTCTCAGCCGACGAGGCGGGAGTCGTCTTCGGGAGAGAGGCGGCGGGCGAGGTCGGTCAGGTCGAGGTCGAGGGCCTCGGCCAGGGCGGCGACGGTGAAGAAGGCGGGGGCGGCGATGGCGCCCCGCTCGATTTTGCGCAGGGTGTCGAGGGAGATGCCGGCCTCGGCGGCGACGGAGGCCGCGCTGCGCGGGCCGCGTGCGGCGCGGAGCACTTGGCCGAGGGCCCGGCCGCGGTCGCGCTGGTCTTCGGTGAGCGGGGTTCGCACCATACCGAGGATTATAAGACTGGTATTAAAATCTACCCCATGGTGACATTGAGGAGTCAGGCCGAGATCGATCGGATGCGCGAGGCGGGCCGGGTGGTCGGGGAGGCGCTGCGCCGGGTGACCGACGCGGTCGAGCCGGGGGTCAGCCTCGCCGAGCTGGACGCGATCGCGGCCGCCTGCATCAAGGAGCACGGGGCTCGCCCCAATTTCCTGAACTACCACCCGTTCTGGGCGCCCACTCCGTACCCGGGAGTGGTGTGCCTGTCGGTCAACGACGTGATCGTGCACGGCGTCCCGGACGGGCGGGTCCTGAAGGCGGGGGACATCCTGTCCATCGACTGCGGCGCCGAGGTCGGCGGCTACCACGGTGACGCGGCGGTGACGGTGCCGGTCGGGGAGGTCGACGATGACGCGAAGCGGCTGCTGGAGACCACGCGGGCGGCGCTGACGGCGGCGATCGCGGTGGCCGTCCCCGGTGGTCGGATGGGCGACATCGGGTACGCCGTGGAGACCACCGCACGGCCGTACGGGCTGCTGGAAGGGGTCGGCGGACACGGCATCGGGACGGCCATGCACGAGGAGCCGGACGTCCCGAACACCGGACGGCCCGGACGTGGGTTGCGGCTGCGTGAGGGGCTGGTCATCGCGATCGAGCCGATGCTGATCGAGGGCGGTGTCGACGAGGGGCGTACGCTCGCCGACGGCTGGTCGATCGCCACCGCCGACGGCAGCCGGGCCGCCCACTTCGAGCACACGATCGCGATCACCGCGGACGGTCCGATGATTCTCACCGCGTGAGGCTCCAGCCGGAATTCGCCGACGGCACCGCCCGGCCGTCCCGACCGGAACTCGCCGACGCCAGCCCCCGGCCGTCCCGACCGGAATTCGCTGGCGGTGCGGCCCGGCCGTCCGGTAGGACTACCTGCCGTGACGA
The DNA here is from genome assembly GCF_040655075.1 of Actinoallomurus sp. NPDC050550. Lineage (NCBI taxonomy): Bacteria > Bacillati > Actinomycetota > Actinomycetes > Streptosporangiales > Thermomonosporaceae > Actinoallomurus > Actinoallomurus sp. NPDC050550. Next base: position 23,143 of record NZ_JBFAJC010000083.1, on the reverse strand, counting down.
CGTGGACGCTGGCCCCTGAGCCCGTTGAATCTCCGGACGCCACCCGGCTGCGCCGGGAGTACTACGCCGAGGTCGCGAGCCGCTACTGGAAGCGGCCCGCGACCCCGCAGGAGGTCGACGAGGGATTGGCCGGGGACGGCGCGGAGTTGCTCGTCCCGCCCGCGGGTCAGTTCGTCGTCGGCAGGTACGGCGGTGAGGCCGCGGCCTGCGGCGGCGTCCTGCTGCTCGACACCGACGCCGACGCCGATACCGGCACCGACGCCGACGCCGACGCCCGCACCGCCGAGCTGACCCGGGTGTATCTGCGTCCGGCCTTTCGCGGCAAGAAGGGCGCGGGTCTCCTCCTGGAGTTCCTGGAGGAGGAAGCGCGTGCGCTGGGTGCCCGGCGGATGGTCCTCAACACCCGCCTCGATCTGATCGAGGCACGGTCGCTGTACGTGCGGCACGGCTACGCCGAGATCCCGGCCTACTGCACGGGTCCGTACGTCGAGATCTGCTACGGCAAGGATCTCCGACCGGCCGGGTAGCCGGAGACGGCGCGGTGCCCCGCACGCACAGAACAGCGCGGTGCCCCGCACGCGCAGATGAGCGCGTACGGGGCACCGATCCGGACACTCAGGAACCGATGGCCGCGATCAACGGTTCGTGGCCTTGCCCTTGGTCCAGGAGCTTTCGAGGTTGCCGCCGTTCTGCGCCGTCTCCTTGCGGAGGGTGCTCTGCGTGCCGGCGGACTTGCCCGACGCGAGGCGGATCGCGATCTTGTCCTCGATGTCCTTGGGCGCACCGCCCTGGTAGCCGTTGAACATGATGGAGAAGAACAGCGGCTGTCCGGTGTCGTCCTTCACGTAGCCGCTCAGCGCGGTGACGCCGGTGAGGGTGCCGGACTTCGCGTGGACGTTCCCGGCGGCGGCGGTTCCCTTCATCCGCGTCGCCAGGGTGCCGCCGACGAGCTTGTCGGGCTGACCGGCGATGGGCAGTGCGTTGTACCAGGTCGAGAACCAGGGCTTCGGCTGCACCGCCTGGAGGATGACGCTCACCTGCCTGGGCGTGGTCTGGTTCGTGCGCGAGAGCCCGGAGCCGTCGGTCTGCTTGACCTTGGCGGTGTCGACGCCGAGCGTCTTGAGGTACCGGGAGATCGCGGCGATGCCCGCGGCCCGGGTGCCCTTGCCCGCGGCCTTGCGGCCGATCGCCTTCGTCAGGATCTCGGCGATCTGGTTGTTGCTGAGCTTGAGGAAGGGCGTTGCCAGCTGGGACAGCGTCATCGACTGCCGGGTGGTGACGGCCTTGGCGCCCTTGGGGGTCGCGGCCTGCTTGGTCGCCCCGACGACCTTGACGCCGTGCGCCTTGAGTGCGCGGCGGAAGACGTCGGCCGCGTACTGCGTCGGGTTCGGCGCGGTGGAGAGATGGTCCTCCTTGCCGCCGTTCGCCGGGTAGGAGCCGGTGATGACGACCGTGCCGCCCTTGCGGTCGACCGACACGGTGGAGCTCGTTCCCGCCTTCGCCGTCGTCGCGCGATTATCGATCTTCACGACGCTCGTCGCCGGGGTCAGGGCGACCTTGACGGGCTTGCCCTCCTGGCCCGGGGTGATGCTCACGCCGATCGATCCGGCGTCGAACACATCGTCCGGGGAGACGTTCAGGGCCGAGATTCCGGCCGCGTAGGAGTAGGGCAGGTCCGTTGGGTCCCAGCCCGGCGGGGTGTACTCGTGGTCGAACCAGGTGTCGTCGGCGATCAGGTTGCCCGTGATCTTCTTGATGCCCTTGGCCTTGACCGCGGCGGCGAGTTTGTCGTAGTCGGCTCCCCGCAGGGTGGGGTCGCCGGTGCCCTTCAGGTACAGGTTCCCGCCGCGCGTGTAGACGCTGGTCTTGAACCGGTAGTCGGCGCCGAGGATCCCGAACGCCGCGGTGGAGGTCTCGATCTTGTTGTTCGAGCCCGGGATCTTCTGGTCGTCCGAACCACGGTCGTAGAGGACCGCGCCGGTCTTGGCGTTGCGGACGATGACACCGATGCTCGCGCCCTTGAGGCGGCTGTCCGTGAGGATGTTGTCGATGTCGGTCTTAAGGTCGCCGCTGGTGGCCGCCGTCTGCGTCGCGGTGCTCGTATCCGTCTGCGCGAGGGCCACGGCCGTCGTCGCAACGACCGCTCCGCCCGCCACCACGGCGAGCGCCCCCTTCAAAGATCGACTCATAGCAGCCGATCGTAACGATCACGGCACACCCCGCATGCCGCACTTACGGGATTTGCTACTGATTGCCGCGAAATCGCCGATAAATCGCCGCGAGAGCCTCAGGTGGCGTTCCGCCGCCGCGCCCGGATACGAGCCCGCTCAGCGGCGGTAGCCGGCCATCTCCTCGAGGCGGGCGATGCGCTGGGCGGTCGACGGGTGGGTCGAGAACAGGCGGACCAGCCCCTCGCCCCGGAACGGGTTGGCGATCATCAGGTGGCTCACCGCGGTCAGGCGGCCGTCCTCCGGTAGGGGCAGCTGGCGCGTGCCGCTCTCGATCTTGCGCAGGGCGGAGGCGAGGGCGAGCGGGTCGCCGCTGAGCTGGGCCCCGGACGCGTCGGCCTGGAACTCCCGGGTGCGGCTGATGGCCAGTTGCACGATCGTGGCCGCGATCGGGCCGAGGATCATCATGAGCAGCGCCCCGAACACGCCGGGGCCGTCCTCGTCGTCGGAGTTGCCGAACGGGATCAGCCAGGCGAGGTTCGCCACCCAGGTGACGACAGCGGCCAGCGCCCCCGCCACCGAGGAGATCAGGATGTCGCGGTTGTAGACGTGCGACAGCTCGTGCGCGAGGACCGCGCGCAGTTCACGCTCGTCCAGGATCTGCAGGATGCCCGTCGTGCAGCAGACCGCCGCGTTGCGCGGGTTGCGCCCGGTGGCGAAGGCGTTCGGCGCGATCGTGGGCGAGATGTACAGGCGCGGCATGGGCTGGCGGGCGCCCGTCGACAGCTCGCGGACGATGCGGTACATCACCGGCTGCTCGACCTCGCTCACCGGCCGGGCGCGCATGGCCGACAGCGCGATGCGGTCGCTGAGGAAGTACGCGACGCCGTTCGTGACCAGCGCGATCACGAGGGCGATCGTCAGACCGGCGCGGCCGCCGAGCGCGCCTCCGATGAGGAGGATCAGCGCCGACATGACCCCCAGCAGGGCGGCCGTCTTCACACCGTTGAAACGCACTCCGACACCTCCCCTTGTCCCCGTTAAGATCAACGGGCTGACCTGGAGAAATGTTCCCGTCAGGACCTGTCTCGAAGTCCCCGTCCGTAGCGAGCGGTGTCCAGATGGCGGCAGGCCCTAAGGCACTGCCAGGGCCGCGGCGTGCAGCACCAGTTCAGGAGCCACGGAGACCACGACCGCCCCGGCCAGCGCGACCGCGATCGCGATTCCGCCCGCACGGCCCACGCGTACGCGTTCGACCTTTCCGGCGGCGAAGAGCCGCGCGGCCCAGGTCAGGTAGTAGTACAGGCCGATGACGGTGTTGATCGCCATGATCACCGCGAGCCAGGTGGCCGCGCCGCCGACCGCCGCCCGGAACACCACGACCTTGGCGAGCAGCCCCATGACGCCCGGCGGCAGCCCGGCCAGGCAGAGGAGGAAGAACGCCAGGGCCAGGGCGCTGCCCGGGTTGACCCGCGCCAGGCCCCGGTAGGACTCCAGGTCGCGGACCCCGCGTCGGGCGGCGACCGTGACGACGGCGAACGCCCCGATGTTCATGATCGCGTACATGGCGACGTACGCCGCCGTGGCCGTCATCCACTCGTGCGGGCGTACGCGGGCGCCCCCGGCCATCGGCGCGAGGATGTAGCCGCTCTGCGCCACCGAGGACCACGCGAGCAGGCGCACGGCGTCGGTCTGGCGGAGAGCCAGGAGGTTCCCGAGCGTCATCGTCGCCGCGGACAGCACGCCCATCAGCGGGCCCCACGTGTGGCCGAACGGCCAGAACCCGACGGTCAGCACGAGGGTCAGCCCGGCGAAGCCGCCCGCCTTCGACACGACCGACAGGAACGCCGCGACCGGCAGCGGGGAGCCCTGGTAGACGTCCGGGGCCCAGAAGTGGAACGGCACGGCCGCGATCTTGAAGCCGAAGCCCGCGACGGTCAGGACGATGCCCGCCGCCGCCACGGGCCGCAGGTCGCCGTGCACGTGGGCCAGGCCGGCGGCCACCCGGTCGAGGTGCATCGCGCCGGTGACGCCGTACACGAGGCTGATGCCGAAGAGCGTCACCGCCGACGACACGACCGACACCAGGAACAGCTTCAGCGCCGCCTCGGACGCCGTCCCGTCGTACCGCCGCAGCGCCACGAGCGCGAACACCGGCAGCGACAGCGTCTCCAGCGCGACGACGAGCGTGATCAGGTCCCGGCCCGCCGCGAGCAGCAGCGCGCCGAGGATCGCGGCGAGGAGCAGGAAGTGGTACTCCCCCACCGGCAGCGCCGACCGCCGCATCTCGCCGTGCGACAGCAGCACGACGACGATGGCCGCGAGCAGCACCACCGCCTGGAACAGCACGGTGAAGTCGTCGGCGACGTACGAGCAGGAGGGGTGGCCGCCGGGCCGGACGGCGGCCGCGCAGAGCGTCGACCGCCCGTGGCCGAACGGCAGCGCCACCGCGGCCGCCACCAGGGACAGGAGGGTGAGCGCGCCGACCGCCTTCGCGGAGGCGCCGAACGCGTCGGCGAGCAGCACGACGACCGACGCCACCGCGACGATCAGAGCCGGGAGGATCGCCAGGTAGTCGATCGACTGGATCATCGGGCCCCCAGGAGCAGGTGGACGGCCCCGTCGGTGAGGGCGAGAAGCGTCTTCGGCCACAGCCCGATGAACACCGTGGCGGTGATCAGCGGCGTCCAGGCCAGCAGCTCGTGCGACATGACGTCGGCGAACCGGGTATCGCGCCACCGCTCGGCCACCGAGCCGTGCGTGACCTTGGACAGCATCCGCAGGAAGTACGCCGCGGTGAGCACCGCCCCGATCCCACCGACCGCCATGAAGGTCACGAACGTCGGCCTCGGCAGCCCGGCGTGCGGCTGGTACGCGCCGAGCAGCGCGAGCATCTCGCCCCAGAACCCGGCCAGGCCCGGCAGCCCCAGGCTGGCCACCGACGCGAACGTGAGGATCGAACCGAGGTACGGCGCCTTGGCGAGCATGCCGCCGCCCAGGGCGTCCAGGTCGCCCGTGCCGTACCGCTCCTTGACCGCCCCGGCCAGGAAGAACAGCAGGCCCGTGATGAGGCCGTGCGCGATGTTGCCGAACAGCGCGGCGTTCAGCCCCACCGGCGTGAGCGTCGCGATGCCCAGCAGCACGAAGCCCATGTGCCCGATCGACGAGTAGGCGATCATGCGCTTGAGATCCCGCTGCGCGAGGCAGGCGAGCGCGCCGTACACGATCCCGATGACGGCGAGGAGGCCGAGCCACGGCGCCCACACCTTCGCGCCCTCCGGCGCCATCGGCACCGCGATGCGGACGAAGCCGTACGTGCCCATCTTCAGCAGCACCCCGGCGAGGAGCACGGAGCCGACGGTGGGCGCCTCGGTGTGGGCGTCCGGCAGCCAGGTGTGCAGCGGCCACATCGGCGTCTTGACCGCGAAGCCCAGGGCCAGCAGCCCGAACGCGGCGACCTGCAGGCCGTGGGACAGGCCGGCGCCGTGCCGCGCGGTGAGGGCGGTCATGTCGAGCGTGCCGGCGTTCACCGCGACGATGAGGATGCCGACGAGCAGGAAACCCGAGCCGAGCAGGGTGTAGAGGATGAACTTGTTCGCCGCCGCCCGGGCGCGCGCGGCGGAGTCCTTGCCGCCCGAGCCGCCCCAGTCGGCGATCACGAAGTACATCGGGATGAGGACGACCTCGAAGAACACGAAGAACAGCAGCAGGTCGAGGGACACGAACGTGCCGAGCATCCCGACCTCGAGCAGCAGCATCAGCCCGATCAGCGCCTGCGGCGACCCGCCCCGCGCCGACGGGAGCACGCGGGCCGAATAGACCATGCACAGGAACGTCAGCGCCGCCGTCAGCACGATCAGCGGCAGCGAGATGCCGTCGACGCCCAGGTGGAAGCGGAGCCCGATCGAACGGGCCCAGGTGACGTTCACGCCGAGCTGCGGGCCGCGCCGGCCGTAGTCGAAGGCCACCGCCGCCGCGACGGCCAGCGCGAGGGTCACCGCCGTGACGGCCAGCCCGTACAGCCGGGACAGGCGGGTCACCCGGCGCGGGCTCCCGGGCAGCGGCACGAGCATCCCCAGCGCGCCGAGGAGAGGCACGACCAGCATCGCCGCGAGGATCATGTCAGCACCACCACCGCGACCACGATCAGCACCACTCCCGCGAAGAGCCCGGAGACGTACGCCTGGGCGTTGCCGTTCTCGGTGACCCGCAACAGGCCGCCGAGCCGTCGAGCACCCCGCCCGGAGCCCTCGACGCCCGCGTCGACGACCCGAGCGTCGGCACGGACGACGAGCCGGGCCAGGGCCAGCACCGGCCGGACGATCGCGACATCGTAGACGGCGTCGACGTAGAAGGCGGCGCGCAGGACCGGCCGCGCCGGGCCGAGCAGGCGCACCGGGTCCAAGGCCGGGTCGTTGTTCCACACGAGGTACACACCGCCCGCCCCCGCGGCGGCGCACAGCAGCGAGACCACCGCCATGCCCCACTCGGGCCGCAGCCCGTCGCTGCCGAGCCCGAAGAAGCCGAGGATGAGCGCCGGAATCGCCAGGACGGCGACCGGCCAGCGCATCAGCGGCGTCGCCTCCCGCGGCTGGAACTCCGACCGCCGCTCCCCGAAGAACGTCACCAGCCAGGTCCGCATCGCGTACGCGGCGGTGACCACGGCGGTCAGCAGCCCCGTGACGAGCACGAGCCAGGCGACCCACGACGGGATGCCCGGCACCGCCGCCCCCACCACATGCATGGGAGTCGCATGGCTCTTCGACAGCGGCACGTATGCGAACCAGCCGTAGGCGTGCGGCGTCGTGTGCCCGTGGGTGGCGCGCCAGGCCTGGGACAGGATCGTGTCCTTGCTGAAGAAGCCGCTGGCGGGTGGGAGGCCGGCCAGCGCGGCGAAGCCAGCCGTCATCGACCAGAACGTCACCGGCATGGCCAGGCGCAGCCCGCCCATCGCGCTCATCATGTTCGAGCCGACCGTGACGATCACGCAGCCCGCGCCGAGGAACAGCAGCGCCTTGAACGCCCCGTGCGCCAGCAGGTGGAACACCGCGCCGTCGCGCGTGCCGACGGCCAGCCCGGCCGCCATGTACGCGAGCTGGCTGATCGTGGAGTACGCGAGCACCCGTTTGAGGTCGTCCTGCGCGAGCGCGGCCAGCGCGGCGCCGAGCATCGAGATGGCCGCGATGACGCCCAGCACGGTCAGCGACGCGGGCGCGAGCCAGAACGCCGGGTAGAGCCGGGCGACGACGAACACGCCCGCCGCGACCATGGTCGCCGCGTGGATCAGCGCGCTGACCGGCGTCGGACCGGCCATGGCGTCCGGCAGCCAGGTGTGCAGCGGGAACTGCGCGCTCTTGCCGGCGACGCCGCACAGCAGCAGGAGCGTCCCGGCGACGAGCGTCGTGTGCGACATGCCCGGCACGTTCGCGAGGACGGTCCGCAGGTCGAAGGAGTGCGCGCCAATGCCGAGCACGAAGATGCCGAACAGGAAGCCGACGTCACCGAGCCGGGTGACGAGGAACGCCTTCACCGCCGCCCGTGACGTGGCCCGGTCGTGCCAGTAGTGCCCGATCAGGAAGTACGAGCAGATGCCCATGACCTCCCAGCCGACGTACAGCACCAGCAGGTCGCCGGACAGCACGACGAGCAGCATCGCCGCGGTGAACAGCGACACGAACGCGGCGTAGGAGGAGTAGCGCGGGTCGTCGCGCATGTAGGCGACGGAGTAGATCTGCACCGCCAGCGCCACGCAGCAGACGAGGAGCGCCACGACCGCGGACAGCCCGTCGACGTTCAGGGACACGCCGATCGACAGGCTTCCCGTCGGGATGCGCGCCAGCGTGCCCACGCGCAGGCCCGGCCGCTGCCACTCGTAGAGCGCCAGGACGGCGGTGAGCACGGTCGACGCCGCGATGGGCAGGACGGCGATGAGGGCCGGGCCGTTCGCGGGCATCCGCCGGGCCAGCACGAGCGCGCCGCGCCGGGCGGCGCCCGGCGCCGGCGCGCGCAGCCGGCGCACCAGCGGGGACAGCAGATGCGAGACCGTGTGCCCGAACAGCATGCCGGCGAACGCGGCGGCGAACGGGAGCACGACCGCGACGGCCGCCAGGACGATCACCGGCGCACCCCTTCGTCGTCGGTCATGGCGCCCACGTCGAGGTCGGGGTCCGGGTCGCCCTCGGCGAGGGTGCGGAGCCGGTCGACGTCGACCGTACGGCGGTTGCGGTAGATGAGGAGCACCAGCGCCAGGCCGATGCCCACCTCGGCGGCCGCGAGCACGATGACGAACAGCGTCAGCACCTGGCCGCCGTGCAGCCGGTCGGCCCACTTCATGTCGAACACGACGAGGTTGAGGTTGACCGCGTTGAGCATCAGCTCGACGGACATCAGCACGAGGATGGCGTTGCGGCGGGCGAGCACGCCGTACACGCCCACGGAGAACAGCAGGGTCGCGATCACCACCGGGTAGACGAGGTGCATCAGATCTCCTCGTCCACGCGGGACAGCACGATCGTGTCCTCCTCGTCGGGTCCGGTCCGTCTCTTCGCCGCGCCGATCCGCCGCGCGACCGGGCCGCGCGGCGCGGCGGGCCGCCGCCGGGGCTCCGACTCCTCGTCGGGCTCGGGGCCCGCGCCCCGGATGTCGGTACGGGACAGCACGATCGCGCCGATCAGCGCGGCCAGCAGCAGCACCGACAGCGCCTCGAACGGCAGCACCCACGTCTGGAACAGGCTCGCGCCCAGCGTGTGCGACGACCCGCTGCCGACCCGGTCCTTGATCGGCACGTACGCCGACCGGAACCCGCGGACCAGCGTCGTCACCAGCACACCCGCGGTCGCCGCCGCGACGACGAGGGCGACGATCCGGTTGCCGGAGTCGAGATCCTCCGAACGGCCGATCGGCGCGCGGGTCAGCATGATCCCGAACAGCAGGAGCACGACCACGGCGCCGACGTAGATCAGCACCTGCACCCAGGCGACGAACTCCGCCGCCAGCACGACGTACGAGCCGGCCAGCGCACCGAACGACACGACCAGCCACAGCGCGGCGTGCACGAGCTGCCGCGTGCCGACGACGAGCACGCCGGCGCCCACGGCCACCACTCCAAGGAGCACGATGACGACGTCCGCCGCGGTCACCTCGTCTTCAGCTCCTTGGGCGTCTCCGCGCCGAGGTCGTGCGCGGGCGGCGGCGGGACCGTCCACATCCACTCGCGGAGCCGCTCGCGCTCATGGGTCAGCTCGTTGATGTCGTACTCGGCGTACTCGAACTCCGGCGACCAGAACAGCGCGTCGAACGGGCACGCCTCGATGCAGATCCCGCAGTACATGCACAGCGCGAAGTCGATGGCGAACCGGTCGAGGACGTTACGGGTACGCGCCCGGCCGCCCTCCGGCGCGGGCAGCGTCTCCTTGTGCGAGTCGATGTAGATGCACCAGTCGGGGCATTCGCGGGCGCAGAGCATGCAGACGGTGCAGTTCTCCTCGAACAGCGCGATGACGCCACGACTGCGTGGCGGCAGGTCAGGCTGCACCTCGGGGTACTGCCGCGTGATCGACCGCCGCGTCATCGTCCGCAGCGTTACCGCGAGACCCTTCGCCAGGCCAGTTCCGGGAAGCCGTGCCACGGTTCACCATGATTACGTATAGAGAGCGGGTTCCGAAACCGACGGTACTCCCATCGCGTCCAAGCGGGGTGAGGCACTTCGAGGCTCGCCCGGCTTACCATCGGCCCATGACGCGGTCGCCGATGCCCCCGCCAGAACGACGATCGTCGCAACTTCCGCCGAAGCCCCCCTCCGACGGGATGGGCTGGGCGGTGGTGCCGCTCATCACGGTGGGTCTCGGCTCGCCGGTCTCCTTCCTGTACGCCGCGGTCCGGCGGCGGTCGGCGGGGCTCGCGGTGGCCGCGGCGGGGTACACGGGCGCGCTGGTCGCGTCGTACGAGGCGCTGACCGCGCAGGGCGACGTGCCGCACACGCTCGGCCTGCTCCTGCTGCTCGGCACGTGGATCTTCAGCGGGATGCACGCCGTTGGTATCCGCTCGCGCCTCTACCCGCCCGCCGACCCCAGCGAACACCGGAACCGCCGGGTCGTGGAGGCGGCGCGGTACCGCCGGACGCTCCGCGAGGAGGCCCGCCGGATCGCGACGGAGGATCGCGTCATGGCGCATGAGCTGCAGATCGGCCGGCCCGACCTGGGCCCGCGCGCGTACGACGACGGCGGGCTGATCGACGTGAACCACGCCCCGCCGCAGGCGCTGAGCATGCTGCCCGGCGTGACACCGGAGATCGTCGACCGGATCGTCCGCTGCCGGGCCGAGCACGGGGCGTTCATCTCCGCCGAGGAGCTGGCGATGCAGGCCGACCTGCCGCCCCGGATCGTCCCCGACATCGCCGAGTACGGCCTGTTCCTGCATTGACGGGTGGGGTTGACCGAACCCCGGTTTCCGTACTGCCACGATCGCCCGGTGGGGCACCCGGTCGCGAGCATGGAGGCACGACTTCGCCGCTCGACCGGGGAGACCTCGATGACCGCCTTGACCTCTCGATCCTTGACCGCCGCCTGGTGGCGGACGCCGTTCACCGCCGAGCCCTGGCGGCGCACCGGCTACGTCCTCGCGTCACCCGTCGCCGCGCTGCTGGCGATCGCCGATGGCGGGCGGCTGCAGCGCCGGCTGGCGGCCGCGCTCCTCGGCCGCGAGGTGCGCGCCACCCGGCTGCGGGGGATCGCCGCGCTGCCGCTCGCTTACCTCAGCATTGTGATCACCGCCTACGGATGGCTGCTCGTGGCCATGAACCTCGGCTACCCGGTACGTTGGCTGATCGGAATGGGCGGATCGTACGAGCACGCGTGGGGCGGTCCCACGTTCGCCGGAGCGTGGGCGTTTCACGCGGTCTTCGGTGGGCTGACGTTCCTGTTCCTCATGCCATGGATCCTGCGCGGCCTGAACGCGCTCCACGTCCGGATCCTGGGGCGATGCGACGCCTGAGCCCCGGCGCGGCGTCGTCGGCGGTCCTCGGCCGGCGAGCGCGGGCGGCGTCCCGGGTGGTGGGCATGCTGCGGGCGTCGTTCGGCCGGCGGGCGGCGGCCGATCTGCTGTACGCCCTCACGAGCATCCCCTTGGCCGTCCCCGGCTTCTTTTACGCGGTGGCGTCGCTCGCGCTCGGCTCGGGCCTGGCCGTCACCGCCGTCGGCATCCCTCTGCTCGCGCTGGCGCTGACCGGCGCCCGGCGGTTCGGCGGCCTGTACCGCGCGCCGGCCGGGCGGCTCCTCGGGGAGCGGGTACGGCCGCCGGCGTCGCCGCGACCGGGCACCGGCTTCTACGGCCGGGTCCAGGCCGCGCTCGGCGACGCCGCCGGCTGGCGGGCGATGGCCTACTTCCTCCTGCGGCTGCCCCTCGCCGCGCTGTACCTCTACGTCGTCCTCTGCACCTGGGGGTGGGGCGTCGTCGGGCTCACGTATCCCCTGCAGCGCGCGTTCGGCTGGAATGACGTGACGACCCGGGACACGCGCGGCGTGCTCGGCGGCTTCCACTTCGGCACCTGGCCGTCCGATCTGGTCGTCGCGGCCGTCGGCGCCGTCCTCCTGTTCGTCGCGCCGTGGGCGGTGCGGGCGGTCGTGCTGCTGGACCGGATGCTGATCCGGCGGCTGCTGGGCGCGTCCGAAACCGCCGAGCGCATCCGGACCCTGGAGGAGACCCGGGCGAGCGCGGTCGACGACGCCGCCGCGACGCTCCGCCGCATCGAGCGGGACCTGCACGACGGCGCACAGGCCCGTCTGGTCGCGCTCACCATGCAGCTCACCCTGATGCGGGAGACCTCGCCGGACGGCCCGGTCCGCGAGCTCGCCACCGCCGCTCAGTCGACGGCGAAGGCGGCGATCACCGAACTGCGCGAACTCGTACGCGGCATTCACCCGCCCGTCCTGGACAGCGGGCTGGACACCGCTCTGGCCACGCTCGTGGCGGGCGCCGGCCTGCCCGTGGAGCTACGCGCCGACATCCCCGTACGGCCGACGGCGGCGATCGAGTCGATCGCGTACTTCTGCGCCGCCGAACTGCTGACCAACGTCATCAAGCACAGCGGCGCGAGCCGGGCCAGGATCGAGATCGTTCAGCGCGACGATCGCCTGCGGCTGAACGTGTGGGATGACGGCTCGGGCGGCGCGATCGTCGGCGCGGGTTCGGGCCTGCCCGGACTCGCTGAGCGGATCCGGCCGGTCGACGGCCGCCTGGAGGTCGTCAGCCCGCCCGGCGGCCCGACGACGGTCACCGTCGAACTCCCCTCTCACGCGTAGGATCCGCCCGTGCGCATTGTGATCGCAGACGACGCCGTCATCCTGCGGGAAGGGCTGGCCCAGCTGCTAGCCGCCCGCGGGCACGAGGTGGTCGCGGGAGTGGGGGATGCAGCGTCGTTGCGGGAGGCGGTCGCGGCGCACCACCCGGACGTCGCCGTCATCGACATCCGGATGCCGCCGACGCACACGGACGAGGGGCTGCGTGCGGCGCTCGACCTGCGCCGTGACCATCCGCACGTCGGGCTCCTGCTGTTCTCCCAGTACGTCGAGACGCGGTTCGCCGCCGACCTGCTGGCCGGATCACCGTCGGGCGTCGGCTATCTGCTCAAGGAGCGCGTCGCCGACCTCGACGACTTCGTCGACGCGCTGCGGCGGGTCGACGCCGGCGGGACCGCCCTGGACCCGGAGGTGGTCAAGCAGCTGCTGGGCTCCCGTCACCAGGGCGTCGGCGCGCTGACCCCGCGCGAGCGAGAGGTCCTGGCCCTGATGGCCGAGGGCCGAGCGAACGCGGCGATCGCCAAGACCCTCGTCGTCTCCGACCGGGCGGTCGAGAAGCACATCGCCAACATCTTCACCAAGCTCGGCCTGGCTCCGGGCGGCGACGATCACCGCCGGGTGCTGGCTGTCCTCCACTACCTCAGGTCTTAGGGCCTGTCTCGGGCCTGAGGCCGCGGTCGACGAAGCCGATCATCCAGTCGAAGCTCTCGTCGACGCCGCCGCTCCACTGGAAGCCGTTCGAGGCCTGCAGCGCGGCGAAGCCGTGGAAGAGGCACCGCAGCGTGCGCAGCGCGTGGTCCATCTCGCTCTCCTCGACGCCGTAGCCGCGCAGGATCGCGGCCATCGACTCGAGGACCCGGGCGCTCGCGTCGTACAGATCGTCGCCGGGCCCGGTGAGCTCGGCCCCGATCGTCGCGGTGTAGCGGCCGGGGTGGGCGGTGACGTACGTGGCGAACGCCCGGGCGAAGGCGGCCAGCGCGTCCGAGCCGGCATTGCCCTGGATGGCGGCCCGGACGGCCTCGCCGAGCTCGGTCATCGCCAGGGCGGCGATCCGGCGGCGCAGGTCGTCCAGGCCGTCGACGTGCTTGTACAGGGACGGGGTGCGGACGCCGAGCCGCTGGGCGAGCGCGCCCATCGCCAGGTCCTGGTAGCCGACTTCGTCGGCCAGCTCGGCCCCGGCCCGGACGACGTCGGTGGCGGTCAGTCTTCCCCGTGGCATGGATCCTCCTCCGATCAGGCCGCCGTGTGCTCCTTGAGGAACGGCACCATGACCGCGGCGACCTCCTCGGGGAACTGCGTGTGCGGGTAGTGCCCGGCGCCCTCGATCATCGCGACCGTGCCGAGCCCGGCGGGCATCTCGGCGACGATGCCGTCCGCCTCGGCCTTCGGGTCGGCCCAGTCGGGGTCCAGCGTGCCCATGATCACCAGCGCCGCGCACCGGATGTTAGCGAGCTGCGCGCCGGCGTCGACCGGCTTGGACATCCCCATCTTCCGCATGGCGGCCATGCGGCCGTCCTCGCTCAGGTTGGCGCGGATCGCGTCGACCCGCTCGGCGAAGTCGGCGGGCTTCGCGCCGGGGAAGGCGTGGTCGAGGTAGCGGGCCCACAGCTTCACGCTGCCGGACATCGCCGTCCTCATGAGCAGGCTCAGGCCCTTGCGGTACCGGCCGTTCGCCAGGAAGCCGCCGAAGTCGATCTTCTGGGCGCGGGTGAACGGGTCGATCTCGACGATGGCGCTGACGAGCTCCGGCTCCTGGGCCGCCGCGATCGTGGCGGACCCGCCGGAGAAGGAGTGCCCCACGACGACCGCCGGCCCGCCCAGGTGGCGGATCAGCGCCAGCAGGTCGCCGGCCGTGTCCGTACGGGTGTACGACGCCCAGCCGGTGCTGGACTCGCCGTGCCCGCGCAGGTCCGTAGCCGCCACCCGGAAGCCGGCCGCGACGAGCCGCTGGGCCAGGACGCCGTAGGCGCTGCGCATGTCCCCCATGCCGTGCGAAAGCACGACCAGCGGGCCCTCACCGGTCACGTCGTAGGCGATCCGTCCGCCGTCGATGCTCAGGAACTCGGTCATTGCCATCTCCTTAGCTAAACTTGGTAGCCATAAGGCTAATTCGATTAGCCATAGCCGTCAAGCCCCCGCGATCAGGGCCGGGTCGGGGCGCAGGCGATGGTTCACGAGCGACCGCCCCACCGGGCGTAGGCCCGGTCGGGTCGGCGCCGCCGCACGGGGGCGGCTGCTCTCCCCTGTCCGGCCCCGTCACGCCGGGTCGTCGGGGGCACAGAAAAAGCGGAAGGCGATCCGGCGAGCGTCCTCAGGGGCGTCCGCCCGTGTCCGTGAGTAGCGCTCGACCAGTGCGAGATAGTCGCGCATGAAGGCGTGGAGGTCCTCTTTCGCGAGGTAGGCGCCATTGTGCCGCTGGACCTGGGCCCAGCCCTCCGGCCCGGCGTACTCCTTCAGCGCACGCAGGTAGAGCTCCGTGTCGGTGGCGAGCTTCAGCCTGGCGAAGTTCTCGGCGGCGGCGTACTCGACCGGCGTCATCGTCGCGGGGTCGGGCGGCGTGTGGCTGAACGGCAGCGGCCGCCACCACCGCTCTCGGCCACGGGACTTCTCCGGGACCTCCTCGATGAGGTTCAGCTCGGCGAGTTTCCGCAGGTGGTAGCTGGTCGTCCCGGTGCTCTCCCCCAGCGCGGCGGCGAGGGCGGTGGAGTTCGCCTCACCGTGGCGCTCGAGGTACTCCAGGATGCTGCGCCGCAGCGGGTTGCCGAGCGTCCGGTACAGCGCGGTGCGCTGGGCGCTGTTCAGATCCGCCATATTGCAAAGATATCTCTGCAGAGAAATCTCGGCAATGAGGTACGGTGTCCGGCGTGCGGGGTCACGGGCCGGCACCCGTCCCGCACAGCGCCATCCCGCCTCCGGGCGGGCTCTCAGAAGTCTGCGGAAGGACCAGCATGATCAAAGAGATGGTGGCCGCGGGTCTCGCGCTCAGCGGCATGCACGGCATGAACGGCATCCCGACGGCCGCACGGGGATCGGTCGTCTCCGTCACCCGTGTCGCGCACCTGTCCCGCGCCGACACGACGGCGTACCTGCGCGGTGACGGCATCACGACGCCCGTTCGGTACGGCGTCGACGCCTACCGCGTCGTTTACCGGACGGTCGATGCCTCGGGCGGCGCGACCACCGCGAGCGGCCTGGTGGCCCTCCCCGGCTCACGCGCCCGCCGACTGCCCGTCGTGGCGTACGAGCACGGCACGCTCGTGCTGAAGACCGACGCGCCGTCCACCGACGGCACCACACGACCGGACCGCGCTCGCACGATGGCCTTCGCGGCGAACGGATACGCCGCCGTGGCACCCGACTACCTCGGGCTGGGCGAGGGGCCCGGACGCCACCCGTACACGCACGCGCCGACCGAGGTCAGCGCCTCCGCGGATCTGCTGCGAGCGACCGGCACACTCGCCGAGCGACACCACCGGAGCCTGGACGGCCGCGTCCTGGTTACCGGGTTCTCCCAGGGCGGCCATGCGGCCATGGGGTTCGGCAAGGCGCTACGCACCGGCGAGGTGCCGCGTTTCCGGCCAGCGGCACTGGCCGCGGTGAGCGGACCGTACGACGTGCAGGGCGTTGAGACGCCGGCCGGGCTGGACGGGCGGGTCGCCCCGCGCAACGCCGTCTTCTACTTCGCGTACTGGATCACCGCGATGAACCGGATCTACCACCTGTACGACCGGCCCGCGGAGGCGTTCCAGGAGCCGTACGCCGGATTGGTGGAGGGCCTGTTCGACGGCCGGCACGACGAACAGGCGATCGCCGGCGCGCTGCCCGCCGACCCCCAGCAGCTGCTTACGCCCGCGTTCGTGAACTGGGCCCGGCAGCCGAGCGGCGCGCTGCTGCGGGCGATGCGGGAGAGCGACGGCACGTGCTCGTGGCGGCCGCGCATCCCGGTCCGGCTCTACGCCGGAAGCGGCGATGAGAACGTGCCGATCCAGAACGCGCGGAACTGCGCTGCGCGACTCGGCGGCGCGAACGTGATCGACCTGGGCGCGAACGTCGACCACAACGCCTCGATCCGCTTGGCACTGCCGGGAATCCTGACCTGGTTCGAGCAGATCGTCCCCGCACCGCGCGGCTGAGCGGCGGCGCCGGGCCGTCGAGCCGGCACTCGACGGCCCGGCCGTGACGCGCCATCCCGCCCGGGGGCGGGCTCTCAGAAGCGCGCCGCCCCCGAGAGTATCGCCCCGCCTTCGCGGCACTGAGCGTGTCGTGCGGGCTGAGCACGAAGGGCGCGATGACGGTCCACGACCCGTACGGACGCGGTCAGCCGATGGCGATCTTGATGACGCCGGTGAGGGCGAGCTGCACGAGGGCGAGCGGCACCAGGCCGGCCCAGGCGAGCTTCTGCAGCTGGTCCTCGCGCAGCCGCGGATAACTCACCCGGAGCCAGATCACGACGAACGACAGCGCGAACACCTTGATCAGTGTCCAGAGCCAGCCGAACTGCTCATCGAGCACCGGGCCCTTCCAGCCGCCCAGGAAGAGCACGGTCGTCAGCGCGGACAGCACGACGATCCCGGCGTACTCCGCCAGCAGGAACAAGGCGAACCGCAGCCCGGCGTACTCGGTGTACGGGCCGAAGATGATCTCGGAGTCGGCGACCGGCATGTCGAACGGCGGGCGGCGCAGCTCGGCCAGGCCGGCGACGAAGAAGACCACTCCGCCGATCACCTGCCAGGGCAGCCACCACCATCGCCACTGCTCGACGATCGTGGAGAGGTTCAGGCTGCCGGCCGCCATCGCCACCGACGATGCCGCCAGCACCATCGGCAGCTCGTACGAGAGCAGCTGCGCCGCGACCCGCATGCCGCCGAGCAGGCTGTACTTGTTCGCACTCGCCCAGCCGGCCATGATCGCGCCGAGCACGCCCACGCCGATCATCGCCAGCGCGAAGAACAGCCCGGGATCCATCGAGACGGCCACCTGGCCGCCCGGCCCGACCGGGATCACGATCAGCGTGACGAGGTACGGGATCAGCGCGACCGCCGGCGCGAGCTGGAAGATCCGCCGGTCGGCGGCGGCCGGGATCACGTCCTCCTTCTGAGCGAACTTCACCCCGTCCGCGACCAGCTGGGCCCAGCCGTGGAACGCCCCGGCGTACATCGGGCCCAGGCGCCCCTGCATGTGGGCCATGACCTTGTGCTCGGCCTGCCCGACCAGCAGCGGCAACACGGCGAACGCGCCGACCACCAGCAGCAGCTTGATGACGACGACCAGAACGTCAGACATCGCCGCCCTCCGGGTCGATGCCGCGCGCCCGCCGGCGTACGGGCTGTTCCGCGGGGGCCTCGCCCGCCGACGCGCCGCGGCGCGGGCTCCGGCGCGCGTCCGCGGCGGGACCCTGGCGGGCGGCAGGGCCCCAGTCCTGCGGCACTCCGGGCGGCAGCATGCGGCGGCGGCTCGGCGCGCCGTGCCCGGACTCCCCCGGCTCCTTGGCCCCCGGCCAGGGCTTGGCCACCCGCGCGGCCAGCACGAACTCCTTGCGCAGCGGATGCCCCTCGAACCCGTCCGGGAG
Source organism: Actinoallomurus sp. NPDC050550 (assembly GCF_040655075.1). NCBI lineage: Bacteria > Bacillati > Actinomycetota > Actinomycetes > Streptosporangiales > Thermomonosporaceae > Actinoallomurus > Actinoallomurus sp. NPDC050550. The sequence goes on along the minus strand of NZ_JBFAJC010000083.1, from coordinate 5,111 downwards.
CAGCAGTGGCTTCAGGTCCGGATGCCCATCGAAGATCACGCCGAACATCTCATGCGTCTCCCGCTCATGCCAGTTCGCGCCACGGTAGACCGCGGTCACACTCACCAGTCGCGGGTCCTCACGCGGCACGATCGTCCGGACCAGCAGATGATGTCCCTGTTCCAGAGAGTGGACGTGCGCGACGATCGCGAACCCGCGCTCCAGCTCGTCGACGGCGGTCAGCCAGTCGAAGAAGCCGCAGCCGAGGTCGTCCCGGGCGAACGTCAGCGCCTCCTCCCACAGCTCCGGCGGCACGTCGACGGTCAGCATGCCGAAGGCTTCCTCGGTGTGCACGTCGTCCCCGAACCGGCGTGTCCACGCCACCGCCAGCTCAATCGTCATCGCTCAGCCCCGGAATGATGTTGTGATCGGTGTCGCCGCCCACGGGCGGCGGCTCGGTGAACCGCCGCAACCGGCCGCCCAACCGCCGCGTCCTCTTCTGCGCCGCAGCGTCGGCCTGTCGTGGCCGCTCGCCCTCCGCCCCGGCGCCTTCTCCGGCGGACGGCCGGCCCTCGGCCGGCTTCGCCGCACCCTTTTCCCCGGCCGCCTTCGCCGCACGCTTTTCCTCGGCCGCCCTGCGAACCTCCTCCACCGAAGGAAGCACCTCGGTCGGCTCCTCCGCGGCCGTCTCCCCGGCGGCCCGGCGAACCTCCTCCGCCGGGGGCAGGTCCCGCGTCGTCTCCGTGTCCTCCACCGGAGTCAGGTCCCGAGTCGTCTCCGTGTCCTCGGCGGGCGGCTCCGGCACCGGAAGATCTTGCGTCTCGGCTGCCGGAGAGACCGGTTCGCCGGGCACGTCCGGGACGGGGACCTCCTGCGTCTCGGTGCTGTCCTGTGCCCCGGCCGCATCGGGCGAGGGCTCGGCCGGTGGCAGCTCCTGCGTGCCGGTCGACCCGATCTCATCGCCCAGCGGGGTCAGCTTCTGCGTTGGCTGCTCGGCCGCCTCGATCTCCTCGGGCTCGGGCACGGGCGGCAGTACGAGCGGGCGGCGAAGCACCGCCGGCGTCGGCGGCTTCCGTACGACCGGCGGGGGCGGCGCGACCGCCTCCGGCGTCCCGGTGTACCGCTCACCGAGGGACTCCGCGGCGATCTTCTCCTGCAGTTTGAGGATCCCGTGCAGAAGGGCCTCCGGCCGCGGTGGGCAGCCCGGAACGTACACGTCGACCGGGATGATCTGATCGACGCCCTTCGTCACGCAGTAGGAGTCCCAGTACGGCCCGCCGCAGTTGGAGCACGCGCCGAAGGAGATGACGTACTTCGGCTCGGGCATCTGCTCGTAGAGCCGTTTCACGGCGGGCGCCATCTTGTCGCTGACCGTGCCGGAGACCACCATCAGGTCGGCCTGCCGGGGCCCCGGAGCGAAGGGGATGACGCCGAGCCGGATGAAGTCGTGCCGCGACATCGACGTCGCGATGAACTCGATCGCGCAGCACGCGAGCCCGAAGTTGAACACCCAGAGGGAGTACCGCCGCCCCCAGTTGAGCACGAACTTGATCGGCTTCGGGGCGAGCCGGGAGGCGGGCCCGATACGCGGCGCGGGGAGATCGACGGCACCCATGCCCCCATTCTTACGTGTCCCGAAGCTCTGCCTCACGACAAGGTGGCTGCGGATCGCAGCAATGGGGCCGACTCGTCGCAGTCCGATCGCAGTCCACAAGAACGCCCTGCACTCGGTCGACTACTCTATGAGATCGACGACTCGTCCGCGGAGGACGGACGACTGACCGCCGGGGCGGGTCAGACCCAGCTCAGGACGCCCTTCTTCCAGGCGTACGCGAGGCCGGCGGCGATGAAGGCGAGGAAGACGAACATCTCGCCGAGCGTCACGTAGCCGTACCCCTTGGCGGAGAAGACCGTCGCCCAGGGGAAGAGGAAGACGGCGTCGACCGCGAACACGACGTACAGGTAGGCGAAGACGTAGTAGCGGACGTACGACTGCGCCCATCCCTCGCCAACAGGGTCGACACCGCACTCGTACGTCGTGAGCTTCTCCCTGGTCGGCCGATGCGGGCGCAATGCCCGGTTGGCCAGGAGCGCGCCGCCCACGATCGCACCGCCGATCACGAACAGTACGACGACCATCAGGTAGTTCCCGTAATAGCCGTGCATGGGGATCAGCGTAATCCGATCGGCCCCGACCGACGACCGTCCCGGGCGTCGAAGCGCGACGGGTCAGCCGCCCGAAGAGACCGCCGCGAGGCCGTGCAGGCCGGCACGGATGCGGTCGGGCGGCATGTCGCGGGCCGGACCGCCGCGATCCGGGGCCGCACAAGGCGTCGGCACGGCGGGACGGCTCATCGGCGCTCACCTCGACGCACGCTCCGGCGACGCGCACCGAACCACGACGCAGCGCGGAGTCACCGACCACCACCGCCTCCCCGAGCGGAAGCGTGCGCGCGCAGTCCACGACCGTACGGGCGAGCGAGGTCAGCGACCATTCACCGCCCCGTAGGTCGTCCGGCGGCAGATCGGCGTAGTGCAGCCGCACCCCGGGATCGGTCGCCCGCTTCGGACTCGTGGCGGGCACCGTCACTTGGCAGGCGTCCGGTGACCGGAGCATCCGGCATCCCCACAGCAGCGCGGCCGAGCCGTGCGACACGACGCCGCCGTACCGAACCGCGGCGGCCACGGCGCGCGGCGTGCCGGGTAACGCGAAAGTGCCCCAGAACGGACGGACGAGTCTGCCCTCGGCGAGGGCACGGTCCAACGACCGGCGGCCGACCTGGCCGATCAGCTGGGCGAGCGTGACGGCTCCGCCGTTTCGGGAGATGAAGGTCACCGGGTCCATACGTCGAGAGCCTTCAGCAGTCGCGCGACCCGCACCACCCTTCTCCACAGGCTGTGGATAACCATCGGGAGAACGGGTCGGACGGTAAGGGCACGCGGGACCCCGCCCCTCATGAACGGCCGCCCGACAGCGGCCCAGGCCCGCGAGGCGCTCGGACACGTGCGTACGGGCATCGAGCGGGTAACAGAACCGCTTCCCCGCCTTGTCCGACGATCAGGCACAAACATAGGGTCACGGCGACGAACGGATACAGGGGACTTCATTGAGCACGGATCGAGACGGCGTTCAGGGGCCGTCGCCCGCACAGCCGGACCCGGAACAGCCTGATCGACCGGCCGAGGCCGCGCCCACCGAACCGCCGGAAGCCGCGGAAGCAGCGAATCCGCCCGCGCAGGCCGCAGATTCGGAGCAGAGCGCACCGTCCGCGCCCCGCGAGTCATCCCCTGGAGAGGGAGGATCGAGCCCGAGCCGACCGGACTCCCCGGAGCCGCCGGCTGAGACCGGTGTCTGGCCGGGCGAGGCCGGGCAGGCCGAGCCGTCGGCGGCGCCCCCTGCGACCGCGGCGTGGCAGGGCCGTCCCGATTCCCCCATGCCTCCTGAGCAGGGGGCAGCGTGGCAGCCGCCCGAGCCGCCGGGCGAAGGCCAGGATCAGCGACCGCCCGAGGGGTCGGCCTTTCCCGGTGCGCTGGGCCCTGTCGGCGCGCCCGGCGGCCCAGGCGGCTTCGGGCCGCACGCCGAGAACCCCAACGGACCGGCACCGTACCCGGGCCACCCCCTTGGACCTGGGCCCTACGCGGAGAACCCCGGGCAGGCGCCGTACCCGGGTGGCCAAAGCGGACCTGGGCCCTACGCCGAGAACCCCAGCGGACCGGCACCGTATCCGGGTGGCCCCGGTGGGCCTGGGCCCTACGCCGAGAGCCCCAGCGGACCGGCGCCGTACCCGGGTGGCCCCGGTGGGCCTGGGCCCTACGCCGAGAACCCCAGCGGACCGGCGCCGTACCCGGGTGGCCCCGGTGGGCCTGGGCCCTACGCCGAGAACCCCAGCGGACCGGCACCGTATCCGGGGATCCCCGCCGGCTCCGGGCCGTACGCGGGGCAGCCCGGCGGGCCGCCGGGCTGGGGCGGGGGGCAGCCGTGGGGCGTCCCTCCGCAGCCGTACGGGTTCGGGCCGCAACCGGCGAAGAAGTCGAAGGGCCCGCTGATCGCGGTCCTGGCCGGCGGCGGTGCGCTGCTGGTCCTGCTGGCGGTCATCGTCGTCGTGGCGCTGAGCGGCCCGGATGACAACCCGAAGACGACCTCGGGCAAGGCCGCGAACAAGGCCGGTCAGGCACTCGGTCAGGCGGCCGGGGTGACGCTCACGGGGACGTACGACGGCGGGCAGTCGACGTTCAGCGTCACGAAGGCGGGGAGCGTGCGCGGCACCTACACGGCGGGCGGGTCGCAGGTCACGCGGCTCGACGTCGGCGGGACGACCTACCTCAAGACGGACCGCACCTTCTGGGCCGCCCAGGGAGGGCTGTCCGCCGACCGGGCCGCCAAGGCGGACGGCAAGTGGACGAAGGCTCCCGACGATCTCGCCAGGCTGAACCTGGCCGATCTGTCGCCGGCCCGGCTCGCGTCCGCGCTCCGGGGGGCGATGAACGATCCACTCGCCGTACGAACGACGGTCAACGGCGTCAAGGCGATCAAGATGAGGACCGGCCCGCGGACGTACTACATCTCCAAGAGCGAGCCGCGTCGTCTGCTCCGGGTCGAGGGCTTCTCGGGGTCGCAGCGGTACACGTTCGACGTCGCCGCGTTGCCGGCCGCCTCGATCACGACGGTGTTCACGGCGCTCCGCAGCGACGTCCAGGGCCTGGCGAACGCCTACGATCCCGATCTGACCGTGCTGCCGGTGAGCAAGGTGCAGTTCGGCAGCTGCGGCGAGGCGGGCTGTACGGTGCGGGCCGACATCCGCGCGACGACGGTGAGCGACTCCTCGGGGGCCGTCCACGTCACGATGAAGGTGGCGTTCAGCGGGGGCGGGGGGACCGTGTCGACGTGCACGGACGCGGTGTCGACGAGCGTGAATCGCCAGACGAGCCTCTCCTGCCGGACCAGCGGCGGGGACTGGTCGTCCTGGTACCGGTCGCACAACGGACGGTTCACCGTCCACGCGAAGGCGAATTTCGACGCGACCGTGAACTCATCCGCGGACGTGAACGGGCTGCTGGGCAAGTTGGCGCAGGAGCAGCGCACCGGCTGAAACGGGGCCGGCGCGCGGCGGCCCTGCGACGACGGCGAGGTC
>NZ_JBFAJC010000082.1:0-42317 GCF_040655075.1 Actinoallomurus sp. NPDC050550 | reverse complement strand
TGCCGCCCAGTGTGTACCGCCAGGAGGCAGCGGACGCGACGGCGGGGATGCCCTCGTGTGTGGCCAAGCAGGTGACCCGGCCGGTCAGGAATCGACAAGCGCCGCTCGCCGAGCCGCAGCCGGCCTGACCCTCAGGAGCACTCGCCCACGCCGCCACGCGCCCGGCCGCCGTACGGGTGACCGTTGGCTACCTTTCTTCGTATGTCATCGAATGGTGCGTCCTCGCCGTCCCGGGGGTATGCGAAGGGCCGTGCTCGTCGCCGGGAGATCCTCCTCGCCGCGCTGAACGCGTTCGCCGAGCAAGGCTTCCGAGCCACGTCGATGCGGGAGATCGCGGAGATGGTCGGGCTGAGCCAGGCCGGCCTGCTGCACCACTTCTCGTCAAAGGACGAGCTGCTGGAAGAGGTGTTGCGGCTACGGGACGAGGAGCAGGAGACGTTCAACGAGCGGTTCGGGCGCCACGACGGCCTGAACGCGGTCCGGTACCTGATCGACCTGGTCGAGCTGAACGCCCGCCAGGTCGAACTGGTCCGGCTGTACACGGTGCTGGCCGGGGAGTCGGTGGGGGCTGGGCACCCGGCGCGACCGTACTTCCTCCAGCGGTACACCACGATTCGCGAACGCGTCGCGAGCCGTCTGCGGGACGCCCGCGACGCCGGGGAGATCCGGGCCGACGTCGACCTGCCGGCCGTGGCCTCGGTGCTCATCGCGGCAATGGACGGCCTGCAGATCCAGTGGCTGCACGACCCGGACGCGGTGGACATGAGGACGGCGTTCGCGGACTTCCTGGAGGCCTACCTGCGCGGACTGGCGCCGGAGCCGCAGATGTAACGAAGCGGTAACAAACTATTCACTTGATTGGTTTTCTCTGCCTACACTCCATCGCACCCACCTGACGTGGGCGGATGTGGCGCCGGCGACGGCGCAGGAAGGCAGGGCCACTCATGGAGTTCGGCTCGACAGGCCGGGAATTCTCCCGGCGGGCCGCGCTGCTCGGCATGGCCGGGCTCGGCGCGGCCGGTGTCGCCGGATGCCGGCTGGCGGTGGACGAGGCCCGCGGCGCCGTGGGCGGCGGTCCCCGGCGCGGCGGCACCCTCGTCATGGGCGTGAACATCGACGCCAAACCCGCAGCCGTGCAGTCGCAGGGTCCCATCAGCATCGCCTGGCGCGGCCTCGTGTTCGAGCCGCTGACGTCGTACGACTCCGCGGGCGTGCCACAGCCTGTGCTGGCCCGGTCGTGGGAGCTCGCCGACGGCGGCCGTACGGTCACCATGCACCTCCGCGACGATGTCCGGTTCCACTCCGGACGGCCGATGACCGCGCAGGACGTGATCTTCTCCCTGCGCCGGACCACGCAGCCGGCGGCGCAGTCGCAGGTCAAGCCGATCGCCCTGCTCATCGACGATATGAGCGCGCCGGACCCCCACACGGTGCGGCTGCGGCTGAAGCGGCCGGCGGTCAACCTGTTCGACCTCTTCCAGTACGCGATGATCGTGGACAGCGAGAGCGCGGCGGGCATCGCGAGCGGCCGGGCGATGATCGGCACCGGCCCGTTCGTGTGGAGGTCGTGGACGCCGGGGTCGCAGCTCACGCTGGTGCGCAACCCCGCGTACCGGGTGCCCGGGCGGCCGTACCTCGACCGCGTCGAGCAGCCGGTGTTCACGGACCCGACGGCGCTGGTGACCGCGGTGCGCGGCGGGCGCGCCCACGTCGTGTTCGGCATCACGCCGCTGGACGCCAGAGGGCTGTCGAAGGACGAGCGATTCCACGTCAACCGGGGGATCTCGCTCGCGTACGTCTTCGGCCTGAACACCTCGACCCCGCCGTTCAACGACCCGCAGGTCCGGCGGGCGGTCGCGTACGCGATCGACCGCGAGCGCATCGTCAAGCAGGTCTTCGCCGGCTACGGCGACACGAGCAGCCTGTGGTGGAGCCGCAAGGAGCCGGGCTGGGACGCCGCGCAGGCCGCTGAGTACCGCTACGACCCGGCCCGCGCGAAGGCGATGCTCCGCCAGGCCGGGGTGGCGGGGACCCAGGTGACCATCGACGTGATCAACACCCTGGGGGTGATGAGCACGGCGCAGATCGTCCGCTACGACCTGGAGGCGGCGGGCCTGCGGGTGGCGACCAAGGTGTACGAGAACGTGGACTTCAGCAGTCGCCTGGTCAAGGGGGCACTGGGGCAGGCGTACCTGAACAGCATCGGCATGGCGGACATGTCGGCGGCCACCATCGTCAGCGCCAGCCCGATGCTCACCCCCGGCCACAACCCGTCCCACTTCACCACGCCCGAGTACGGCGCCGCGGTCAACGCCGCGCTCACCGCCTCGGCCGCCGACCGCCCGGCGGCCGTAAGACGGCTCGCCGCCTACATGCAGGACCAGGCGTTCATCCACTCGCTCGGCATGTCGAACTCGATCAGCGTGCAGTCCCAGCGCGTCCGCGGGCTCCGGTTCGACGTCGTGGGCAGCTTCCTCCTCGACAGCGCTTACCTGGTGTGATCATGACTAGATTCCTGGTGCGCCGGCTCCCCTCGGCCCTGCTGGTGCTGTTCGCCACCTCGATCCTCGCGTTCGTCCTTCCCCGGCTGGCACCGGGGGACCCGGCGGTGGCCGCCGCCGGTCCCGACGCCAGTGCGGCCGACATCGCCGCCATCCGCCGGGACCTCGGCCTCAACCGGCCGCTCGTCGAGCAGTACTTCCACTGGATGGGCGGCATCTTCACCGGTGACTTCGGGCGGTCGTACGCCACCGGCAGGCCGGTGACCGAGCTCATGGGCAGCAGGCTGGGCAGCACCGTTCAGCTCGCCGTGCTGGCGGCGGTGTTCATGGTCGTGATCGGCATGGCGCTCGGGGTGGCCGCGGGTTCGGCCCGGCGCCGCTTCGCCAAGAGCGTGCTCGACGTGGCGTGTTCCGTGCTGCTCGCGGTGCCGCCGTTCCTCACCGGCCTGCTTCTCGTACTGCTGCTCGGCGTGGCCTGGACCGTGCTGCCGGTGAGCGGCGAGGTGTCGGTGTTCACCGATCCGGAGATCGGCGTGCAGTACCTGCTGCTGCCCGCCTTCGCGCTGGCCCTGCCGCAGGCCGCGCAGATCGCCCGGTTGCTGCAGAGCGCGATGTGGCAGTCGAGGTCGGAGGAGTTCGTGCAGACCGCGATCGCCAAGGGCGCCTCGCCCACCCGGGTGACGTTGCGGCACGTGCTTCGCAACTCGATGGCGAGCGCGCTGGTGAGCCTCGGGATGCGGATCGGCGAGCTGCTCGGCGGAGCCATCGTCATCGAGGCCATCTTCGCCCGCAGCGGCCTCGGCGCACTGGCCGTGACCAGCGTCAACCAGCGCGACTACCTGGTGCTGCAGGCGATGATCCTGTTCGCGGTGGCCATCGCGGTGATCTTCCAGCTGCTCACCGAAATCGCACTGTCCGTGCTCGATCCCCGAATCCGGTTGGAAGGGGCGACCGCATGACGACGACCATTCAGGCGGCACCACCGGTCGCCCAGGAGACGGTACGGGAGGGCTGGCGGCGCTACCTCGCCGGGGTGCGCAGGCCGCGGGGCGCGTTCGCGCTGAGCCTGCTGGCCGTGCTCGTGCTGGCGGCCCTGCTCATACCGCTCTTCTCGAACGGCTACGACCAGCAGTCCTCCGACACCTTCCTGTCCCCGTCGTGGGGGCACCCGTTCGGCACGGACGAACTCGGCCGGGACGTGTTCACCCGAACCCTGTACGGCCTCCGCTCCGACCTCGTCCTGCTGTTCATCGGGGTGCCGGTCAGCATGGTGCTGGGCACTCTGCTCGGCGTCCTCGGCGCCGTGTCCCGGACGGCCGGGCTGTTCATGCAGCGGGTGTTCGACATCATCATCGGGTTCCCCAGCCTGATCCTCGGCATCGTGATCGTGCTGATCATGCAGCCCGGCCTCTGGGCACTGCTGGTCACCATCGTGATCTACGGCCTGCCCGGGTTCGGGCGCCTGGCGCGGGCGGCGATGCTGGCGCAGGAACGCCGCGAGTACGTGCAGGCCGCGCGGGTGCTCGGGATCTCGCGGCGGAAGGTGCTGGTCCGGCACATCCTGCCGAACTCCATCGACGCGATCATCGTGCACGCCGCGATCTCGATGGTGACCGCGGTCTTCCTGGAGACCGGGCTGTCGATCGTCGGCCTCGGCATCCAGCCGCCGCAGCCCTCGCTCGGCATGCTGCTCAACACCGGGGTCCGGTTCCTGTCGCTGGCACCGATGTACGTGCTCGGGCCGACCCTGGTCCTCATCCTGCTGGCCCTGTCGTTCAGCCTGCTCTCCGATGCCCTCAACGAGGCGGTGACGCGGAATTGACTTCTCCCCTTCCTGAACGGAGGGGATTCTGACCATCGCTGGTCAGGCTTCCTGCTTCACCGCCGACCGCCCCGTCCGGGAGGACTCCCGTTGAGGTCTTACACCAGCTCCACAGGCAGACACCGCCAGCCCGGCGGCCAGAATGTTCGTCGCCGCATTCACGTCGCGGTCATGCACGGTGCCGCAGTCGCAGCGCCATTCCCTCACGTTGAGAGGCATCTGCGCCGCGACGGTGCCGCAGGCCGAGCACAGCTTCGAGCTGGGGAACCAGCGGTCGACCACGACGAGTTCGCGCCCGTACCAGGCGCATTTGTACTCCAGCATGAACCGCAGTTCCGTCCAGGCCGCATCCGAGACGGCGCGGGCGAGCTTGCGGTTCTTCAGCAGATTGCGGACGGTGAGGTCCTCGATCACGACCGTTTGGTTCTCACGGACGAGCCGAGTAGTGAGCTTATGGAGGAAGTCCCGGCGTCGGTCGGCGATGCGGGCGTGCACGCGGGCCACGCGTCGGCGGGCCGCCTCCCGGTTCGCCGAACCCTTCGCCTTGCGCGACAGGGCACGCTGCGCCTTGACAAGTCGGGCACGGTCACGGCGCTCATGCTGGGGGTTGATGATCTTCTCGCCGGTGGAGAGGGTCGCCAGGGAGGTTATGCCCGCGTCGATGCCGATGGTGTTCGTCGTGGCCGGAGCCGAAGCGATCGTGTCCTCGCACAGCAGGGAGACGAACCAGCGCCCCGCGCCATCGTGGGAGACGGTCACCGTGGAGGGCTCCGCCCCTTCGGGCAGGGGGCGCGACCAGCGAATGTCCAGCGGTTCGCCCATCTTCGCCAATCTCAGGCGGCCCTCACGCCACGTGAAACCGGAGCGGGTGTACTCGGCCGAGGATCGGGATTTTTTCCGGCTCTTGAAACGCGGATAATTCGCGCGTTTGGCGAAGAAGTTCGCGAACGCCGTTTGCAGGTGGCGCAATGTCTGCTGGAGCGGGACACTCGACACCTCGGACAGGAAGGCCAGTTCCTCGGACTTCTTCCAGGCCGTCAGCGCGGCAGACGACTGGACGTAGGAGACGCGGCGCTGCTCGCCGTGCCAAGCGCGCGTGCGTTCCTCAAGCGCTTTGTTGTAGACGAGGCGGACACATCCGAACGTGCGGGACAGCTCCGCTGCCTGCTCGTCCGTCGGATAGAAGCGGTACTTGAAAGCCCGCTTGACCTGCCGCGCCACGCCTCACTTTTTACCAGTTCCCGTGTCGACAGGGCATGCCGATTCGCCCTGACGGCGGATCGCATTGCCTGCCCTGTTCCGCAGGGTCCGTTTCATCCCCGTCTGAAGGCGGGGGTATCCATGAAGGAGCCGCGATGACCGAGGCCGTACTGGAAACCGAGGACTTGCGGGTCCGGTTCGGATCGGCCGTCGCCGTGGACGGGGTGTCGCTGCGGGTGGACCGTGGCCGGATCGTCGCCCTGGTCGGCGAGTCCGGTTCCGGCAAGTCGGTCACCGCCCGCGCGATCATGCGGATGGTGCCCGAGCCCGGCCGGATCACCGGCGGGACGGTGCGGTTCGAGGGACGGGACCTGCTCACCCTGCGCGAACGTGAGATGCGGTCGATCCGGGGCCAGCGGATCGCGATGGCCTTCCAGGACCCGCACGCGTCGCTGAACCCGGTCGCCACCGTCGGCGCCCAGGTCGCCGAGGCGCTCATCGTGCACGGCACGCCGCACCGAAGGGCCCGGAAGCGCGCCGTGGAGCTCCTCGATCTCGTCGGCATTCCCGACGCCGAACGCCGGGCCGGGGAGTACCCGCACCAGTTCTCCGGCGGCATGCGGCAGCGGGTGGTCATCGCGATGGCGCTGGCCCATGAGCCGGCGCTGCTCGTCGCCGACGAGCCCACCACGGCGCTGGACGTGACGGTCCAGGCGCAGATCCTGCGGCTGCTGGCCGAGCTGCGCGACCGGATCGGGGTCGCGGTGCTGCTGATCACCCACGACATGGGCGTGGTCGCCGAGCTGTGCGACGAGCTCGCGGTGATGTACGGCGGCCGCATCGTCGAGACCGGGACGGTCGCCGACGTGTTCGCCGCCCCGGCCCACCCGTACACGCGTGACCTGCTGCGGGCGATGCCCCGGCTGGACGACGTCGCCGGACGGCGCCTGTTCGCGATCCCGGGGCAGCCGCCCGACCCGGCGACGCTGCCGCCGGGCTGCGCCTTTCATCCGCGCTGCGCCCGCGCCGAGGACACCTGCCGTACCACGCGGCCTGCCCTCACGTCCCTGGACGGCGGACGCGCGGCTGCGTGCTGGTTCCCCGTGACCGAGAGCCCGGCCGCCGCCGAGCCCACGGAAGCGACCGAGCGGGCCGTCGCCGCCGACCGGCCGCCGGTCCTGGAGATCGACGGCCTGCGCGTGAACGTTGGTGGCCGGCGCGGCCCGGTGTACGCCGTCGACGGTGTGAGCCTGCGGGTACGCGTCGGCGAGACGGTCGGGCTGGTGGGGGAGTCCGGATGCGGGAAGTCCACCCTCGCCCGTACCGCGGTGGGCATCAACCGGCCCGCCGCCGGCACCATCACGATCCAGGGGCAGGGTCCGGGCGCGGCCTCCCATCGCGCGCTGCAGTACGTGTTCCAAGATCCCTACGCGTCCCTCAACCCGCGCCGCACCGTCCGGCAGGTGCTCGACGAGGCCCTGGAGGTACGCGGCGTGCCGCCCGCCGAGCGCCGGGAGCAGTCGGTGAAGCTGCTGGAGCTGGTCGGGCTGGCCGAACGGCACCTCGACCGGTTCCCGCACGCCTTCTCCGGAGGCCAGCGGCAGCGCATCGCCGTCGCCCGCGCGCTCGCGGTCGAGCCGGCCGGCCTGATCCTCGACGAGCCCGTCTCGGCCCTGGACGTCTCGATCCAGGCGCAGATCATGAACCTGCTGGCCGACCTGCGCGACCGGCTCGGCCTGGGCTACCTCTTCATCGCGCACGACCTGGCGGTGGTGCGCAACATCAGCGACCGGGTCGCGGTGATGTACCTCGGCAAGATCGTGGAGACCGGGCCGGCCGAGCGGCTGTACCGCGAGCCGCTGCATCCGTACACGGTGTCCCTGCTGTCGTCCTCTCCCTCGGTGGAGGCGCCCAGGGAGAGGATCGTGCTCACCGGTGACCTGCCCAGCCCGAAGAACCCTCCCTCGGGCTGCCGGTTCCGGACGCGCTGCCCGATCGGCCCGCTGGCCCATCCCGACCGCACGATCTGCGTGGAGAAGGCCCCGGAGCTGCCGCAGGGCGCGGACGACCGGCACGGGGCGGCCTGCCACTTCCCGGGCGAAATGCACAAGAAGCTTCTCGCGGAAGGAGCCCTGGCCGGATGACCGATCGCCCGGACATCGTGCTGATCCTCGCCGACGACCTCGGCTACTCCGACCTCGGGTGCTACGGCGGCGAGATCGAGACGCCCAACCTCGACGCGCTCGCCCGCGACGGCGTGCGCATGACCCACCTCACGACGACCGCCCGGTGCAGCCCGTCGCGGGCCTCGCTGCTGACGGGCCTGCACCCGCACCAGACCGGGATCGGCGTGCTGAACGGCGACGACGGACCGGGCGGCTACCCGGGAAGCCTCAATGACCGGTGCCTGACCGTGGCCGAGGTACTCGGGGCGGCCGGATACGCCACGTGTATGAGCGGCAAGTGGCACCTTGCTCATTCAATGGACGAACCGTCGCACGCGTGGCCCACCCGGAGGGGGTTCCAGCGCTTCTACGGCACTCCGGGCGGGGGCGGAAACTACTTCGCGCCGTTCCGGCTCACCCGGGGCGAGGAGGACGTCTCGGAAGAGGCGCGCACCGACCCGGACTTCTACTACACCGACGCCATCACCGACGCCGCGGTCGATTTCGTCCAGACGACGCCTCGGGAACGGCCGCTGTTCTGTTACGTGGCCTACACCGCGCCGCACTTCCCCCTGCAGGCGCGGGAGAGCGACATCCAGCGCTGCGCCGGCCGGTACCGCGAGGGCTGGGACGTGGTGCGGGCGCGCCGCGTGGCGAAGATGCGCGACCTGGGGATCCTCCCCGAGCACGTCGCGCCGAGCGCGCGGGATCCGGAGGTCCCGGTGTGGGAGGACGTCGAGCATCCCGAGTGGGAACAGCGGCGGATGGAGGTCTACGCCGCGCAGGTCGAGTGCATGGACCGCGGGATCGGCCGGATCGTCGAGTCGCTGCGCGCCACGGGAAGGCTGGAGAACACTCTGCTGGTCTTCCTGTCCGACAACGGCGGCTGCGCCGAGGAGTTCCCGGTCGGCCTCGGAAGCGAGTACGCCGCGCGCGGGTTCAAGGCCGTGCCCGCCGCCACCAGTGACGGCCGTGAGATCTACGTGGGAAGCCGGCCGGACCGCATGCCGGGCGGCGAGGACGTCTACATGATGTACGGGCGGGGCTGGGCGAACGTCTCGAACACGCCGTTCCGCATGTTCAAGCGGTGGGCACACGAAGGGGGCATCGCCGACCCGTTCATCGCGCACTGGCCGCGCGGCCTTGGCGAGCGCGCCGGAACGATCGTCCACACGCCGCACTACCTGCCCGACTTCATGCCGACGGTGCTCGAGGTGACCGGGGCCGCCTATCCCGAGGACTTCCCCGGCCGGTCACCTCTCCCGCTTGAGGGACACAGCATGCTCGGCTCCTGGCGCGGCACGCCGGATCCGGGGGAGCGGTACCAGTTCTACGAGCACATCGGCAACGCCGCCGTACGCCGCGGGAGATGGAAGCTCGTCCGCGAATACCCCGGTGACTGGGAGCTGTACGACCTCGACGCGGACCCGGTCGAATGCGCCGACGTCGCCGCCGACCACCCGGACCTGGTCCGCGAGCTCGCCTACGCGTGGGCCGAGTGGTCGCATCGCTGCGGAGTCGTGCCACGGGAACGGATCCTCGAGCTCACGCGCTGGGGCATCGCCGCCCGCGTCTGACACTCACTACGGAAAGGAACTCGATGCTGGACGCCCTTGTCGCCGAGCTCGATCTGGAACAGAAGGTAAGGCTGCTCACCGGGGGGACCTTCTGGGGCACACACGCCGAGCCGGCGGTGGGGCTCCGCTCGATGCTCATGTCCGACGGCCCGTCCGGGGTACGCGGTGAGCACTGGGACGAACGCGACCCGTCGTTGAACCTGCCGTCGGCCTCGGCGATGGCGGCCACCTGGGACGTCGCCTTCGCGGAGCGGTACGGTGCGGTGCTGGCCGCGCAGGCGCGCGCCAAGGGCGTGCACGCCGTGCTCGGGCCCACGATCAACCTGCACCGCAGCCCGCTCGGCGGCCGGCACTTCGAGTGCTTCTCCGAGGACCCGCTGCTGTCCGGCGCGCTGGCCGTCGGGTTCGTGCGTGGAGTCCAGCGGTACGGCGTCGCCGCGGTGCCCAAGCACTTCGTGGCCAACGAGTCCGAGACCGACCGGTACACCGCCGACGTACGTGCGGACGAGCGCACACTCCGCGAGGTCTACCTGGCGCCGTTCGAGATGGCGGTGCGCGACGGCGGGGCCTGGGCGGTCATGTCGGCCTACAACTCGGTCAACGGCGCCACGATGAGCGAGAACGACCTGCTGCGCGACCCGCTGTCGGCCGAGTGGGGCCTCGCCGGCCCGGTGGTCTCGGACTGGACGGCCGTGCACAGCACGGAGGCCAGCGCGCTCGCCGGACAGGATCTGGTGATGCCCGGCCCGGACGGTCCGTGGGGCGCCGCGCTGGTCGAGGCGGTACGAGCCGGCCGCGTGCCGGAGGCGGTCATCGACGAGAAGGTACGCCGCATCCTGTGGCTGGCCGCCAAGGTCGGTGCGCTGGGCGAAGAGATCGTCGCCCCGACGACACCGCCCCCGGACGACGGGTTCGCGCGAGAGGCCGCCGCGGCCGGCATGGTGCTGGTGCGCAACCAGGGCGAACTGCCCTGGCCTTCGGCGGGCCCGCGGTCGATCGCGGTGATCGGGCAGGCGGCCGAGGTCGCGCGCACCCAGGGCGGCGGCAGCGCCCGGGTGGTGCCGCTCGCGGTCGTGCCGCCGCTGCACGGCCTGCGGGAGGCGCTTCCCGAGGCCGAGATCCGGTACGAGGGGGGCGCGGTCATCACCGACGGCCCCCTGCCGCTGCCCCCGCACGCGCTGACCAACCCGGTCACCGGCGAGCCCGGCGTACGAGCCCGGTTCCTCGACACGGACGGCAACGAGGTGTCCGCCGAGGACCGCATCTCCACCGACCTGCTCTGGTTCGGCGGCGGCCCCGCGGAGGCGACCACGCTGGAGCTCAGCACGCGGTATCGGCCGGAGACGACCGGGCGCACGCACATCGGCGTCGCCTCCGTGGGCCGCAGTACCGTCTTCGTCGACGATGCCGTCGCGCTGGAGGCCGACCTGACCGACCCGGACGCGATCCTCGGGGCGGGCCTGTTCGCCCCGCCGTCGACGTCGGCGCCCGTGCACCTCACGGCGGACCGGCCGGTCCTGCTCCGCGTCGTGCACGATCTGACCTCGCGAGCCGGCGGCCGTACCTCGTCGGTGTCGCTGTCGTTCGGCCTCGAGGTGCGAGCGGACGACGAGGACGCCGAGATCGCCCGGGCCGCCGAGGCCGCGCGTACGGCCGAGGTCGCGGTGGTGGTCGTGGGCACCACCGCCCGGGTCGAGAGCGAGGGCGTCGACCGTACCTCCCTGGCGCTGCCGGGTCGCCAGGACGAGCTCGTACGCGCGGTCGCCGCCGCCAACCCGCGGACCGTGGTGGTGGTCAACGCCGGCGCTCCGGTGCTGATGCCATGGCGGGACGAGGTCGCGGCGATTCTGCTCGCCTGGTTCCCCGGGCAGGACTTCGGGCACGCGCTCGCGGACGTCCTCCTCGGCGTCGCCGAACCCGGTGGCCGGCTGCCCACCACGTGGCCCGCCGCCGAGGCCGACGTACCCGTGCTGTCCACCCGTCCCGTGGACGGCGCGCTCGACTACGCCGAGGGCGTGCACGTCGGTCATCGAGGCTGGCTGCGGGCCGGCCGCGAGCCCGCGTATCCCTTCGGCCACGGCCTGGGCTACACGACCTG
Source organism: Actinoallomurus sp. NPDC050550 (assembly GCF_040655075.1). Lineage (NCBI taxonomy): Bacteria > Bacillati > Actinomycetota > Actinomycetes > Streptosporangiales > Thermomonosporaceae > Actinoallomurus > Actinoallomurus sp. NPDC050550. The sequence goes on along the minus strand of NZ_JBFAJC010000082.1, from coordinate 30,954 downwards.
GCGCTTCGACGATCTCGTGGTGCCCGAGTCGGTCGACGCGGGCGCGGCGCTGCCGGTGACCGTGCGGGTCACCAACACCGGGGCCCGTCCCGGTAGGCAGGTGGTGCAGGTCTACCTCTCCCGGCCGGAGACCGAGATCGACCGGCCGGTGCGCTGGCTGGCGGGGTTCGCCGTGGTAGGGGCCGAGGCGGGGGAGACCATCGAGGTGAACGTCGAGGTCGGCGCGCGTGCGCTGGCGCACTGGGACGGCGCATGGCGGTACGAGCCCGGCGCGTTCCTGGTGCACGCCGGGGCCTCGAGCGCGGATCTGCCGCTGACGGGAAAGGTGGAGGCGAAGTGAAGATCATCTACGTGGACGTCGACACCCTGCGTCCCGACCACACCGAGCCGTACGGCTACCGGCGTCCGATCACGCCGAACCTCGCCGCCCTGGCCGAGCGCAGCGTCCGGTTCGACCGCTACTACTGCTCCGACTCACCGTGCCTGCCCTCGCGCACGGCGTTGACGTGCGGGCAGTTCGGCATCACCAGCGGCGTCGTCGGCCACGCGGGCGAGGCCGCGCGGTTCCGGCTCGACAGCGGACACCGGCCCGAGCCGGGCCGCCCGCTGCTCGGCCAGGTGCTGACGCGGGCCGGCTACCTCACGGCGGCGGTGTCGTCGTTCGCCGAGCGGCACCGCGCGTACTTCTTCCAGGGGAACTTTCGCGAGAACATCCAGGCCACGCCGGACATCGGCGACGAACCCGCCGAGCTCATCACCGACACCGCGGTGGACTGGATCTCCCGGCACCGCGACGACGACTTCTACCTGCACATCACGTACTGGGATCCGCACACCGACTACCTGCAGGCGCCCGAGTGGACGGAGCGCGCCGCCGGCAGCGGCCCAGCCCCGGACTGGCCGGACCAGGAGGCCATCGACCGCCACGCCGAGGTCTACGGCCCCCGCACCGCCCTGGACCTGCACTACGTGGGCGGCCCGCGGTCCTCGCAGGTGCCGCACAACATGCCGGACGAGATCCGCACCCGCGCCGACTTCGAGCATCTGATCAACGGCTACGACGGCGCGATCCTGTACTGGGACCACCACTTCGGCCGGCTGTTGGCGGCGCTCGAGTCGATGGGCCTGACCGAGGAGACCGCGATCGTCGTCAGCGCCGACCACGGGGAGGCGTTCGGCGAGCTCGGCTCGTACGGTGAGCACGCCTTCGCGAGTGAACCGGTGCACCGGCTGCCGATGATCGTCCACTGGCCGGGCGTCACCGAGGGCGGCAGCGACGAATCGCTGCTGTACAACATCGACTACGCGCCGACGATCTGCGAGCTGCTCGGCATCCCGGTTCCGGAGAAGTGGCAGGGCCGGTCGTTCGCCGCGGCACTGCGCGGCGAGCGGCCCGAGCAGCGTGAGTACCTCGTGCTCGGGCACGGCGCGCACACCTTCCAGCGGTCGGTGCGGACCCGTGACCACCTCTACATCCGCACCTACCACCCCGGCTCGCTCCGCGCCGAATGGGAGTCGCTGTTCGACGTGACCGGCGACCCGCACCTCGAACACAACCTCGTCGACAAGGAACCGGAGCTGCTCGCGCAAATGCGCTCCCACCTGCTCGAATGGTGGCACCGGTACGCCGCGACACCGGGCGCGCTGCCGGACCCGATGCAGATCTCGCTGCAGGCCGGGCCGACGCTCTACGCCAAGCCGGAGGAGTACGCCGCGCACCTGCGGGCCACCGGCCGGGCCGAGCTCGCCGACGACCTCGAGGCGCGCCTGCACCCGGACAACGGCGCCGTCGACGTCTCCTGGCACGCGCAGGCGCCGCTGCCGACGCTGCGGGTGCCCGACCGGAAGAAGGCGAAATGAGCGCCGGGCGGCCGAACGTCGTCGTCTTCGTGCCCGACCAGCTGCGGGCCGACGCGGTGGGCGCCTTCGGCAACCCGCACGTCCGGACCCCGAACATCGACCGCCTCGCCGCCCGCGGCGCCCGCTGCACCAACGCGTTCGTGCAGCATCCGGTCTGCTCGCCGAGCCGCGCGTCGTTCCTCACCGGCTGGTACCCGCACGTGTCCGGCCATCGCACGCTCACCAACCTGCTGCGCGCGGACGAGCCGAACTTCCTCAAGACCTTCCGGGACAACGGCTACCACGTCACCTGGGTGGGGGAGCGCGGCGACACCTTCGCGCCCGGTGGGACCGAGGCCAGCGTCGACGAGTACGGCTTCTCCGTCGAGCCGACCGGCATGCGCTGGGCGAAGGACATCGAGTACGAGAACGACCTCGCGGCGCGCACCTTCTACGCTGGGCGGGCCGAGGACGCCGTCGACTTCGACGAGGCCGCGATCCGGACCGCCGAGGCCTGGCTGGCCGGCGCGCCACGGGAGCCGTGGCTGCTGTTCGTCCCGCTGCTCGCGCCACATGTACCGTTCAAGGCGGCGGAGCCCTGGTTCTCGATGTACGACCGCGACGCGATGCCGGACCCGGTGGCCCCTGCCGACGGATCCGAGCCGTGCTTCCACCAGCCCCTACGCGACGCGTACGGCCTCGAACGCGCGACGCCGGAGCACTGGCGGGAGATCACCGCGACGTACTACGGCATGGTGTCCCGGATGGACGCCCACCTCGGCCGCGTCCTGGACGCGGTCGAGCGGGCCGGGCACGCCGACGACACGATCACGGCCTTCTTCGCCGACCACGGTGAATACCTCGGCGACTACGGCCTCGTCGAGAAGTGGCCGACCTCGATGAGCGCGAACATCACCCGGGATCCGCTGATCCTGGCCGGGCCGGGGATACCCGCCGGCGAGGTGGTCGAGGACATGGTCGAGCTGATCGACGTGTTCCCGACCCTGCTCGACCTGTGCGAGGTGCCCGACGACACGCACCGGCACTTCGGCCGGAGCCTCGTTCCCCGGCTGCGGGGCGAGGGCGTGCCGCACCGCGAGTACGCCTTCACCGAGGGCGGTTTCACGCTCGAAGAGGAGGCGCAGCTGGAGCGTCCCGGCTTCCCGTACGACCGCAAGGGCGACCTGCAGCACGCGGAGCCGCGGCTCGTCGGCAAGGCGACCGCCATCCGGGACCGCTCGTGGACCTACGTTCACCGGCTGTACGACCCGCCGGAGCTCTACGACCGGATCGCCGACCCGGACGAGCGGATCAACCTCGCCGGGCGGCCGGAGTTCGCGCAGGTCGAGGAACGGATGCGGGGCGAGCTGCTGCGCCGGCTCATCGAGACGGCCGACGTCGTGCCGTTCGCCCCGGACCCTCGCCGGCCGAAGGTCGACCTGCCCACGCCTGGGGCGGAACGATGACGGCTAGTGTCCGGAAGGGAGTGGAAGGAGCCCTTATGGACCACTGTTGTGCCCCGTCCCGGACCGGTGGTGGACCCGCGCCCGTCCCCACCGTGTCCGGTGGCGGAGGCGATCTCGGCGAGTTGATCGTGCTGCCGGGTGGAACGTTCCGCATGGGCACCGACGACAAGGACGGGTTCCCCGAAGACCATGAGGGGCCGGTCCGTGAGGTGACCGTGGCGCCGTTCGCGATCGATCCGTACTGCGTGTCCAACGCCCGGTTCGCCGAGTTCGTCGAGGCGACCGGGTATCGCACGGACGCCGAACGGTTCGGCTGGAGCTACGTGTTCGCCAAGTTCCTGCCCGGCCGGGTGCGCAAGACCGCGCCCCGGCCGCCGCAGACCCCCTGGTGGTGTGGTGTGTCCGGCGCGTACTGGCGGCATCCGGAAGGCCCGGACACCGACCTGGACGACCGGTGGGACCACCCCGTGGTCCACATCTCCTGGCGCGACGCGAGCGCCTTCTGCCAGTGGGCGGGTGGACGGCTGCCCACCGAGGCCGAATGGGAGTACGCCGCGCGCGGCGGGCTCGACCAGGCCCGCTACCCCTGGGGGGACGAACTCACCCCGGGCGGCGAACACCGCTGCAACATCTGGCAGGGCCGCTTCCCCGTGCACAACACCGCCGAGGACGGCTACGCGGGCACCGCACCGGTGGACGCGTTCCAGCCCAACGGGTACGGGCTCTACAACACCTCGGGCAACGTGTGGGAGTGGTGCGCCGACCCGTTCGCCGAAGGCATGTCGGAACGGTCCATGCGGGGCGGCTCGTACCTCTGCCACGAGTCGTACTGCAACCGCTACCGCGTCGCCGCCCGCACCGCCAACACACCCGACAGCTCCGGCGGCAACCTCGGTTTCCGCTGCGCCGCCGACGTCCAGCTCTAAAGGAGGGCGAGAACCATGAAGGCGATCATGGTGATGTTCGACAGCCTGAACCGCCAGATGCTCCCGCCCTATGGCGCCGACTGGGTGCACGCGCCGAACTTCAGCCGCCTGGCCGAGCGGACGGCGATGTTCGACAACTGCTACGCCGGGAGCATGCCGTGCATGCCTGCCCGCCGTGAGCTGCACACCGGACGGTACAACTTCCTGCACCGCAGCTGGGGGCCGCTGGAGCCGTTCGACGACTCCGTGCCCGAGATCCTCGGCGAAAACGGGGTGTACAGCCATCTGGTCACCGATCACCAGCACTACTGGGAGGACGGCGGCGGCACCTATCACAACCGGTTCAGCACCTATGAGTTCTTCCGCGGTCAGGAAGGCGATCGCTGGAAGGGCCACGTCGCCGACCCCGAGCTGCCTCCGATGCTCAAGCGCAGGATGCTCGGATACGTCCGCCAGGACTGGATCAACCGCCAGTACCTCGCCGACGAGGTCGACCATCCGCAGACCCGCACCTTCGACGCGGGGCTGGAGTTCATCCGCACCAACCACGGCGACGACGACTGGTTCCTGCAGATCGAGACCTTCGACCCGCACGAGCCGTTCTTCAGCTATGAACGGCACAAGAAGCACTACCCGCACGACTACGACGGCCCGCTGTTCGACTGGCCCGACTACCAGCAGGTGCTGGAGTCGCCCGAACAGGTGCAGCACCTGCGGTACGAGTACACCGCGCTGCTGTCCATGTGCGACCACTCGCTCGGCCGCGTGCTGGACACTATGGACGAGCTCGGGCTCTGGGACGACACGCTGCTGATCGTGTGCACCGACCACGGGTTCCTGCTCGGCGAGCACGGCTGGTGGGGCAAGAACGTCGCCCCGTGGTTCGACGAGACCATCCATACGCCCCTGTTTATCTGGGATCCCCGCAGCGGGGTCCGGGGCGAACGACGCGAGTCCCTGGTGCAGACGATCGACCTCGCGCCGACGTTGCTGGAGTTCTTCGGCCTGAATCCGCCACCGGGCATGCAGGGCGTACCGCTGCGTGAAACGGTCGCGGCGGACACGCCGGTACGCGAGGTGGGGCTGTTCGGCGCGTTCGGCGGCCACGTCAGCGTCACCGACGGTCGGTACGTCTACATGCGATCGTGCGCCGCACCGGACAACCGGCCGCTCGTGGAGCACACCCTGATGCCCACCCACATGCGAGGCCGCTTCCGCCCGGAGGAGCTCCGCGGCGCCGAACTGGCCGGACCACTGCCGTTCACCAAGGGCGTGCCGGTGCTCAAGACCACGGGGCATGCCATGGCCAACCCGTACGCCTTCGGCACCCTGCTGTTCGACCTGACCGAGGACCCGGACCAGGAGCACCCGCTCGCCGACGACGAGCTCGAACTCCGCATGGCCGGCCTGCTCATGGAGCAGCTGCGAGCGAGCGACGCGCCCCCCGAACAGTACGAGCGCCTCGGCCTCCCCGAGAGTGGCCCGGTCACCCCGGACCATCTCCTGGTGCGCGCCCAGTGGGAGCAGGTGCGGACCAGCCGGCAGGGCCCGGCCCGCGCGGAGGAGTTCGCCTGTCCCGACGGCCTCGAGATCCCGCTGAGGCGACTGTTCGCCGACGAGGACTCGGCCGCGGTCCTGCGCCGTCACGTGCCGGACCTGGTCGACGGCCCGCTCGTCGGCATCGCCGGTCACCTGACCCTGCTGCAGATCGCCGCGTTCGCCATCGGCCTGCTTCCCCGCGACCGCCTGCACGCCATCGCCGACGAACTCGCGGGTCTTCGTTGAAACTCGCGATCATCCGCAGGCGTCCTCGCCGCCGACGCCGTGGCCAGGCACGCGTCTCGCGGGTCGGCCGCGGACCTGGCCGCGTGGCTGACCGGGCGCTCCGCCAAGGCGCCCACGCTCGGTCCCTGGCTTTGACCTTGGGAAGTGGCGGGTTTCGGGTGGTCGACCTGCGGCTTCTCCCCCTAAGCTTCGCAAATGGCCAGGTACTTCGACGTGCATCCGGACAACCCGCAACCCCGGGTGCTCCGCCAGGTGGTCGACATCCTCCGCGCGGACGGGCTGATCGTGTATCCGACCGATTCGTGCTTCGCGCTCGGGTGCCGTCTGGGCAACAAGGAGGGCATCGACCGGATCAGAGAGATCCGCCGCCTCGACAGCGGCCACCACTTCACCCTGGTCTGTAAGGACTTCGCGCAACTCGGCCAGTTCGTCCAGGTCAGCAACGCGCTGTTCCGCTCGATCAAGGCGGCGACTCCCGGGAGCTACACCTTCATCCTGCCGGCGACGAAGGAGGTGCCGCGGCGGCTGCTGCACCCCAAGAAGAAGACCGTCGGCGTCCGGATCCCCGATCACGCCGTCACCCAGGCCTTGCTGGCCGAACTCGGCGAGCCGCTGCTGTCGAGCACCCTGCTCCTGCCCGACGAGGCCGAACCGATGACGCAGGGGTGGGACATCAAGGAGAGACTCGACCATGCGGTGGACGCCGTCATCGACTCCGGCGAGTGCGGCGCCGTGCCGACGACGGTGATCGATTTCTCCCAGGACGAGCCCGAGATCGTCCGCCGAGGCGCGGGAGACCCGTCCCTCTTCGAGTAGCGCGGTGATCAGGTCTGACCTCAACGTCGACTTTTATGCCCGGTCCGCTCGGAGCAGGGCCGCACGGCGTGACGAACATGGTGTGACCGGCGGCCGGGCGCGCGACGGAGGCGTGCCCGGCCGCGTTCCGTCATACGGGTGTCCGGGTCCGGCGGAGAGATGTCACTTGCTGGGTTCGGGGGTCTTGCAGGAGATCTTGGGGTTCACACCCACGTAGTTGAGGGGGCCCGCGATGATCGTGACGAGGAGCGTGCCCGCCTGGGAGCAGTTCTTCGGCCCGCTGCTGTAGTAGTGCCGTTGCCCGGCGGCGATGGCACCGATGATGAGCCACAGGATGATCACGGCCGTGGTGATTCTCATCGTTACTCCAACGACTACGTCGGCCGCGATCGGCACCGATGGGAATCGGGCTCGACCACGTGTCGACGGATGGCGAATGGACGCCGGGCTTGTACCCAAATATTGGTCAAGTAGGGCTGTCCCGCCGCTGCGCTCGACTTTTACGCGGTGCGGGAGAAACGGCGGGCGGCCTGGGTCAGGGCGATGAGGCCGACGAGGGCGATGACCGCCAGTTCCGCGACGACCGGGGGATGCCAGGGGAGGGTGGCGGGAATGGCGGTGTGGGCGGGCAGGTACGCCTGGATCGTGCGGCGCAGTACGTCGGTCATGTAGAGGAGCGGGTTGATGATCATCAGGGTGACGAGCCAGCCGGGCGCCCGGGTGGTGGGGAACAACATGCCGGACAGGAAGGTCATCGGGAGCACGATGGCGCCGGCCGTGGCGTAGAAGGTGTCTCTGTCGGTGATGGTGACGGCGAGCAGCGCGGTGAGTGCCGTCAGGACCAGGGACAGCACGGCCATTTCGAAGATCAGGGTGGCGAGCAGGAGCGGGTTGTAGGGGATTCCGGCGACGGGCGCGAGGGCGAGGACGGCCGTGCCCTGGCCGATGGCGATGGTGGCGGCGCCAAGGCATTTGCCGATCAGCAGGGTGGTGCGGTGGACGGGGGCGACGAGCATCTCGCGCAGGAAGCCGCCCTCGCGGTCGCGGACGATGGAGCCGGCGGAGCCGACGGCCGCGATCTGGACGGCCAGGAGCAGGACGCCGGGGAACAGGAACGTTCGGTAGTCGCTGCGGCCGGTATGGGAGACGAGGCTGCTCAGCCCGGTGCCGATGATGAGCAGATACAGCATCGGTTGTAGCAGGGTGAGCGCCAGGTGGCCGCGATTGCGGACGTATCGGGTTATTTCGCGCCGCCAGAGGGCGAGGGCGGCGCGTAGTTCGGTGACCGGCGACCAGCCGGCGTCGTTGGCGGCGTGGTCGCCGGTCGCTGTGGGTGCGATGCGCGACAGCATCAGCAGTCCGCCCTGGTGATGGCGTGGCCGGTGTAGTGCAGAAAGACGTCGTCAAGGCTGGGGTGGGTGACCTCGATGGAGGCGATGGGGACGTCCAGGGCGGCGCAGAGGCGGGGGACGGCGGTGCCGGCGTCGGGCAGGTGCAGGTGCAGCCCGTCGGCTCGCAGGGCGGCGGTCAGGCCCAGATCGCGCGCCAGCGCGGCTTGGGCGACCGTGTCGTCGCTGGTGCGCAGGTGGACGTGGTCGGTGCTGAGGGTCGCCTTGAGGGCGGTGGGGGTGTCGCAGACGACGATGCGGCCGTGATCGATGATCGCCATCCGGTCGCAGTGTTCGGCCTCTTCCAGGTAGTGCGTCGTCAGGAAGATCGTGATCGGTTCCTGCCGGCGCAGGTGGCGAAGGTGGTCCCACACGCGGGTACGCGCATGCGGGTCGAGGCCGAGGGTGGGCTCGTCGAGGAAAAGTACGCGGGGCCGGTGCAGCAGGCCGCGGGCGATCTCCAGGCGGCGTGTCATCCCGCCGGAGAAGGTGGCCAGGCGGGTCCGGCGGTGCGCGGCCAGCCCGACCAGGTCCAGCATCTCGGAGATGCGGGCCCGTGCGGTCAGGCGAGGCATGCCGTACAGGGTGGCGTGGATACCCAGGTTCTCCTCGGCGGTCAGGTCGTCGTCGACCGTGGACTCCTGGAAGACCACTCCGATCCGGCGGCGCACGGCTGCCGGGTGAGTGCTCACGTCCGCGCCCGCGACCAGGGCGAACCCGGCGGTCGGGCGGGCCATGGTGGTCAGCATCGCGATGGTGGTCGACTTGCCCGCGCCGTTGGGCCCGAGGAAGGCGAACATCTCCCCGGTCCGGACGGTCAGGTCCACGCCGTCCACCGCGGTCAGGTCGCCGTAGACCTTGGTCAGTCCCCGGGTGACGATCGCCTCCTGCGCCGGTGTCATGGAGGTGCGGCGGTCGTCGGCGGGACGGTGATGGTGGGGGTGTGGTAGCCCGGCGGGTAGGGCTCGTCGATCGGATGGCCGTCGGCCTCGACCCAGGCGTGCGCGAAGAAGGGATAGAGGCGGACGCCGGTGCGCCACGTGGGCCAGGTGCCACGCAGACGGCACAGCAGGGCGGTGGCGATGGAGCGGGGCAGGCAGCCTTCGCCGGCGCAGGACAGGCTCACCGCGATGACGGCGTCACGGGCCGCCTTGGCCTGGGCGGCGGTGGCCGGACGGGCGCCGCGCCGGGCCACGGCGAGTACGGCGCGGATGCGGGCGGGAGGCCGGCGGGCGATCACGTGGGCGGCGGCGACCGCGAGCAGGGCGGCGGGGCGGTGCCGCCAGGGCAGCCGAGGCCGCCTTTCGTGGACGTACGAGACGCTCATCGCCGCTCCAGAAGCCCGGCGCGGGTCAGGTGGGCGATCAGCTCGCCGGTGTCGGTGTCCGCGCGGGCGGCGGCGTCGGGACAGGCGGCCGCCAGGCGTTCGGCGGCCTCGGCCTGGGTCGCCCCCTCCAGCAGCCCCGCGACGATCAGATGGGCGGTGGGATTGAGGTGGTAGTAGCGGCCGGTGCGTTCGTCGAGCAGCACCGCCCCGTTCTGCCCGCCGTCATCGCCCGGCTCGGGGTCGACAGGGGTGAGAGTGACGTGGTCAGGTAGGCGCATCTTCACGGACCGGTCCTCCTTTCCGCCGGCCGGCGGTCGAGCCGGTGCCCGTGTTCTCGGCGCCGGCGGATTGGGCGCGCAGCCAGTTCTCGACGGCGACGAAGGTGATGAGGGGAAGCGCCGGGCGCCCGGTCTCGGCAGGGGTACCGGCACAGACGTCGCGGAGGGCCGCGGGGTCGGCCAGGCCGTACTCGGCCAGAAGCGAGCCGTCGGCCAGGGCGAGCACCTCGTCGCGGTGCGCGCGCAGGCCCTCGTAGAAATCGGCGGAAAAGTCGGCCTTGGTGGTGCGTGTCAGACATTCGGGCGGCATGTACGGGCGCATGGCGGCCACGGTGAGGGCCTTGTAGACGCCGGGGACGACGCGATGGTCCAGCCTGACCGCCAACGCCGCGCTCATGACGTGGTCGTCCAGGAAGGGGACGTGCGTGGCGGCACCGATCCGGCCGGTGAGGTCCTGCAAGGCGGCGTAGGCCGGTGCCGTCCTGAGCACGTTGGAGATGATCTGGTGCTGGGCGCGCTCGGTCGCGTAAGGACGAGCGTCGCGGGCGATCACCCGTAGCCGTCGCGCGACCGCGTCGACCGCGGCCGGGGCGGCCCAGGCGGGCAGCCGCAGCGGCAGCTCCCAGCCGAAGTCCGGGTGGTGCGCCGGCGGCTCTGGCGCGGTCAGCAGCTGGATCTGGTCGGCCAGCCACTCCGCGTAGGTACGACGGTCGGCCAGCGCGTGGAGACACGACCGGAAGGGCCAGCGCTCCCGGGCGCGGCCGGCGCGCAGGCGCGGCCAGAGCGCGGCGGGCCGGGTGCGGGCGAGATCGTGCAGATGACAGTGCGGAACGACGGTGAGCTCGTCCCCGCCGTGACCGGTCAGGTGGACGCGGGCACCGTGTGCGGCCAAGAGGGCGGCCGTGCCGGTCTTGCACGCCAGGGGGTGCAGCGGGAACATCGGCTCGTCCAGGCCGAGCACCGGAGTCGCCACATCGGCGAACCAGCCGGCTGGCTCACCCGGCCGGGTTCTCACATGCTCGCCGCTCAGATGCCGCAGGGCGCGCCGGGCCCATGCGGCGTCGTCATGGGCGGGGTCGCCGACCCCTCTGGCGAAGGTGACCAGTCGGCCGTCACGGCGGCGTACGGCGGCATCGGCCAGAAAACTCAGCGGGGTCGAATCCAGCCCACCGGACAGGTCACAGGCCACCACCATTCCCGGGCCGACCCGTGCGTTCACGGCCTCTTCCAGGGCGGCGGCGAACGCCGGTGCTCCCCGGCTGAGCGGCACCTGTGGCTGAGGCGGGGCCCACCAGGCCCTCAGCCGAACCCCGCCCGGGTCGAGGTGGGCGGCACTGCCCGGCGGGACCGCGCTCACCCCTTCCCACAGTGGCGTGGCCAGGGGAGCGGGGACCAGGCCCAGGAGCCGGACGGCCAGTGCCTCCACGTCGACACGCGCACCTTTCAGCGCGGCGAGCACGCTCGCGCGGTCGCCGGCCACGACCGTGCCGTCCAGGCGAGTGAAGAAGACCCGCCGCAGGCCCGAGGCGGTGCCCTGCACCCGCACCCGGTCGCCCACGACGGCGACCAGATGGAAGCTGCCGGGCAGGCGCGCGGCGACCACGTCGGCGTCTTCGAGGCGGTCGATCCGCGCCGCCAGGTTCTCCAGCCGGGTGGCGGTGACCGGCGTGTCGCCGATCACCGCCAGCCGGACCCCGCCTACCTGGGCGCGGACCACGGCGCGGTTCACACCGCCGGGTGAGGCGGCCACCAGGCACGGCCGACGGGACGCATAGTCCAGAACCGTCGCGCCTCCCAGCAGCCGCCTCACGCCGGCGCCCGCAGCGCTGTCGGGCAGCACCACGAACCAGGTGACAGCGGCATCCATCAACTGCGGCCGCCGTAGTCATCCATGCCGCTCGCGTAGCCGCCGCGTGTCACGACATCGAACAGACCGAGTTCGGTCACCCGCGGGGGCTCATACGCCGTTAGCTCCGTAATGCGGTCCATGAATGTTCCCCTCCTTTCGTTCGTCCCATCGTTTGTGCGCCCGTCGTCCTACCCATAAGCCGTGGACATCAACGTTTAGTAGGGTAAAGGTTACGGTTGGTAAATAAAGTGGATAATCTGTATATAATTTGATTTACGGCGCAATTTTCCGCCAAGTGGCAGAGCGGCCCATTGCCGCCCGCGTGGCCACGATCGGTCCGAGTGAACACCGAGATCGCGCGTCGGGGTCTTGACCCCGGCTTCCGTCTGCTCCTAGTCTCCGGCTACAAACATCGGATGTATCAGGTGGTGTGGAGGTCGAACCATGCGTTGAGCCGTCGGCCTCCGGCACCCGTCCCCGCGACGACATCGACGTGACCGCTACTGCACCGTGCCGCCCCACTGCCTCATCGGCGCCGGCCGGGCGGGCGCTCATCCCAGAACCGACCGTCTGACGCCCGCCGCACGTTGGGAGATCCGATGTCCGCACCCGTACGCTTGGCCGCCGGCCTCGCTGCCACTCTGCTGACCGGCGCACTGGGTATCGTCACCACCTCGTCCGCGACGGCCGCGCCGGCCCCGACGCTGCTGTACGCGGCCCCAGGCGGATCCGGGCAGGCGTGCACCCGGGCCCGGCCCTGCTCCGTGCCCGGCGCGCTGGAACGCGAGCGGCAGGTCCTCGGCACCGCCAAGGGCGCGGGCAGGGACGTCGTCGTGCTGCTGGCCGACGGCACGTACCGGCTCACGGCGCCGCTCCGGTTCGGGCCGGACGACTCGGGTCGCAACGGACACCGGGTGATCTGGAGCGCCGCGCCCGGCGCCCACCCGGTGCTGAGCGGAGCGACGCGGGTGCAGGGCTGGCGCCTGACCGACCCGGCGAAGCACGTCTGGTCCGCTCCGGTGCCCGCCGATCTCGAGACACGTCAGATCTACGTCGACGGCCGCGAGGCGCCGATCGCGCAGACCACCCCGGCCGAGCAGGGGGTCACGTTCGCCGCCGCCGACGGCGGCTACACCACCTCACCGGACTGGGTCGCCGGGTTGCGGGATCAGATCGGCGCCGCCGCCATGGCGCGGGTCGAGTTCGTCTACACCGCGGGCAACGGGGACTGGACCCAGTCGCGCTGCCGCGTCGGTTCCGTCAGCGGCGCCACCGTGCAGATGCAGCAGCCCTGCTGGCGGAACATCACCGCCCGCCCCGTGTTCACCCAGGCCTCCGGAGGCCTGCCCAACATGAAGCCGGGCACCGCGCCGACCCGGATGGAGAACGCCTACCCGTTCCTGCACCCCGGACAGTGGTATCTCGACGCGGAGCGGCACGTGCTGGACTACGTCCCGCAGCCGGGGCAGGACATGGCGCGTCTCGACATCGAGGCGCCTCGGCTGACCTCGCTGCTCACCGGCACCGGCACACTCGACCGGCCGGTGCACGACATCACGTTCACCGGTCTGCGGTTCGCGTACGCCACATGGAACGAGCCGAGTTCGGCCGCCGGGTTCGCCGACGTGCAGGACAACCTGCGGCTCACCGGCGATGACCCCGCCCACCCGCAGGGCACCTGCACGTTCGGGAACCCGCCGGGGACCTGCCCGTTCGGCTCGCTGACCCGGGAGCCGGGCGGCGTCCAGTGGCATGCCGCGCAAGACGTGACCTTCGTACGGAACAGCTTCACCGGCCTGGGCGCGGCGGGGCTGGTATTCGAGTACGGGAGCCGGCACAACACGGTCGAGGGCAACGTGTTCAGCGGGATAGCGGGCAACGGCGTGATCCTCGGTGACACCACCGACCCGCACCCGTCCGACGTGGGCGCGGACGACCGGGAGATCAACGAGTACAACACCATCGACGACAACCTGATCGAGCACGTCGGCACCGACTACCCGAGCGCCGCAGCCGTCACGCTCTTCTTCGGCCGGCACACGTCGGTGGCGCACAACGACATCCGGGACGTGCCGTACACCGGGATCAGCGCGGGCGTCATCCAGGGACACGTGGACAACGTCGATCATCCGGACAACACGACGAACGTCAACAGCGACAACACGATCAGCGGCAACCTCATCCACGGCTTCATGCAGGTGCTCAGCGACGGCGGCGCCATCTACGTCGAAGGGCAACAGGGCCAGACCATCCGCGCCGCCGACGGCACGGTCGACCGCGCCGCGAGCATCGCGCACGGACTGCACGCCCAGGGCAACGTCGCCTACGACCAGGGCAACGTTAACTTCACCTGGTACGACGACGCCGGAGCGGAGTGGATCCACTGGGACGGCAACGTCGAGTGGAACGGCAAGCTGTCCCAGGGCGGCTGCCAGACCACCGGACACTTCGATGTGACCGGGAACCACTCCGCGCAGCCCATCGGCCAGTACCACTGCAACCCGCCCGGTGGCACCGACGTCACCTACACGGACAACGCGACGCTGCCCCTGCGCCCGATGGCGACCGACCTGCCGACGGGGACCGTGGGCGCCGCCGGTCTGCGGGCCGGCTTCCGTGACCTCGTGACCGGCCGTCCGCCGCTGGTCCGCTACGCCCAGGCCGCGGGCCGCACGGTCTTCGTGGCGGGGGACGGGTTCACGGCCGGTACGCGAGTGAGCTTCACCGGAAGGCCCGCCGACGGCGTGCGCGTGCTCTCGCCGGCCTTCCTCGTGGCGACGGCGCCGTCCGGTACGCCCCCGACCGCGGTGACCGTCACCACGCGGGCCGGAACGGCGTCCGGTACGGTGCCTCCGCCGAATGTGGCGCTCGGCAAGCAGGTCGCGCAGTCCTCGACGGTGTCCTCCAATTACCCTGCGAGCTATGCGGTGGACGACGACCTGAACAACTACGCCGGCACGAAGACCGAGGCACAGCCGTGGTGGCAGGTCGACGCGGGAGCCCCTTACCCGATCGAGCGGATCGCGGTCTACAACCGGGCGGACTGCTGCGCCGCCGGGCTCGCGGACTACTACGTCTTCGTCTCCGACGCGCCTTTCTCATCCACCTCGGTGAGCGACACTCTCGCTCAGCCAGGGGTGTGGTCCCACCACGAGACCGTGCAGGCCGGGCGGCCGACTACGATTCCCGTCGGGCACGGCGGCCGGTACGTCCGCGTCCAACTCGCCGGGACCGGCCAACTCGCGCTCGCCGAGGTCCAGGTCCTGACCGCGCCCAGCCGATGAATGAATGTGACCAGGCCGAATGACAGGCCTCGGGCCAGGTGGTGTAGTTCTTCATTCATGGCCGGGAGCGTAGAAGTTGCTCCGCAGGCCATGAAGGGCCTCTGATGGGAGTTTCATGAGAGGCCGAACTGCTTACGTTACTATTGTGCCTCCGAAACCACGGAGGAACAAAATGGCGCAGCAAGTCATTAAACGTCTTATCGACGATCTGGATGGCGACGAAGCGGAAGAGACGGTCTCGTTCGCCATCGACGGGGTCACGTATGAAATCGACCTCAGCGCCGACAACGCGCGAATACTGCGTGACCGTCTGTCGCCGTTCGTGCAGCGTGCACGGCGGTCCGGTGGCGTCCGGCAGCAGGGAGGCCGTGCCGTTGCCAGCCGACGGCGCAGCGCGGACATCCGTGCGTGGGCGAAGGCCAGCGGAATCGAGGTCAGCGAACGCGGCCGGATCCCGGCGACGATCGTCGAAGAGTATCAGCGAGCACACTGACGGTCGTGGAGTCCCGCGCTGTGGCGTGTGTTGATCTGGAGCGGCACCGGACGGGGTATATGCCCGCGCCCGGTGCGTCGCTCGATCAGGCGATCACGCCCGGTGCCCGCCGTGCGGCTTGCGGAGCACGAACCGGTCCAGCTCCTGGTAGTCGGCGGAGCCGAGGTCGGCACCGTAGTGGGTGACGGTGATCTCGGTGTTCCCGCCCGGGGCGTGCGGCTCGAAGTCGAACGCGGCGAAGCCGTACGGCCGCTGCAGGTCGCGGTAGGCCGACCAGGGCGCGGGCTCGGTGGTGGTCTTGGAAGCGCGCTGGGTCGTCGGGTCGCCGGGGCCCACGTCGTAGATCACCACGCCGTCGTGCGGTGAGTCGAACGCCGACCACGGCGTCGCGGAGGAGTGCCCGCCGCCGCCGATGATCATGTGCACGGTGCCCTTGGTGGTGTCGATGACGGACGCATCGGTGTCCTGCGGCGCCGGCGTGAGCAGCGAACTGCCCGGCAGCACCCCCTTGACCGGGAAGGTCCGCTCGAAATGATGCTCGTGTCCGGCTACGACGAGGTCGACGCCGTACTTGTCGAAGAGGGGGAGGAACTCCTGGCGGATGCCGAGATCGGCGCCGTTGAAGTGCGCGGAGGACATCGCCACCTGGTGCATGCAGACGATGATCCAGTCGATGGCCGGGTCCTCGCTCGCCGCGCGTAGCGTCCGCTCCAGCCAGGCCTTCTGCGCCCCGTGGCTGTATCCGCGGATGTAGGGGTCGTACCCCTTCGCCTTGTAGCCGGGGACGTTGTCGCGCCGGTACGCGCTGAACGCGCCATCCTGCAGGCACACGTCGTCATTGTTGATGGAGATCACCCGGATCGGTCCGACCGTGAAGGCGTACCAGTTGCCGGCGAACTCCCGCGATCCGTTGTCCGGCAACGTGAAGCGGGTCTGGTACGACAGGTAGCCTTCCGGGCCGTTGCCGACCTCGTTCTCATGGTTGCCCGCACAGGGCATCCACGGGCGGTTGCGCGCCGAACGCTGGTTGTTGTTGAAGAAGGACTGCCACGTCTGTACGGGCACGTCACTGACGTTCGCGTAGCACAGGTCGCCGTTCAGCAGATGGAACAGCGGGTCGAGCCGCTCCACGGCGTCGACGATGTAGCCGGCGTTCGGCGTGGCCGGCCCGAGCCCCTTGCCGACCTTGGCGGGAATGGCCTGGTCACCGAAGCTGGTGAACCGGAAGCCCTTGGACCGGCCCCGAGGTGCCGTGCGGAACGACCCGCCGAGCGGCGCCGCGCCGCGGTGCGCCACGTGGTACTCGTAGCGGGTGTCGGCGGCGAGCCGGGGCAGGACGGCGTGGTACGTGAAGACGGTCTCCCCGGTGAGGGCCTCCGTGTAGACCCGCTCCTCGGCCTCGACCTCCGAACCGAGCCCATGACCCGGCCTGCCGAGCCGGACGACCGGACGGCGGACCCGCTGCGGTGCGGCCCAGGAGACCGCCACCTCATGCGCGGCGTCCGCGCCGAACTGCAGGTGCAACTGCTCCGGTGCCGGCGCTCCCGCCTGGTCCGGGGTGGTCGCCAGTGCCGCGGCGCTGCCGGGCCGGGCCAGGACCGGCGCGGCGATGGCCAGCCCGCCCAGACCGCGCAGCACCTGCCGTCTGGCGACCTGGTCGTGTGACTCGTTTCGGGACTCGGCCATCAGGACTCCTCATCGATCGATACCCGGGAGCACGATCGTCGTCGCTGGTAATGGAGGCGTGAACCGATCATCTCAGGTGCGTGAACACTGTGGCGGTGGTTACCATCGGGGGCCACGGTCGCTCTGGTGGAAGGGAATCATGTCCGATCAGTACGAGGCGGTGTTCGCGCGGTACGACACCGATGGGGATGGGCGGCTCACCGTCGATGAGGTGACCGCGGCGATCGCGGGGATGTTCCCGGCGGCCGAGGTGAATGATCTGTCGGGGATCGTCAAGGCGCTGTTCGCGGAGTACGACACCGACAACGACGGGCTGCTGTCGGTGACGGAGTTCGTGCCACTGGCCGGGAACCTTCCCGAACTGGGCTCCGACGACTGATACCGCGTAGGGCCAGGGCCTCCGACCAGGCATTTCCGGCGAGCGGCTAGCGTGACAATCGAGCTAGTGACGTTCTCGATCGGAAAGGTGGCGGGGGCTCGCGAGACCGCGGGCCCGACGCGTGGACGTTTCCAGCGCTACTCCCGCGGACCGGCAGGGCCCAGGTCGGGTGACCGGCGCCTTGTGGGGTGCCGCTCCGTACCCGGTGGTGATCGCCGACGCCGACGGCCGGGTGGTCGAGCTCAACGAGGCCGCCGCCCGGCTGTTTCCGCGAGCCCGGCCGGGGGCGAGCCTCGCCGCGACGATGCCCGACTGGCTGGCGGAGGCGCACCGCGCTGCGGACCGGTCTGGCACCGGGGCCGAGCCTGTGCGGGGACAGGCCGGGGAGCGCAGCTTCGAGGCGCACCCGACCCGCGCACCTGACGGGAACGTGATGTGGTGGCTGGTCGACGACACGGACCGGCGGCGGGCCGAGACCGAGCTGGTGGCGGAGCGGCAGCGCGCGACGTTCCTCGAGGAGACGTCCACCGCGCTGCTGTCGACCTTGAACATCGACCGGTGCACGGAGGTCGCGGTACGGCTGGCGGCCGACCACCTGGCCGACGCCGCGGTGCTGGTCATGCCCGGCGTGGGAGACCGGCTGCCGACGGCCTTCGCGATCCGTGGCGCCGGCGTATCCCGCCGTACGGTGCAGGCCGACCCCGTCGAGGTGCCGGGGCTGAGCGAGGCACTGCAGGGCTTCCCACCGGTGCCCTCCCGCCGGATCGATCCGGGTGAGCTGCCGTCGTGGGCCGTGCCGGAGGCGTTCGGCGGGCCGGTCGGCGCGGTGGTGGTGACGCCGCTGCCCGGCCACGGCACCCCGGTCGGCGCGCTCATCCTGCTGCGCCGCAGCGGCCTGCCGGTGTTCAGCGAGAACGAGGAGATATCCGCCCGCATCTTCGCCGCGCGGGCCGGTGCGGCCCTGTCGGCGGCCCAGATGTACGCCGAGCAGGCCGGGATCACCACGATCCTCAGGCGCGAACTGCTGCCGCCCCGGCTGCGCCACGTCCACGGCGTGGACTTCGCCGGCGCGTATCGCGCGTCGGTGCGCAGCGACCTCATCGGCGGTGACTTCTACGACGTCCACCCCGGTGCCGACGAAGCCGCCGAGTCCCTCGTCGTCCTCGGCGACGTGTGCGGCAAAGGGCTGGAGGCGGCGGTCACCACCGGCAAGATCCGCACCACGCTCCACGCGCTGTTGCCCATGGCCGGCGACCACATGCGGATGCTGACCCTGCTCAACGGGGCGCTGCTGAACACCGAGTCGAGCCGGTTCGTCACCTTGGTGCTGGCATCGGCGGTACGGACCGGTGACCGTGTCCGGCTGAGGCTGACCAGCGCCGGGCATCCGCCGCCGCTCATCGTGCGGTCTGACGGCCGCGTTGAGAAGGCCGCCACCCAAGGAGACCTGATCGGGACGCTCTCCGACATCGAAGCGACGACCGCCCGGGTCGAACTGGCGCCGGGCGAGACCTGTGTGTTGTATACCGACGGCATCACCGAGGTCCGTGGCGGCCCGCTCGGCGAGGCCGCACTCTTCGGCGAACAGCGGCTGATGGACGCTCTGTCCGAATGCGCGGGGATGCCCGCCGAAGCCATCGTGGAGCGCGTGCAAATGCTCGCGGCGCAGTGGGCCGGGAACCGGGAACACGACGACATGGCCATCGTTGCGATCACCGCGCCGCACAGCGGGCGCCCGGAGGCGGCGGAGCGGCACTCACGAGGCCGGGAAACCCGACGATGACCGCTTCGACTCCGGACCGCAGCGCCACCGAAGTCCTTTCCGCCCGGCTGTGGGACGCCGTGCGGGAGGGCGACGAGTACGGCGCCGTGGAGGTCGTACTGGCGGCGGTGGACGCCGGCCTGGACCCCGAGTCGGCGCTGTTGGACGTGATCGCGCCGGTTCAGGTGAAGGTCGGCGTCGAATGGGCGGCGAACCGAATCGGCGTCGCCCAGGAGCACGCCGCGACGGCCGTCAACGACCGTGTCATCGCCGCCGTGGCCCGCCACACGGCCTCGCCCCGGGAGCCGCGGCGGGGCCGGATCACGGTGGCGTGCGTCGACGGGGAGTGGCATGCCCTACCCGCCCGCCTGCTGGCGGAGACCCTGCGGCTGCGGGGCTGGCACGTCGACTTCCTCGGCGCGCAGGTGCCCGTCCCGCATCTGATCGACCACCTGCACCGTACGGGACCCGACGCGCTGGCCCTGTCCTCGTCCATCCCGACCCGCCTGCCCACCGCGCACGCCACGATCATCGCGGGCCAGGCCGCAGGTGTCCCGGTCATGGTCGGCGGCGCGGCCTTCGGGCCCGGCGGCCGCTACGCCGACCGGCTCGGCGCCGACGGCTGGGCACCCGACGCCCGTGCGGCGGCCGGCCGCCTCGAGGAGATCGTCGCCGGTCCTCTCGCCCCGGCAGCCGCCCGTCAGCCGCTGGACGACCTGCCACACCTGGCAGACCAGGAGTACACGCTGGTCACGCGCAGCGCCCACCGGCTCGTCTCGGCGGTCCTCGCCGCGCTGCCGGAACGGTTCCCGGCCATGGCCGGCTACAGCGACCGGCAGCGTCAGCACGCTGCCGACGACATCGCCCACATCACGGAGTTCCTCGGCGTCGCCCTCTACATGGACGACTCCGGCCTGTTCACGCGGTTCATCGCCTGGACCGGCGACATCCTCACCGCGCGCGGCGTTCCCGCCTACTCGGTCGGCCTGGCCCTGGACCTGCTGGGCGAACAGCTCAAGGACCTCCCCCGCGCCGTCGGCCTGCTCCGTGACGGCCAGGGCGCGCTGAAGGGCGTCGCAAACGCTCGGCCAGGAGCGTCGGCGTGACCGGCTGCGAGCGCTCACGTCCCGGGGACGACTGGCCGATGAGCGAAACCCGCCGCCTGCCTGTCCCGGAAGGACGTAGGGGCAGGCGGCGGGTCGGTGCCAGGCCAGAAGACGCGTCAGGAATGCGAGAGGGACGGGTCGAAGGCGGCGGCGGCGATCTTGAGGACGTAGGGCTGCTCCGAGCCGTCCTTGTTGCCCGTCGGGTTGAGCGAGTAGACCAGGACGCGGCGAAGGTCGCGGGTGGCGAACATGCCGCTGGTGTAGCCGGGGCGTTGGCCGGTCTTGCCCCAGCCGGTCAGACCGTTGGGCAGGGTCACGCGCATCAGGCCCGCGCTGTAACAGGCGCGACCGGCGCCGGGCCCGATGTTGCAGTTGTTCTTGTCGGCGTACTCGACGTTCGGCACGGTGAACATGGCGCCGAGCACGGAGCGGGGCACCACGCGGCCCTGGAAGATGGCGCGGATGAAGCCGGTGAGGTCGTCGCTGGTGGAAATGATCCCGCCTTCGGCCCACGGATAGGGGCTCTGCTCGGACACGTCGTCCAGAACGGTCGTGCCGTTCGTGGTCACCGCGACGTAGCCGTGGGAGTGGGGGCCGGGCAGGCGCGGGTCGTGCCGGTCCAGGATGTAGGTGCCGCGCAGGTGCAGAGGGCGGAGGATCCGCTGCCGTACCTCGTGGGCGTAGGAGCGTCCGGTCACCTTCTCGATGAGGAGGCCGGCGACGAAGTAGTTGACGCCGTTGTAGCGCTGCCGGGTGCCGGGCGCGAAGTCCATCGGGTTCTTCATCGCGTCGGCGACGATCTCTTGCGGTGTCCAGCTGTCGAACCGATGGTCCACGAACCACTGGTTCGGGTCACCCTGCGGCGCGCCGAGACTGCCGCCGGTCGGCAGGCCGCTGGTGTGATCGAGGAGCTGCCGGACCGTGACCTTCGGGTAGCCGGCGGGCAGCAGGCCCGGCAGGTAGTGCTGGACGGACTGGTCGAGGTCGACCTTGTGCTCGGCGACGAGCTGAAGGACGACCACGGCGGTGAACACCTTGGAGATGCTGCCGGCCCGGAACCGGCCGTCCGCGGGCACGGGCGTCCCGGTCCGGACGTTCCCGACGCCGGAGGTGCCGCTCCAGTGCCCGGCGGGCCCGGTGACCTTGACCATCGCGCCCGTCACGGTCGCGTTCGGCAGCCCGGCGATCGCTGCGCGCATCGTCGCCGGGTCCAGCGGCGGCAGCGTGCCCGTGGCAGGGGGAGCGGCCGAAGCGGTCGCGGCGCCGGCCGCCATGGAGACGGCCAGAACGGCCCCGGCGAGCACCATCGGTCTTCTCGTTCGTGCTTTCTTCATGAGATCGATTAGACCGACGGGCAGGGCCCGGCGCCCATGGTGCAGCCTTCCGTCTCCGGGGTAACGCTGGATACACCTCCGATATCAGATGATCCGGCGGCGCAGCAGCAGGGCGAACATGCCGGCGGCGGGAAGCAGCGGCAGCCACACGGTGATCACCCGGTAGCCGAGCACCGCTCCAACGGCCACTGTGGACGATGCGCCTGTGGCGGCCAGCCCCGTGACCAGCGCCACGTCCAGCCCGCCGATTCCACCGGGCGAGGGGATGAGAGCCGCCACGGACGACACACCCAGGTAGATCACCATGACGCTGCCGAGCGCGATGGGCACCCGCAGGCTCTGGAGTATCGAGAACAGCACGAGCGTGTGGAAGAACGGGAGGGTCAGCGAGCCGAGCCACAGCGCCGCAGCACGACCCGGGTGCCGGAGAACCGCCTTCAGCTCCGCCATCTCACGCATCATCTGCCGGGCGGCCGACGCCGCCCGCGCGGCGAGCCGACCGAGCCACCGTCTCGGCCGCTTCAGCGTCAGAGTGAACGCGGCGGCAGCCGCGACCGCGCCGATCACCAGCGCCGCGCCCGGCCCGGGATGCGGCAGCGGCCCGGTGGGCCGCGGCACGCGGACGTCCAGCCGGCCCACCGTGGACGGGGCGATCAGGACAACGCCCGCCAGCAGGGCGAGGTGCGTGATGCCGGTCGCCAGGGAGTTCAACCCGACGGCGCCCACGGCGGAGCCGCGGCTGATGCCGTGCCGCTGCATGAACCGCACGTTGACCGCGATGCCGCCCGAGCCTGCGGGCAGCAGATGGTTCACGAAGGACGCGGCGACCTGTACCGCGAACACCCGCGCCACCGGGAGGCGTACCGGCATCGACCCGAGCAGTGACACCGTGCACGCCGCCCACAGCGCCACGGTGCCGAGCCCGGCGAGCAGCAGCCACTCCCCGTCGGCACCGGCCAGACTGTCCCCGCCCGCGTCCACGGTCGCGCGGTGCATGACTCCCAGCACAACGACGGCGCAGGCGACACCGGCACTCAGCAGCACTTTGGGAAGCGACGAGCCCGATCGCCGGGAGTTTTCGGTCACGCCAGCCCCATTCCCTACCGTCATCCAGCTCCGGAAGAGCCACCGGCTACTACTGAAATAGTAGCTGTCGAACCGGCGATCATGCGGCTGGCGCGCCGTCCCGCGGGTGCGCCCGGATTCGGGCGAGCAGCTCCGCGAACCCGAACGGCTTGCTCACGTAGTCGTCGGCGCCGGCCTCCCTGGATTGATGGGAAGCCATGCTGGTCGCGCGGTCGTCAGGCCGAGGTGGACTGTTCGCTCTCCAGGATCCGGCGAAGCGCGAAGTGCTGCAGTTTGCCGTTCGCGTTGCGCGGCAGGGAGTCACAGAACCGCACATCGCGCGGGTACTTGTATGGGGCCAGGATCCGCTTGACGTGATCCTGGATCTCCTTGGCCTCGGCGGCGTCGCGCGTCACGCCGTCGCGGAGCACCACGAAGGCGCACACGACCGAGCCGCGCTCGGCGTCCGGGCGGCCGATGACCGCGGACTCGAGGACGTCAGGGTGCGTGTCGATGGCGGCCTCGACTTCGGGACCACCGATGTTGTAGCCCGAGGAGACGATCATGTTGTCGCTGCGGGACTGGTAGAAGAAGTAGCCGTCCTCGTCCTTATAAAAGATGTCTCCGGTGATGTTCCAGCCGCTCAGGACGTAGTTCTGCTGTCGCTCGTCGTCGAGGTAGCGGCAGCCGATCGGGCCGATGACGCCCAGCAGGCCCGGCTCTCCGGGGCCGAGTTCCGCGCCGTCGGGGTTGAGGACAGCGGCCCGGTATCCGGGCACCGGCTTGCCGGTCGCCCCGGGCCGGATGTCGTCACCGGCGGCTGCGATGAAGATGTGCAGCAGCTCGGTGGCGCCGATGCCGTCGATGATCTCAAGCCCGAGCGTGTCCCGCAGCTTCTCCCACGTGTCCTGGGGGATGTGCTCGCCCGCCGATACCCCGGCCCGGAGCCCGGCGAGCCGCCGTTCCTGCCCTTCTCGCAGGATGGCCCGGTACGCCGTGGGCGCCGTCGCGAGAACGGTGACGCCTTCCCGCTCGACGATCTCCGCGAGCTGCAGCGGGGTGGCGGACTCGGTCAGCAGCATGCAGGCGCCGGCCCGCAGAGGGAAGACGACGAGCATGCCGAGGCCGAAGGTGAAGGCCAAGGGGGCGGAGCAGGCGACCACGTCGTCCGCGACCAGCTTCAGCACATGACGGCCGAAGGTGCCGTCGATGGACAGGATGTCCCGGTGGAAGTGCATGGTGATCTTCGGCGTGCCGGTGCTGCCGGAGGTCGGCCCGAGGAGCGCCACGTCATCGGCGGACGTCTCCACGTCGGTGAACGCGCCGGACTTGGCAGCGGCGCGGGCGATGAGATCCTCCGGACCGGTACCGCCGTACTCCACGACCGTCAGCGACGGCAGCGTCGTGTCCCGGACGATGTACGCGTCCTCGGCGCACCGGTGGTCGACCAGCGCGATCGAGGGCCGGGTCCGCTCGACGATCGGGGCGATCTCCCGGGCGCGCAGTGCGGCCATCGTGGTGACGACGACGCCACCGGCCTTGAGCACGCCGAGCCACGCGGCGACCGTCCACGGGTTGTTGGGCGAGCGGAGCATGACGCGCTGCCCCGGAACCAGGCCGAGGTCCTCCGTCAGCACCTGCGCGACCTGGTTGGCCCGCGTACGCAGCTCGCCGTACGACCAGGTCTCCCCGGCCGGCGTACGGAGCGCCGGCCGGTCGGCCCCGAACGTCGCGATGGGGACGTCGACGAGTTCGGTGGCGGCGTTGAGCCGGTCCGGGTAGCGCAGGTCCGGCGTGGTGAACTCGATCGTCGGCCACAGGCGGGCGGGAGGCAGGTGGTCGCGGGTGAAGGTGTCCAGGTGCGCCGAGTACGAGGGGGCCACCGGGGAGGTCGTCATCGGGCCGGCCAGTCGCGCAGGTCCGCGTCGGCGACGTCGGGCAGGTTGACGACGATGTTCTCCGGTGTGCGAGTGGTCATCCACGTCAGCGGATCGGTCCGCGAGAGGTTGCACTCGACGTGGGGCATGAACGGCGGCACGAAGACCCAGTCGCCCTCCTCCATGTCGACGTAGTCCTCGAACTTGTCGCCGAAGTAGATGCGCGCCCGGCCCGACAGGACGTAGCCCCCGGTCTCGGCCTCGCCGTGGTGGTGGGAGACCGAGCGATAGCCGGGCTCGTTGCTGACCTTGCCGAACCACAGCCTGGTGGCCGGGGTGTGCTGGATGCTGACCCCCGAGACCCGGACGGCCCCGCCGGAATCGGCGGTGTTGACGTTCTCCGATCCGCCGCGCGTCACCACGGGAGCGACGAGGCCGCTGGGCAGTCGGTACATCGAGTTGTCGCCCTCGAGGCGGTACTTGCTGAGGTCGGGTTCCATGGGGGTCGGCTCCGTTCCGGTCGGTCGTGGGGTGAGGCGGTGGTGAGGCTGATGCCGATGCCGGCGGTCTCGGTCTCGGCGACGTCGCCGTCGGTCCATGGTCAGGACGTACGGATGACCCCCTCCTGCACGACCGTGGCCAGGTGTCGTCCCGTACGGCTGAAGAAGCGGCCGAGCCCCAGGCCGCGACCGTCCTGGGCCGCTCCCGCCTCCTGCGCGTAGAGCAGCCAGTCGTCCATCGGCTCGTGGCGGTGGAACCACATCGCGTGGTCGAGGCTCGCCGTCATGAGCCCGGGGAGCGCCCACGGAAGGTCGAGGACGCGGAGGATCGGCTCCAGGATGGTGTAGTCGCAGACGTAGGCGAGGGCCGCGAGGTCCCGTGCTCGCGACGTGAGCCCTGCGACGGGCCGGAGCGCGTCGAAGGGCTTCACCCAGATCGCCTGGTGCGGGACCGGCCCGCCTTCCACCGTGAGGTAGACCGGGCCCGGTACGTGCCGCATGTCGAAGCTGCGCCCCGACGACCAGTACGCCTTCGACTCCTTGGTCATGGTGCCGCCAGCGTCACTGTCGGGCTCGATCGGCTCCAGGTAGGCGGCGCTGGTCGGCAGCGCGTCCGGATCCGGGACGCCTGCGGGCATGGCCGCGGCGTATTCACCCCCCTGTTCCAGGGCGTGGAAGGAGGCCATGGCGATGTAGGCGAGCCTGCCGCCGGAGTATCCGCGGACGTGCCGGGTGGAGTAGCCGCGCCCGTCTCTGAGGCGTTCTACCTCGTAGCGGATCTCGGCACCGACCTCGACCGGTCGCATGAAGTAGCTGTGCATCGAGTGCAGCGTCCGGTCGTCGCCGACCGAGCGCATCGCCGCGACGGCGGCCTGGGCGACGAGGTCGCCGCCGTATGCCTTCGGCCACGGGCAGTCCTGTGACGTGGCGACATAGGCCTCGTCGAACTGCTCCGGGGCCGTGGGGGCCAGGCTGAGCGCCGCCGTGAGGATCTCCGAGGTTGGGGTCATGCGAGCCGGAATCCCTTCGTACGTGGTATGCCGTATTCTTCACGGTCGTCATATATTGTCAATAACGAGCCGAGGAGGACCCCTGTGAAGCCCATCGCCGTCAACCCCGCCGCCCTGCCCGCGCCGAGCGGCTACTCGCACGGCACGCTGCAGGGGAACACGCTCTACCTGGGCGGGCAGACCGCGCTGGACGCGAACATGCGCATCGTCGACGGGGGCATCGTCGAGCAGTTCCGGCAGGCGTTCGGCAACCTGCTGACCGCGCTTCGCGAGGTGGGCGGAGAGCCGGAGGACCTGGTCAGCATCACGATCTACCTCACCGACATCGCCGACTATCAGGCGCACGGAAAAGAGATCGGCAAGGTCTGGCGGGAGATGGCCGGGCCGGTCTATCCGGCGATGGCGGGCATCGGATGCACCGAGCTGTGGCAGCCGGAAGCCATGATCGAGATCCTCGGCACCGCCGTGATCCCGGACGAGCGACTGAGGGTGCCCGCGTGAGCCCGGCCAAGCTGAGGGTGCCCGGGTGAACTCCGGCCAAGCGCATTACGCTTTCTTGACGGTCGTCGAATTCGCGCGATAACTTCACATCGGCCCGTCGTCGCAGGAGGAGGACATCGTGCGGATTGCGGTCATCGGAGGAGGCCCGGGCGGTCTGTACTTCTCGGTGCTGGCGAAGCAGTTGGGGCCGCACCACGAGATCACCGTCTGGGAGCGCAACGCCCCGGACGACACCTTCGGATTCGGCGTGGTGTTCTCCGATGAGACGCTCGGCGGGATCGAGCACGCCGATCCCGGCATATACCGCCGGATGGAGGCGGAGTTCGCCCGCTGGGACGACATCGACGTCCACTACCGCGGTCAGGTGCTCACCAGCGGAGGCCACGGCTTCGCGGCGCTGAGTCGAAAGAGGCTGCTGGAGATCATGCAGCGGCGCTGCCGCGAACTCGGCGTCACCGTCCACTTCCTCGCCGAGGCGCCCGACGTCGCGCAACTCGCCGCGACCCACGACCTGGTGGTCGCCGCCGACGGGCTCAACTCGGCGGTCCGGTCGAAGTACGCCGACTCCTTCAACCCCGACCTGGAGCAGCGCTCCTGCAAGTACATGTGGCTCGGCACGGACAAGGTGTTCGACGCCTTCAAGTTCTACATCCGCGAGACCCCGTACGGCGTGATGCAGGCCCACGGCTACCCGTTCGACGCCCACGGCAGCACGTTCATCGTCGAGATGCACGAGGACGTCTGGCGCGGGGCCGGCTTCGACGCGTCGGCCGACCGGAACCTCGCCCCGGGGGAGTCGGACGAGACGTCGATCGCGCGGGTGAAGGAGATCTTCGCCGAGGAGCTGGGCGGCTGCTCGCTCCGCGCGAACAACAGCAAATGGATCAACTTCGCCACCGTACGGAACGAGAACTGGCGGCATGAGAACGTCGTGCTCCTGGGCGACGCCGCGCACACCGCCCACTTCTCCATCGGGTCGGGCACCAAGCTGGCCATGGAGGACGCCCTGGCCCTGGCGGCGTGCCTGCACGAGCAGCCCACCCTGGACGACGCGCTCACCGCGTACGAGGCCGAGCGCAAGCCGATCGTCCGGTCCACCCAGCGGGCGGCCCAGGCGAGTCTGGAGTGGTTCGAGAATCTCGGACAGTACGTCGGCCAGGAGCCCGAGCAGTTCGCGTTCAACATCATGACCCGCAGCCGGCGGGTCACCTACGACAACCTCCGGCTGCGCGACCCCGAGTTCGTCGCCCGCGCCGACGCCTGGTTCGCCGAGCGGCAGCCGCACCGCCCCGGCGACGGGCCCGCGACACCGCCGATGTTCCACCCCTTCCGCCTCGGCGAACTCGAGCTGGTCAACCGGATCGTCGTGTCACCGATGGACATGTACCGGGCGGTCAATGGAGTACCGGACGACTTCCACCTGGTTCATATGGGAGGCAAGGCGCTCGGCGGCGCGGGTCTGGTCATGACCGAGATGGTCTGCGTATCCGAAACGGGGCGCATCACGCCCGGCTGCACCGGCATCTGGACCGAGGAACAGACGGCCGCATGGCGCCGGCTCACCGACTTCGTGCACGGCGAGAGCGCCGCGAAGATCGGCGTCCAGATCGGCCATTCCGGCCGCAAGGGCTCCACGCGCCTCATGTGGGAGGGGATCGACCGGCCGCTGCCCGAGGACAACTGGGAGGTCGTCGCGCCCTCCGGCCTCCCGTACCGAGAAGGGGTCAACCAGGTGCCCCGCGAGCTCACCCATGCCGACCTGGACGAGATCGAGCAGCAGTTCGTCGACGCGGCGCGGCGTGCGGAGGCCGCCGGCTTCGACCTCCTCGAACTGCACTGCGCGCACGGCTATCTGCTGTCCTCCTTCATCTCCCCGGTGACGAACCGCCGCACCGACGAGTACGGAGGTGACCTCGCCGCCCGGCTCCGCTACCCGCTCCAGGTCTTCCGCGCGATGCGTCGGGTGTGGCCTCGGCACAAGCCGATGACCGTACGGATCTCGGCGACCGACTGGGTCGACGACGGCATCACCGGAGACGACGCCGTCGAGATCGCCCGCGCGTTCGCGGACGCTGGTGCCGCGGCCATCGACGTGTCCACCGGTCAGGTGACACCCGACGAGAAGCCGGCCTTCGGCCGGTCGTACCAGACGCCGTACGCCGACCGGATCCGCAACCAGGCCGGCATCCCGACGATCGCGGTCGGCGTCATCTCCTCGTACGACGACGTCAACTCGATCATCCTGGCCGGCCGCGCCGACCTGTGCGCCCTGGGGCGGGCCCACCTCTACGATCCCAGCTGGACGCTGCACGCGGCCGTCGAGCAGGGCTACACCGGGCCGGGAGCGACCTGGCCCCTGCCCTGGCAGGCCGGCCGCCGCAAGCCGCAGACCGGCCGGACCGACGGTCCGAAGCCACGGCTGCAGCTGATCCGAGAGGGCCGGTCCGGCACCCGGCACGCGCGCTGGCTGCCGTGACCGGCGACGAGAATGGCGGCTGGAGAAGCCCGGATGCCTCTGTCGTGCGCCTCTGTCGTGCGCCCCGGCCGGTCGGAGGCCGGCATCAATGAGTCGGTACGATGACGACCGTCGATACTACGTAAGGGAGCACACCAGGAGTGCGTCCGTGAGCGCGGAGGTGCGTCGTGGTGGCCGATGACGACGAGTTCAGTGGCCGGGGCCAGAAACCCCGCGCTCTGATCGTCACCGTGTACGGGTTGTACGCGCGTGAGGTCGGCGGCTGGATGAGTGTCGCCTCGGTCATCAAACTGCTCGCTCGATGCGGCGTCGACGCACCCTCCGTCCGGTCGGCGATCTTCCGCCTCAAGCGGCGCGGTCTCCTCACCTCGACCAAGGTCGACGGCACCGCCGGGTACGCGTTGTCCCAGGAGGCCTACCAGATCTTGAACGAGGGCGACCGGCGGATCTTCGAACGACGACAGGCGACCACCGACGAGGGCTGGCTGCTGGCCGTCTTCAGCGTGCCGGAGACGGAACGCGACAAGCGACACCAACTGCGCTCACGACTGACCTGGCTCGGGTTCGGCACGGTCGCCGCGGGAGTCTGGATCGCGCCCGCCCATCTCCTCGACGAGACGCGCGACGCCCTCGAGCGCAACGGGCTGAGCGCCTACGTCAATCTCTTCCACGCGCACCACCTGGCATTCACCGACGTCAGGGATCAGGTCCCAAGTTGGTGGGATCTGCCTCGCCTGCAGGACCTCTATGACGAGTTCCTCGAGCGTTACGATCCGATCCTGAGCGGCTATCGCGACCGCGTGGACATCGATCCTGCTCAGGCATTCGTGGACCACGTCAGCGCCCTCACGGACTGGCGCCGTCTTCCGTACTCCGATCCGGGGCTTCCCTCCGAGGTGCTGCCGACGGACTGGAACGGGATGCGAGCAGCCGAGACCTTCTTCGAACTGCACGAGCGGCTCGCCAAGCCCGCGCACAAGTTCGTCGAATCCGTCCTCAAGGGATAGCCGGCGACCTGCCACGGTTTCGTGCTCCGGTCATCCCGGTCGGTCACCGGGAGTTCGTCGTTGACCGCCGGACCGTGCTCGTGGTGCGGTGCAGGCATGGCAGAGGATTTGACCGCGGGCAGGGGTACGGTGCACCGGTTCGCGGTGAGCGTCAAAGGCGTTGTGCTCGACCCGGCCGACCGGGTGTTGCTGCTGCGGAACGAGCGAGATGAATGGGAACTGCCGGGCGGCAAACTCGAGCTTGGGGAATCCCCCGAGGTCTGCCTGGCGCGGGAGATCCTGGAAGAGGCGTCCTGGCCGGTGACGGTCGCGGCGATCCTCGACACGTGGGTGTATCACATCGCTCCCGAGGCGGACGTACTGATCGTCACCTACGGGTGCGAGCTCACGACCGACCGGCCGCCCCAGGTCAGCCATGAACATGCGAAAGCCGCGCTCTTCAGCGAGACGGAGGTGCCCGGGCTTCGCATGCCGGACGGGTACAAACGATCGATCGGGGAGTGGTTCAGCCGCCGCAGTGACCGTGCTCCGGCAACGTGAGGCCGGCTGTCTGTTGTCCGGACTGGCATGAGGAGTCTCGGAGATGAGCTAATATGGATCTATCAGCCCGGCTCGAGTACGTGACACCGTCTGGTGGCGCGGTCGCCGGGACCTTCCCAGAAACGGGTTCAGGGGTTTTCGGACTTCGGTTGCCGTATATTGGGGAGGGCCGAGAAGTGCCCCCGAGTCGGTCGATTCGACAAAGGGAAACGGATCGGTAAGATTGAGGAAACAAGCCCCAGACGGGAGCTGGAAACAGT
>NZ_JBFAJC010000081.1:0-43878 GCF_040655075.1 Actinoallomurus sp. NPDC050550 | reverse complement strand
GCTTCGCCGGAGTGATGTCCGGACCGCTCGTGCGCTCCAGCTACCGCGCCGGCCGCCTCTACCAGCAGGCCATCACCGCCCGCCAGGCCGACTAGGGCCGAACGTCGTTCCAAGAGAAACGCCCCGGCACCGGGCCGGGGCGTTCCCCTCTTCCGGGTTCCGGGGGGACAGAAGTCTCAGGGGCGCGAGGTCACCAGTTCTTGTCGAGTCCGGGGACGTTCGGCGGGAGACGGTGGCCGGGCGGGTACATGATGTAGGCGATGCCTCCGCTGGAGGAGCTGCGCAGCCAGACGTTCTCGAAGTTGGCGCGCGGGTAGACGTGGCGCACGGCCGCGTCCGAGGGTGACGCCGGGTCGTTGATGATCGGGTCCCCGCTCTTGGTGAACCCGACGACCACGAACAGGTGGCCGTTCGTGCTGTACCCGGCGCCCGGCATCTCGGAGGCCTTGAACGACTGCGAGGTCGCGACGGGGATGCCCGCCTTGATGAACTGCTCGAGTTCGGCGACCGTGCGCAGCCGTGTCACGAAGCCGTTGAGGCCGAACCGTCCGGCGTACGCGGGGTTGAACGGCCAGTTTCCGGCGCCCTGGTAGTTGTAGTCGTAGGTGTTGCGGGCGGCGTGGTCGACCTGAGGGTCGGCGTACGACGGGTCGACCCAGGACAGGTCGCGCTTCGACGGCCCGCGCTTCCAGTACGCGACGATCATGGACGTCGAGGTCGGGCTGCACCACGCCTCGCCGCCGTTGTCGTACTCGGGGTACTGCCCCTTGTGGATCTCCTGGGAGTAGGCCGGGACCTTCAGCTCGATGCCCTCCGCGCCGCCGAGCGGGCTGACCGGCACCGTCGTACGGGCCGGCAGCAGCGAGGCCATCGCGCCGACCGAGCGCAGCACGGGCCGTACGTGCTTTCCGGGCAGCCGGTAGAGCGTCACGCGCAGCTGGTAGGACGTCAGGGAGTTCTTGGCGACGAAGGTGTCGATGTCGACGTTGCCGTCGTCGTCCTTCTGCCCCGGCACCGACGTGCGGTGGATGTCACCGCCCGCCTTCGGGTCGTCGGCGCCCCAGCGGCCCATGACGTACCACTTGGTCTCGGTGCCCGTGCCGGTGTGCCCGCGCATCTCTACCTGCAGCCAGCTGCCGTGCGGAGTGCTCGCGGTCCACGATGCGACCAGTTGGCTCGCGCCGAAGCCGACCGGCACGGTCGGGGAGGTCCAGCGGGCGTAGTCCCAGGTCCTGGTGCCGCCGCCGAACGGGTCGGCGTAGGTGGTGCTGCCGACCGGGTGCGCGATCGTCAGGGCGCCGGCCCCGTACGGGCGGACGCCTTCCGAGGAGCCGGCCGCGAAGTCACGGGCCGACGTCCACTGGTGGTAGGCGACGCGCGGCTGATCAGCGGCGCTCACCGCGGCCGAACCGGTCGCCGGGGTCGCCGCCACCGTGGCGAGACCGACGGACACGAGGAGCGGAACCTTCCATGCCGAGGCACGGACATCGGACCAGGCCATGACGACTCCAAGGTCAGCGGAAACCTGCATCGGGACGCTAGGACGGCGCACTCGATCATGTCAACGCTTTACGGGGCCTGTGGCTGGATCGAAATTTGTTAACGGCCGGCATGGCCCGCTTTCGACTCGGTACCCGAACCCTCGTATCCTTCCATCCATGGCAAAGAAGCCCCAGGACGGCGCGCAGGACGAGCGCCCCGGTCGCCTCAAGCAGATCCGCATGGTCGCCTCGTTGGTCCACCAAGCCAACCCGAAGGCGATGCCGATCGTCTTCGCGGCGGCGATCGGCACCCTCGTCCTCTTCGTGGTCCTCGGGCTGGCCCTCGGCCAGGCGCTCTTCATGATCCCGCTGGGCGTCCTGGTCGCGATCGCCGTCGGCATGATCATCTTCGGTCAGATGGCGCAGCGCACCCAGTACTCCATGATCGAGGGGCAGCCGGGCGCCGCCGCGTCCCTCGTGGAGAACATGCGCGGCCGCTGGGTCGTCACCCCGGCCGTCCAGGCCAACCGCAACATGGACGTCGTGCACCGCGTCATTGGGCAGCCGGGTGTGATCCTGCTCGCCGAGGGACCGCCCTCGCGCGTCGGCAAGCTCATCGGCGCCGAGAAGAAGCGCATCTCCCGGGCCGCCTCCGAGGTGCCGATCTACGACATCCAGGTCGGCTCGGAAGAGGGCCAGATCCCGATCAGCAAGCTGCAGCGTCACCTGACCAGGCTCCCGCGCAACCTCAAGAAGGATCAGGTCAGCGAGCTGATCGACCGGCTCAACGCGCTGCCGCAGGCGATGCAGATGCCCAAGGGCCCCATCCCGAAGGGCGCCCGCATGCCGAAGGGCCCCAAGCCCCGCACCCGCTAGAGCGCCGGTCCAGGGCCTGTCTCGAAGCCCCGCTGTCCTACTGCGCGACGGGCCCTAGGTCAGCGGCGCACGACGACACCGCCGGCCGCACGGTCGTGCAGGCCGCGGTAGTCCCGGTCCCAGATCAGCGCGGGCACGACCAGCACCAGCAGCAGCGCGCGCACGAACGCCCAGAGCGGGCCCAGCGGGCGGCCGTCCGTACGGACCACGCGCAGCCCGCACAGCGCCTTGCCCGCCGTCGTGCCGATGAGGCCGGTGAGCAGCCACGTCAGCACGCCGAACACCCCGAGCGTGAGGAGACTGCGGGCCTGCGCGCTCCAGTGCAACGCGCCCGACAGGACGGCGGCGACGAGCAGCGCGATCAGCCAGTCGATCACCAGGGCCCCCAGCCGGCGGCCGTACCCCGCGACGGAGCCCGCCCCCTCCCGGGGAAGGCCGAGGCGCTCGCCCGGGTACCCGAGGTCCACGCCCGCCGCGCGGGCCCCTTCGATCCATGATCCGGCCGAGCGCCGACGTTCACTCATACCCTCAAAGTTATCCGGGCAACCCCGGCGGGCCGGTTCCAGGTCCGCCGTAACACACGTGAAACACATGGGACACGGCTCGGAAACGGCGAGCACCTAGCGTTCTAAACGCAAAAAAGCGCCCCAAGGAGGTTGGATGTTCAACAGCGCCGAAGAGGTCCTGTCCTACATCAGGAACGAAGGGGTGCAGTTCGTCGATGTCAGGTTCACGGACCTGCCCGGCACGACCCAGCACTTCACGTTCCCGGTGGAGAACTTCGGAGAGAACGTCTTCACCGACGGGCTGATGTTCGACGGTTCCTCCATCCGTGGGTTCCAGGAGATCCACGAGTCGGACATGCTGCTGTTGCCGGACCCGTCGACGGCTGTGGTCGACCCGTTCCGCCAGCACAAGACGCTGAACATCACGTTCTTCGTCCACGACCCGCTGACCGGCGAGGCGTACACCCGTGACCCGCGCAACGTCGCTCGCAAGGCCCAGGACTACCTGCGCGGCACCGGCATCGCGGACACGGCGTTCTTCGGCCCGGAGGCGGAGTTCTACATCTTCGACGACGTGCGCTTCGAGACGAAGCAGCACGAGTCGTACTTCCACATCGACTCCATCGAGGGCGCGTGGAACACCGGCCGCAAGGAAGAGGGCGGCAACCTCGGCTACAAGCCGCGGTACAAGGGCGGCTACTTCCCGGTGCCGCCGATGGACCACTTCACCGACCTGCGCTCGGAGATGGTCCGCCAGCTGATCGAGTGCGGCATCGAGACCGAGATGCAGCACCACGAGGTCGGCACGGCCGGTCAGGCGGAGATCGACATCCGCTTCGACACGCTGCTGACCATGGCCGACAAGATGATGCTCTACAAGTACATCGTGAAGAGCGTCGCCCGTTCGGCCGGCAAGACGGTCACCTTCATGCCCAAGCCGATCTTCGGTGACAACGGCTCCGGCATGCACTGCCACCAGTCTCTGTGGAAGGACGGCTCGCCGCTCTTCTACGACGAGGTCGGCTACGCGGGCCTGTCGGACATCGGCCGCTACTACATCGGCGGCCTGCTCAAGCACGCCCCGTCGCTGCTGGCCTTCACCAACCCGACGGTGAACTCCTACCACCGCCTGGTCCCGGGCTACGAGGCGCCGGTCAACCTCGTCTACTCCCAGCGCAACCGCTCGGCCTGCGTCCGCATCCCGATCACCGGGTCGAACCCGAAGGCCAAGCGCCTGGAGTTCCGGGTGCCGGACCCGTCCGCCAACCCGTACCTCGCGTTCTCGGCCATGCTGATGGCCGGCCTCGACGGAATCAAGAACAAGGTCGAGCCGCCGGAGCCGG
Source organism: Actinoallomurus sp. NPDC050550 (assembly GCF_040655075.1). Taxonomy (NCBI): domain Bacteria; kingdom Bacillati; phylum Actinomycetota; class Actinomycetes; order Streptosporangiales; family Thermomonosporaceae; genus Actinoallomurus; species Actinoallomurus sp. NPDC050550. The sequence goes on along the minus strand of NZ_JBFAJC010000081.1, from coordinate 39,672 downwards.
TGGACAAGGACCTGTACGAGCTGCCGCCGGAGGAGGCGCGCAACATCCCGCAGGTGCCGGGCTCGCTCGAGGCCGTCCTGAACGCGCTCGAGGCCGACCACGACTACCTCCTCGAGGGCGGCGTGTTCACGCCCGACCTCATCGAGACGTGGATCGCCTACAAGCGCGAGAACGAGCTGGACCCGATCCGGCTCCGCCCGCACCCGCACGAGTTCGAGCTCTACTACGACGTCTGATCGGCCCTCAGGCGATCGCCTAGGGCACTGACGTCCGCGCGAGGCCGTCGACCGTCCGTCCGTTCAGGACGCGGTCGGCGGCCTTTCGCCGTCCGGTGGGTAGGGGCTCGGGCGGTTCTCCCTCACCCAGTGCCGCTCGGCCTCGCTCCCCGACGGGGGCGGCGCGATTCCGTCCGTCATCCAGAGGTCCCGCGGCGTTTCGTCGACGTGGAACTCGTAGTACAGGCCGCGGTCCTTGGTGTGGGGGGCGAGCAGCCGGGCGAGGGCTTCGCCGGTCCGCTTGCGCCCGGCCGGGTCTTTGGCGTGCCGGGCGATGTGCTCGATCACGAAGCGCACGGCGTTCTGCGAGGGCTCGCCGCCGACGTAGAAGGAGGACGCGTCGATCTCGTGGAAGAGCGTGACGACGTAGAACTTCGGCAGTCCGCGGTCGGTGTAGAACCCGGTGATGTCGTCGGCGAGTCGCTGCTTCTGTTGCGGGCTGTAGGTGCCGGGCGGGTGGTAGACGTGCCAGAGCGGCATGGTTTTCTCCCAGGTCGGGTCGGGTGGAGCGCCGAGGGCGCTGCGGGTCAGCGGCCGATGCCGAGGGCGAGGCCCTCCACGGGGCCGGAGAGCGCGGACTTGATCTTGCGGGTGACGTCGTCGACGAGCACTTCTCTGTCGCCGCGTTCGACGCCGTCCAGGACGATGCGGGCGACGTCGGCGGCGGAGATCTTCTCGACGGGGATGGCCGAGACCATATCGGTGTCCGCGAAGCCCAGGTGGACGCCGACGACCTGCGTGTTCTGCGCGGCGAGCTCGATGCGCAGGGAGTTCGTCAAGGACCACAGGGCGGCCTTGGAGGCTCCGTAGCCGCCGCCTCCGGCCGACCAGGACAGCAGCGAGTGCATGTCGACCAGGACGCCGCCGCCGTTGTTCGCCAGCACCGGGGCGAACGCCTGGGCGATGCGCAGCGGGCCGAAGACGTTGGTGTCGAACATCTCCTTGACCTGTGTGATGTCCGACGTGAGCAGGGGGGCGCGGTACAGGACACCGGCGTTGTTGAAGACCGTGTCGACATCCCGGGCGCGTTCGGCCAGGGCGGCGACCGAGGCGTCGTCGGTGACGTCCAGGGCGAGGACCTCTACCCGCTCATCGTGGCTTGGGCCGGGCTTGCGCGCGGTGGCGTAGACCTTCTTCGCCTTCCGGGCCAGCAGCTCTTCGACGAACGCCTTGCCGATGCCGCGCTGACCTCCGGTGACCAGGGCGACAGAACCTTCGATCGCAGTCATGTGCGTTCTCCTCGACATGTTCGGGCGGCCCGCACGGCCACCTGGCTAATGCATACGAAAGCCAGCTACTACGCTACAACTCTGGCTTATATCCACACAAGTCAGGTTAAGATCAAGACATGAGTGACCTGTTGGAGGACCGCGACGCCTGGTCCATGGCCAACTGCTCGATCGCCCGTACGCTGGCGGTCGTCGGCACCAAGTCGGCGCTGCTGATCATGCGGGAGGCGTTCTTCGGCACGCGCAGATTCGACGACTTCGCGCGACGGGTGGGCATCGGCGAGCCCGCCACCGCGGCCCGCCTGAAGGAACTGACCGCCGCGGGACTGCTGGAGCGCTTCCCCTACCGCGAGCCCGGCCAGCGAACCCGCTCCGCCTACCGGCTGACCGCGAAGGGCCGCGACCTGTATCCCGTGATCATGGCGCTGCGGCAATGGGGCGACACCTGGGCCACCGACGAGCAGGGACCGCCAGTGATCGTCCGCCACCGGGACTGCGGCGCCCCCGTACACGCCGTTCTACGCTGCGAGAACGGCCACGACATCGCCCCCGGGGACTCGGTCGTCGACGCGGGCCCAGGCCTGATCCGCACCGACGCCGAGAGCGCCTGACCACGCAGCGATCAGACCGCGGCATCCCGCCCCGCACCCTGCGGCCGGAGTCGTGAGAGCGCAGACCCGGGGCTGCCGACCATCGTCCGGCAGCGCATTCCCGCGAGCTTTGGCCGAGGATCTTCGTGGCTCCAGCAACGGTGATCCACGGCGCAACGACGCCGCCCGCTCCGCGAGGCGCTCCAGGTATGACCCTGCTCACACCGGCTTGCCGCCCCTGGCCGAAGAGGCACGGTAGGTATCGCCAGTGAGCCATCTGGCGAAAACCTCAAACGAGAGGGGTAACCCGAATGCCCTGCGGGCAGTGTGGAGAGCCGATGGAGAAGCGCGGAGACTCGTGGATCTGCACGAGCGGCAAGCACGCCTAGCCAACAGCTAGAAATGGCCGGCCTGTCGCCCTCTGGGCGGCGGGTCGGTTTCTTATGGATCCGTTGGTCCTGACCCCAGTGATCGGCGTGGGCGTACGCGGCACACCAGGCCGTGAACACCAGGCCGGCGCGGGCGCAACGCCCCGGGACGATGAGGAGGTGGTGCTGGTCGACTCGGACGTCAAGAGGTGGGCAGAGGTCTTCGCCGATGTCGATCCCGCGGTCACCACGATCGTGTGCGGCCACACCCACATGCCGTTCACCCGGCTCGCCGCGGGTCGGCTCGTGGTGAACCCGGGAAGCGTCGGCATGCCGTACGGCAGGGCCGGCGCGCACTGGGCGCTGCTCGGGCCGGGCGTCGAGTTGCGCCGTACCCTGCTGGACGTGGAGGCGGCCGCCGCTCGCATCGCCACGGACTCGACCTTCGAGCAGGCCGCGGCGTGGGCCGACTACTGCCTCAACGCACGCTGCACCGAGGAGGACGCCTTCGCGATCTTCGTGCCGCACGAGGGCCGCGATAAGCCCGCACGACCCGCGCGAGGCGGTGGAACCGCTCGATGAGGAAGGGCCTGCCTTACCGGCGCCCGGCCTCGCGGGGGAATTGATCAATTGTTCTTTCGGCGGGCACTGGTCCAGACCGGGGGGACTGGCATAGCGTCCGAAGTCATGGACACGCCGCTGGTGCTTCTCGACGTGGACGGTGTTCTCAACCCTCTACAACGCTCCCCCGGTTATCAGCGGTACCGTGCATCGCCCAACGGCGCCGTCTACCGGCTGCTGCTCAACCCCGCGCACGGGCCGCTGCTCACCGGGCTCGCGACGGACACGGGCGCGGAGATCGTGTGGGCGAGCTACTGGACGGATGCGGCCAACGACTGGATCGGCCCGCGGGTCGGGCTTCCCCAACTGCGGTGGGTTCCGATCCCGCCACATGACCCGGAGTTCTCGCTCGGGGCGTGGAAGGCCCGGCACGTGGCCTCCTGGGTCGGCGAGCGGCCGTTCGTGTGGCTGGAGGACGAGCCCGACGTCCCCGAGGTGCTCGCCAAGGACTCCGGGCTGGGGCCGTACCTCATCGTCCCGGTGGATCCGCTCCACGGTCTCACCGAGACGCACATCGCCCAGGCGCGTACGTGGCTGGAACAACTGACCGGGGACCATGGTTAGTGACCAGCGACTGCAGAGGAGGGGCCATGGCTTCGGTTCGGGTGGAGCGCACGGATGACGGGGGCTTCGTAGCCCGCAACGACCGCGGCGCGGAGGTCGCCTTCGGCGACGCAGGTCAGGACGGCGTCTTCACTCCGGTGGAGCTGCTGCTCGCCGCGCTCGGCGGCTGCGAGATCGTGACGGTGGAGCCCCTGACCGCCAAGCGTGGTCACCGGCTGGTCAGGCTCGCCGCGACCGTGGCGGCGGAGAAGGTCGCGCCCACCAAGCTCGGCACGATCACCGTCACGTACGACGTGGAGCTCCCGGAGGGGGACGAGAAGGCCGCGCAGGTCTTCGCCGACGTGGCGCACCGCGTGCACGAGAACCACTGCACGGTCGGCCGCGCGCTGCGCGAGGAGACCCCCTCCGTGCAGGTGCTGCCCGACCCGTCCTGAGCCGGTCCCCGAGACGCTGGGGGCGCGCGCCCCTGCCGGGCACGACGAAGCGGCCCCGGCGCGCCGTGCGGGCCATGGCGCCGTGCGGGCCGAGGCATCGTGCTGGTCACGACGCGGCGGCCCCGGCTCGGTCATGGCGCCGTCCTGACCCACCAGGGCCGTATCGTGTGGGCGTGGACGGCCTCGAGCGGTGGCGGCGCGCCGTCGTCGCGTGGAACGCCTCCGGCGGACCGCGCGTGCGCCGGGAGGCGCGGCCGGCGGCCGCGGAGACCACCGTGCCGTCAGGCAGCCGGTCGTTCGCCCGGGAGCGCGAGGCGCTGCCCGATCACGGCACCGTGCTGGACGTCGGCTGTGGCTCCGGCGGCGCCTCTCTTCCGCTCGCCGGGCGCGCCGGTCTGATCGTCGGCGTCGACCACGAGGAGCACCTGCTGGCCGCGTTGCGCCGCAACGCCGAGAGCGTGGGGGTGCCGGTCCGGACCGTACGCGGCTCGTGGCCGGAGGTCGAGGCGCCACCGGCGGACGTGGTCGTCTGCCACCACGTGCTGTACGGAGCGGCGGACCTGGCGCCGTTCGCCGCGGCGCTCACCGGGCACGCCCGCCGCCGGGTCGTCATCGAGATCCCCGAGCGGCATCCGCAGCACGCGCTGAGCCCGCTGTGGGAGAGGTTCCACGGCGTCGCGCGGCCCGCGCCGCCGACGGCGGACGACGCGGTGGAGGCGCTCCGCGCCGCCGGTGTGCGCCCCGCGCGCGAGATGTGGGTGGACGAACAGGGATGGGGCGGCTACCCCGACCTGGCCGCCCTCGCGGAGCGCGTACGCCGTCGCCTCGGCCTGCCGCCCGAGCGGACGGACGACGTGACGGCCGCGTTGCTCGAGCTCGGCGTGGATCCGTGCCCGCCGGGCGGGCGCGTGGCGTTTCCCGGCACGATCGGCCGTACCCTGGTCACGATCTGGTGGGACCGATAGCGGCCGGTATCCCCCCTGAGGACTAGGCCCGTACTCTCCTGGGCCGAGTCACAGACCATTCCTGGAGATGATCACAGAATGGTGTGGCTCGTCCAAGATTGACATCATGGCCCAGCTCGCCGCCCCCCACCCTCATCCCACGCGCCGACCGCCGAGCGCCCCGTCCTCGGCGCCGTCGGCGCTGCGGCTGTGGCGGGAGATCGCTCTGGCCGCCGCGTTCTACTGCGCGTACACGCTCGTCCGGCTGCTGATCCCGCACGACGAGCCGGCGGCGTACGCGCACGCGGGGCAGATCCTGCGGCTGGAGCACGCGCTGGGCATCGACGTCGAGCTGAACCTCAACCACACACTGATGCGGGAGCCGTCGCTGGCCCGGCTCGCGAACTACTTCTACGCCACCGCGCACTTCGCGGTCACGCTCACGGTGCTCGTGTGGCTCTACCGGCGACGGCCGCAGCACTTCCGCCGGCTGCGCACCTCCCTCATGGTGGCCACGGGGATCGCGCTGATCGGCTTCTGGGTGTACCCGCTGGCGCCGCCGCGCTTCCTCAGCGATCGCGGTTTCACCGACCCGGTGACGGCGCTGCACACGTTCGGCCTGTATTCGTCGCCGCAGGCGGGTTCGCTGACCAATCAGTTCGCGGCAATGCCCTCAATGCACGCGGGCTGGGCATTGTGGTGCGCGGTCGCGGTGGTGACGCTTTCGCGCCGTCCATGGGTACGAGCGATCGCAACCCTTTACCCAATCGTGACAATTTTGGTGATCTTCTCGACCGCCAATCATTACCTCCTGGACGCAGCGGTCGGCATCGTGATCACGGCCGGTGCGCTGGCCACCTGCATGTTCCCGCATCTCAAGATGACCGTGACCGCACGACTGAAAGATCACAAAGTGACAAACAAGACAATGAATAGTGACGGCTCACCCGATTCGATCTGAGACCATGGGGATCATGTCGAGGTCGGCCGTTGCGCCAGTCGCCACGGGCGACACGACGGGGGCGCGCGCGGAAGGGCAGACCGCGAAACGCCCCCGGTTCTACCGCGAGATTCTGCTCATCGCGCTGTGTTACAGCGCCTACTCCCTGGTCCGCAATCTCGTGCCGCCCAACCACACGGCGGCGCTCCAGCGCGGGCACGACATCCTCCACCTCGAGGGGCTGCTGCACCTCAACGTGGAGCTGTCGATCAACCGGCTCTTCACCGATGTGCGGTGGCTCGGGGTCAGCGCCAACTACTACTACGCCAGCCTGCACTTCGTCCTCACCATCGGCGTGCTCGTCTGGCTCTATATACGCCACCCGGAACGCTATGTGTTCTACCGGCGACTGATCTTCGCGGCGACGGTGCTGGCCCTCATCGGATTCTGGCTGTATCCGCTCGCGCCGCCGCGCATGGTGCCCGGCTTCGTCGACACGGTGCTGACGTTCCACACCGGCGGCCTGTACGAGTCCGGCGCCTCGCCGATCGCCTCGGTGTCGAACCAGTACGCCGCCATGCCGTCGCTGCACACGGGGTGGTCGCTGTGGTGCGCGATCGCCATCGCCGACGTCACGCGGCCGAACAGGTTCCGGTGGCTGGCCTACTGCTACCCGGTCGCGACCGTCCTCGTGATCCTGGGCACCGCGAACCACTACATGCTCGACGCCATCGGCGGTGTCGTCACCCTCGGCGCCGGCTACGCGGCCACGCGCACGGTACGGATGATCATCCCCCGGCTCGGCCCGGCCGCCCGCATCTTCTCCACCGACACGGGCGGCACGTCGACGGCCGTCTGAAGACGCCCGGCTTCAGATCGTTCCTCAAAGCCGCACCGGACCGGCACCTTCAAGCCGTCCACCGGCGCCGTTGCACCGTGGCTAGAATCGGCGTGATCTTGACCCGCCCTCCGATACCGCACCGAAGGCTCTGACGACGTGTCGCTGACCAGCGCTACCGACCACACGTTCCAGGTAGACCTGCGAGGCCTCGTCGAGGTGCTCTCGCAACATCTGTACGCCAGCCCCGACGTTTACGTGCGGGAACTGCTCCAGAACGCCGTCGACGCCATTTCCGCTCGCCGCCTTCTGGAGCCCGCGCACGCCGGCACGGTCGAGCTGGAGGTGCGCGAGTCCCACCGCGAACCACCGACACTCATCGTCACCGACAACGGTATCGGGCTCACCGAGGCCGAGCTGCACAGCCTGCTCGCCACCATCGGCCGCAGCTCCAAACGCGTCGGACCCGATGGCCTGGAACCACCGGCCGACTTCATCGGCCGCTTCGGCATCGGCCTGCTCGCCTGTTTCCTCGTCGCCGACGAGATCACCGTGATCACCCGCTCGGCGGCAACTCCGGACTCCCCGGTGTTGCGCTGGCGAGGACGGGCGGACGGCACCTACGACACCTCCGTCCTCGACGCCGACCTCACTCCAGGCACCCGTGTGCACGTGCGTGCCCGGCCGGGCTGTGAGCATCAGGTCGCGCGCGACCACGTGCTCGGCCTTGCCCGGCACTATGGCGAGCTGCTGCCGGTGCCCGTTCGCCTCCACGACGGCACCGGCCACGTGCACGAGATCGCCGGGGAGGAAACGCCGCCGTGGGAGCCCGAGGGAGCTTCCCTGGAGCAGCAGCGCACCATCGCACGCGGCTATGCCCGGCGGGTCTTCGAGCTCGACCCGCTCGAGGTGATCCACCTGCACGCCGACGGCGTGCGGGGAGTGGCCTTCGTACTGCCGTACACCGCCATCCCGGCGCACCGGCAGACCCACCGCGTGTACCTCAGGCGCATGCTGCTGACCGAGTCCGCCGATCGGCTCCTCCCCGATTGGGCGTTCTTCGTGCGCTGCGTGGTCGATGCCGACGACCTGCAACCCACTGCCGCCCGTGACGGCTTTCGCGACGACGAACGGCTCGATGCCGTACGCGAGCAGTTGGGGCGTTGCGTGCGCGACCATCTCGTCGAGCTGGCTCGCATCCGGCCCGATCGGCTGGAAGCCATCCTGAGGACGCACCACGAGAGCATCGCGGCACTCGCCGTGCACGACACCGAATGCCTCCGCCTGTTCGCTGACTGGCTGCCGCTGGAGACGTCGCTCGGGCAGATGACCGTTGGCGAACACGCTCGCCGGTTCGGCGAACTGCGCTTCCTCCGCCGGGTCGACGACTTCCGGCAGATCGCCCCGATCGCGGCTGCTCAGGGGCGCTGCGTGGTCAACGCCGGCTACGTCCACCTCGCCGACCTCCTGGAGCGCCTCGCGTCGGTGCGGCCCGAACTCGGCATCGCCGAGCTCGACCCGACCGACGTCGCCGACACGTTCGCCGGCCTCACCCTTGAGGAGCGCGCGCAGGTACACGACCTGGTGCGCACCGCGGACCTGACTCTGCAACCGCTCGGCTGTGCCGTGGAAGCGCGTGCGTTCGCGCCGGACAACCTTCCCGCCATGTACATCACCACGAGCGATGGTCGCTTCCACCGGGAGCTCGACCTCACCCGGGAGATGTTCACACCGGGCGAAAGCCCCTGGGGCGGTGTGCTCGACGCGATGTCCGGCGGGCTTCCCCGCGTTCCCGCGACGCGGCTGCTCCTCAACCTGAACAACCCGGTCGTGCGTACCCTCGCCGCCCAGGCCCAGACCGCCGCCGAGCCGAAGGTCGGCGCGGCCGGCGGCGCACGTGTCCGCCGCGCGGTTCAGCTGTTGTACCTGCAGGCACTGCTGCTGGGGCACCACACACTGCGGGAGCTCGAGCTCGGGCTACTCAACGACGTCGTCATCGGGCTCGTGGAACAACCCGAGGAGCCGAGGCCGTGACCGCGCAGGAGCGGATCCAGAACCTGTGGCAGGCGCATCGCGACCTGCCATGGAACGGGCAATCATTGCCGCGCCATGTTCCACTGCTGGAGGAAGGCATATCCCTGGCCGACAGCATCGGCGACCTGCGGCACAGCTTCCGTTTCCGGATCCAGCTCGCCGCGGTGTTGGGCAATCTGCATCTCGTCGAGCGGGCGTTGGTACCACTCTCCTGGTGCTTGGCCACCTTCGACAGCAAGGGGTCGGAGCTGCCCGCCCATTACGGAGACCGTCTGCTGGAGGTCGCCATGACCATTCTCCAGAAGATGCCTCACCTTCCTGAGATCTCCCGGATCGACATCGACCGGCTCCTCGACGATCTGACGCAGCGCCATCGCCGCGCCGGGTATCCGCCCCGCGGCATGCTGGAACGGGGCCAGTACGTTCTCATGTGCGTCGGCGACCTCGACCGGGCGGCGGGCATGTTCGCCGCCTGGCGGTCACTGCCCCGCGACAAGGAGGTGATGAACTCCAACAGGTCTTGCCTGTACGACTGCGACACCTGCGAAGCCGCAGGCGTCATGGAATGGCTCCTGGCCATCGGCAACGACGAGGAGGCGCTCGCCGCGGCCCAACCGGTGCTCGATGGCACCGCGTCGGCATTCGACAGCAGCTGCGACGGGATGAAGGAGTGGATACTCGCCCACGCGCTGGCCCCACTGCTCCGGCAGGGAAGGGCGGAAGAGGCCGGCGTTCAGCACCGACGTGGTCTTCGCCTGGTCACCGGAGATCCCAGTGCACTTGACGAGCTCGCGCCCCACCTGACCTTCCTGGCCGCCACCGGTCAAGCCGTTCAGGCGCTGCCGCTGCTCGAACGGCATCTGGCACTGGCCGGTGAACGCACCGATCACCTCCGGTACGAGCTGGACACCGCGGTGTGGCTGGTGGTGGAGGCGCTCGCCGGACAGGGGACGGCGAAGATCACGCTACGGCTGCCTGAGTGGCATCACGCGCACGAGCCGTCGGGCCGGTACGAGGCCATCGCACTGGCCGATCGGTTGGCGGTACCGCTGCGAACGCTGGCCGCTCGATACGACACTCGCAACGGCAACACCTTCGTTTCCGCGCAGCTCGAACGCCAGCGAGCGCTGCTGGACCTGGATCGCGCCTAATCGAGATCCGCGCCCTGAGCCGTTCCGGTCCCGGCCGGCTTGATCTTTTTGACGTTGTCCCGTGCCGGATGGGCCCGGCCGGCGGGGCCGGCGGCGAAGGCGCGCAGGACGTTCTCGGTGACCTTGGAGACGAAGGTCGCCGCCTTCCCGGTGACGCCGTGGCCGCAGGCGCTGCCGCGCATCGAGCAGACCCAGCGCATCGTTCCCGTGGCGAACACCCCGGCCCCGCTCTTGGCGGTGTAGTACGTCGCGTCGGAGGTCGTCGTGGACGTGCCGCACCCGACGGTGGAGTGGGCCAGCACCTCGATCGGCCGCGGCGTCGGACCGCCCCTCGTGACCGCGTCGGACTCCGGGCCGATCACGCCGGGGAACTCCTCGCCCTCGCGCGCGCCGGTGCCCGCGAACACCCAGTTGTCCGGCTGGTACACCTTCCACGCCCCGTCGGCGGGGAAGCAGGTGTACATGATGCCGATCAGGGCGCTCTCGGGGCGGGGCTTCGGCGACAGGCGCCAGTCCTGGGTCTTCTCGGCCGGGTCCTTGATCGGATCCTCGTCGGCGCTCTTGTAGCAGACGACGAGGCGGTCGGCGCCGAGGGAGGTCGCCTCGAAGCGGATGTGCCGGTTCACGGCGTTGGCGCCCAGGAACGCGATGTTCATCCCGGCGTCGCGGGCCTTCGTCGCCTCGTCGCGCATCGCGGTCGACCAGTACTCGTCGTGGCCCAGGGTCACCAGCGCCCGGGCGCCGTCGAGCAGCCGCGGGTCGTGGTGGAGGTCGTTGTCGGTCTCGTACGCGAGGGGCAGCCCGGTCTTCTCGGCGAGCGCGATGGCGGGCTGTTCGAAGGCGAGGAACTTGACCGCGCCGTTCCCGTCGTAGGGGCGGTCGAAGCTGACCGCCCGGGACCGGCCGTCGAAGCCGCCCGGCCCCTTGTACAGGTCCCGGCCGCCCCACATGTTGTACGCCTGCCAGGTGGTCGTGCCGTTGAGGATGACGACCTTGCCGGCGGTGGCGGCCGACCGCACCGTGACCGGCACGAACCGCTGGGCTCCGGAGTCGGCGTCCAGCCGCAGCAGGTAGGAGCCCTCCGGCCAGTCCCGGGTCGAGACCGTGAGGGAGGGCTGCCACGGCGCGGTGACGGTGTGGGTGCCGCCGGCCGTCTTCGCGCCCGCCTGCTTCTGCCCGGCCTGGTGCGGCGAGGCCCACACCTTCCGCGCCTGGGCGCCGGCGTACCAGCCCATGCGGAAGGCGCTGACGGTGTAGCCCTTGGCGGTCGTCGACACGAACAGCCGGAAGGACTCGCCCGGAAGCACGCTCACGCGGTCCGCGAAGCCCTCGATGGCGTGTTCGGCGCCGGCCTTGCCGACCTTCCAGTCCTTGGTGCCCGGCCGGGCGTTCTCCGCGACGGCGGGCGTGGGCGCGGTCGTGGCGGCCCGGTGGCGGGTCGGCGCCTTCCCGCCTCCCCCGCCGCATCCGGTCAGCAGCGCGAGAACGGCGAGTACGGCGACGGCCCGGTTAACGATCACGCGCCGGATTCTCCCGCATGACAGGCTCCGCGCGGCCTGGGATTGACCGGGCGTTAACTCTTCATGAACCTCCGCTGTCCCCGTAGAAGACGCGCTCGACGACGGACCGGGCGTGGCGGGCGTGGCGCCGGTAGTCCTCCAGCATGTCGCCGGAGGCGGGGTAGCCGAGGATGCCGGCCACGGCGGAGCGCGCGCGGTGGTGCTCGGTCGGCAGCGTGTCCGAGGCCCGCCCGCGTACGAGCATGACGGCGTTGCGGATGCGCGTGGCCAGCCGCCAGGCGTCGCAGAGCCGGACGGCGTCCTCGCGGTCCAGCAGACCGGCCGCCGCCGCCGCGTCGAGCGCTTTGAGGGTGCGCGTAGTGCGCAGCTGCGGGATCTCGTGCGCGTGCTGGAGCTGGAGCAGCTGCGCGACCCATTCGACGTCGGACAGGCCACCGGGCCCCAGCTTGGTGTGCAGGCGGCGGTCGACGCCGCGGGGCAGCCGCTCGGCCTCCATGCGGGCCTTCAGCCGACGGATCTCCCGCAGCGCGCGGTCGTCGATGCCGCCCTGCGGCCACCGGAGCGGGTCGATCAGCTCCCGGAAGCGCGCGCCGAGCTCCTCGTCGCCGATGACCGGGGCCGCGCGCAGCAGCGCCTGGCTCTCCCAGGGCGAGGACCAGCGCCGGTAGTAGGAGGCGTAGGAGTCGAAGGTGCGCACGAGCGGGCCCTGCCGCCCCTCCGGCCGCAGTCCCGGGTCGATCACCAGCGGTGGGTCCGGCGCGGGCAGTGCGAGCAGCCTGCGCAGCTCCTCCGCGACCGCGTGCGCGGCGGCCGGCGCCTCCTGCTCGGCGCCGGGCAGCGGGTCGTGAACGAACATGACGTCCGCGTCGCTGCCGTAGCCGAGCTCGTACCCGCCGAGGCGGCCCATCGCGACGACCGCGAACCGCGTCGGCAGCGGCGAGCGCCGCTCCATCTCGATCTTGGCGATGGCGGCCGACAGCGCCGCCTCGAGCGTGACCATCGCGATGGCGGTCAGCGCCTCGCCGGTCGCGCGGACGTCGAGGCGGCCGAGCAGGTCCGCCACCGCCACGCGCAACAGCTCGCGGCGGCGGATGCCGCGCACCGCGGTGACCGCGTCCGCCGCCGGATCGAGTTGCAGGCGGGTGGCGGCCGCGCCCATGTGCCGGCCCACCGCGGCCAGCGCCTCGGTGCGCAGCGCCTCCTGCGACCGTGGCGTCAGCTCGGCGTCGCCGGCCAGCAGGGTGACGGCCTCGGGCGCGCGGAGCAGCAGGTCGGTGGCGTAGCGGCTGGAGGACAGCACGTGCGCCATCCGCTCGGCCACGGTGACGTCGTCGCGCAGCAGCCGCAGGTACCACGGGGTGGTGCCGAGCGCGTCGCTGACCTGCCGGAAGCCGAGCAGCCCGGCGTCGGGGTCCGGGCCGTCGGCGAACCAGCCCAGCATGACGGGCAGCAGCGTCCGCTGGATCGCCGCGCGCCGGGAGACCCCGGACGTCAGGGACTCCAGGTGCCGCAGCGCGCCGTCCGGGTCGGCGTAGCCGAGCGCCTCCAGCCGCGTACGGGCCGCCTGCCGGGTCAGACGCGCCTCGTCGCCCGGCAGCCGGGCCACGGCCAGCAGCAGTGGCCGGTAGAAGAGCTTCTCGTGCAGGCGCCGGACCTCGCGGGCGTGCCGCCGCCACTCGGCCGTGAACTCCCCCACCGGGTCGGTGCGGAAGCCCAGCGCCCGGCCCAGGCGCCGCAGGTCGGCCGGGTCCTCGGGCACCAGGTGGGTACGCCGCAGCCGGTGGAGCTGGATGAGGTGCTCGACGCGCCGCAGGAACCGGTAGGCGTTCGCGAGCGCGGCGGCGTCGGCCCGGCCGACGTACCCGCCCCAGGACAGCTTCTTGAGGGCGATCAGCGTGTTCGGCCCGCGCAGTCCCTCGTCCGTACGCCCGTGCACGAGCTGGAGCAACTGGACCGCGAACTCCACGTCCCGCAGCCCGCCGGGGCCGAGCTTGAGCTGGCGTCCTGCCTTGTCCGGGTCGATGTGCTCCTCGACCCGGCGGCGCATCGCCTGGACGTCCTCGACGAAGTTCTCCCGTTCGGCGGCCCGCCAGACGAGCGGGGCGAGGGTCGCGGCGTATTCCTCGCCCAGCTCCCGGTCCCCCGCGACCGGCCGGGCCTTCAGCAGCGCCTGGAACTCCCAGGTCTTGGCCCAGCGTTCGTAGTAGGCGCGGTGGCTGGCGAGCGTCCGTACGAGCGGTCCCGCCTTGCCCTCCGGGCGCAGCGCGGCGTCGACCTCCCACAGCGCGCCCTCGGCGGTGCTCGCCGAGCAGGCCCGGATCATCCCGGAGGCCAGCCGTGTCGCGGCGCGCAGCGCGGCCGTCTCGTCCTGACCGGGCGCGGGCTCGGCGACGAAGATGACGTCGACGTCGCTGACGTAGTTCAGCTCGCGCCCGCCGCACTTGCCCATGCCGATCACGGCGAGCCGGCAGGTGTCGGCCTGCTCGCCGAGCTCAGCGCGGGCGATGGCCAGGCCGGCCTCGAGTGCGGCGGCCGCGAGGTCGGCGAGTTCGGCGGCGACCTCCTCGACGTCCGCGGCGCCGGTCAGGTCGCGGCCCGCCAGGTGCAGCAGTGCCCGCCGGTACGCGGCCCGGAGCGCGATCATCGCGTCCGGCCCTGCGGCGCGTGGCGCGGGGTCGGCCGGATCGGCGCCGATGGCGTCCAGCAGCGCGGTCCGCAGTTCGTCGGCGGTCGGGCGCTGGAGCGCCGCCGGGCCGGTGAGGACCCGCCAGTGGCCGGGATGCCGCACGAGGTGGTCGGCGAGCGCGGCGCTGACGCCGAGAACGGCGATCAGCCGGCCGAGGGCGTCCGGGTCGGCGGTCAGCTCGTCCCGGATGTCGGTGCGTTCCAGCAGCCGGAGCAGGCCTGCGAGGGCCAGGTCCGGGTCGGCGGCGGCACCGAGGGCGTCGAGGAGGCCGTCGCCGAGCCCGTGGCCCGTCAGGCGGCGCTCGGCCTCGGCGACGTCGGTGATCCCGAGCCGGGCCAGCCGGGCGGTGGTGGTCTCCGTACGGCGTTCGCTCACCAAGTTCTCCGAAGGATGCCTCGGCCTTCAGGCCGAGGAGAAATTAGGGCTCCGCCAGGAACGGCCCGGCGTAGCCGTGACGTTCCAAGAACGAAGTCCGCCGACATTCGGCCATTCGACTTACATATCCGCGTGACAGTTGTAAGGTGTCGGTCATGCGGACGGCGTACAAGTGCCGGGCCTACCCGGACCCCGAGCAAGCGGCGGTGTTCAGCCGCACGTTCGGGTGTGTGCGCCTGGTGTGGAACATGACCCTCGCCGAACGCCACGCGGCGTATCACGAGCGGGGCGAGAAGACCTCTTACAGGCAGACCGATGCGGCGTTGACCGGGTGGAAGAAGACCGAGGATCTGGCGTTCTTGTCCGAGGTGTCCTCGGTTCCGTTGCAGCAGACGCTGCGGCATCAGCACGCGGCGTTCGCGAACTTCTTCGCCGGCCGCGCCAAGTATCCGCGTTTTAAGAACCGCAACTCCCGGCAGTCCGCGCATTACACACGCTCGGCGTTCCGCATGAAGAACGGCGAGCTGTACATGGCCAAGACCACCACGCCGCTGAGGTTCGTGTGGTCCTTCGACGAAGTTGAGGCGTCCACGCTCAACCCCACCATGGTCGTCATCTCGCGTGAGGCGGATGGCCGCTGGTACGTGACGTTCGCCATCGACACCGATGCGCCCGACCCCATAGACCAGGCCGAGCACGCCATCGGCGTCGATCTCGGGGTGAAGGACTTCGCGGTCACCTCGGACGGGGAGCGCATCGCCAATCCCCGGCATCTGGAGCGTAAGGCCCGCAATCTCGCCCGCTATCAGCGGCGGATGGCCCGCTGCGAGCGCGGGAGCATGAACCGGCGTAAGGCCAAGGCGAAGGTCGCCCGCGCCCACCGCAAGGTCCGTAACGCCCGCGCCGACTTCCTGCACCGCGTTAGTACCAGCCTTGTCCGCAGGGCGGACACCATCGTGATCGAAGACCTCGCGGTCACCAACATGGTCAAGAACCATGCGCTGGCGCGCGTCATCAGCGACGCGGGCTGGGGTGAGTTCCGCAGGCAACTGGAGTACAAGGCCGAACGCGCCGGGCGCACCCTCGTGGTCATCGACCGCTGGTACCCCTCCACCAAGACCTGCTCGGCTTGCGGACACCTGCTCGCGGAGCTGAGTCTTTCCACCCGGCGCTGGACGTGTCCGGGCTGCCGTACCCGGCACGACCGGGACATCAACGCGGCCAAGAACATCCTTGCGGCTGGTCGAGCCGTAGCCAGGGGTGACCCTGGTGATGCCTGTGGAGCTGGTGTCAGACGGCAAGGGCCCTCCCTTCCGCAGCCGGCGCTGAAACAGGAAACCCACGCCGCGAGGCGCCCGGCCTAGCCGGATCGGCCACAAGGCCGACGGGATCCCCCTCCTTCAGGAGGGGCAGCAGTCAAGAAGAAAGGTAATCATTTTCCGCAGGCAGTGCGTCCCCGGCCCCGGCCGTGACGCCCGGCACCGGCACCGGCACCGGCACCGGAACGAAGCTGATCAAGGCGAGCGTCTTCGGCCTCGGCGCCAAATCGCGTTTCGGCACGCTCCCCCGCTGACGGGGTCCCGAAGTAGCGAAAGGGGGCTCCCGGCGGGAACCCCCTTTTGTCGTGGACGAGATCAGATCGCCGGTTCGGCGATGGTCTCGGCGGCCTGCTCCTTCGAGCCCTTGGGCGCGGAGCCGCGCAGCGGCACCTCGCGGACGAACCAGGCGACGATGAACGCGGCGAAGGCGACGACCGCTCCGCCGATGACCGTCCCGTGCAGGCCGCTGGTGACACCGGCCTCGAACGCCTCCCGTACCGGCGCGGGCAGCGTGTGCAGCATCGCCGGCGTCAGGTGGGCGCCGCCAGAGGAGATCTTGTGGGCGGCCTCGGCGCCGAGCCGGTCACCGACGGTGTGCTCGAGGCGGTTGGTGTAGATCGACCCGAACAGGGCCACGCCGAGCGAGCCCCCGACCGTACGGAACAGGGTGACCGAGCCGCTCGCCGCGCCCATGTCCCGCAGCTCGGCGCTGTTCTGGGTGATGAGCGTGGTGTTCTGCATGATGAAGCCCATGCCGAGACCGACGCCGAGCGTCAGCGCGGAGCTCATCGCCGTGCTGGTGTCCACCTTGAGCATGAGCAGGACGAGCATGCCCACGGTCATGATCGCGCCGCCTATGATCGGGTACAGCTTGTAGCGGCCGTTGCGGGCGATGAGCTGGCCGGTGGTCAGCATGACGACGAGCATGCCGAACATCAGCGGCAGGAGCAGCAGGCCGCTCGTCGTCGCCGAGGCGCCCTGGACGTCCTGCATGTAGTACGGGAGGAAGTTGACCGCGCCGAACATCGCCGCGCCCACGAAGAAGCTGAGGATCTGCGCGACCGTGAAGTTGCGGTTGCGGAACAGGCGCGGCGGCAGGATCGGCTCGGCGGCGCGTGCCTCGGCGAAGACGAACAGGACCAGGGCGACGACCGATGTGACCGCCAGGCCGATGATCTGCGCGGACCCCCAGTCGTACTGGGTGCCGCCCCAGCTCGCGACGAGGGTGAGGGCGACGACGCCGACCGTCAGCAGGAACGCGCCGATGAAGTCGATCTTCGCCTTGATGTGCGGCGTGTGCAGGCGCATGCCCAGGCCGGTGACGAGCAGGGCGACCGCGCCGATCGGCACGTTGACGTAGAAGGTCCAGCGCCAGCTGAGGTGGTCGGTGAGGAACCCGCCGATCAGCGGGCCGCCGACGAACGCGATCGGCATCATTCCGCCGATGATCGCCTGGAAGCGGCCGCGCTCGCGGGGCGGAACCAGGTCACCGATGATCGCGAACGCGCCGACCATCAGGCCGCCGGCGCCCAGGCCCTGCAGCGCCCGGAACCCGATGAGCTGGTTCATGCTCTGCGACAGCCCGGACAGCATCGATCCCGCGAGGAAGATGACGATGGACGCCATGAACATGCCCTTGCGGCCGTACAGGTCGCCGAGCTTCCCCCAGATCGGCGTCGCGGCCGCCGTGGCGAGGGTGTAAGCGGTGACGACCCAGGCCAGATGGCTGAGGCCGCCCAGATCACCGACGATCGTCGGCAGCGCGGTGCCGACGATCAGGTTGTCGAGCATCGCGAGGAACATGCCGAGCATCAGGCCGATGATCGCGATGTAGATCGATCGCGTGCTTCTCGACTCCGCCGCGCCCGGTGGCGCTGAGTCCGCAGTCGTCGTCCCCGACATGGGTAGCCTCTTCTCTGATGGCCTTGGTTCTTACTTGCCGACCGGCTAGTGAAACTTACTTGCCGTACGGTAAGCTAAAAACTAGCCGGTCGTCAAGTTAGTTTGAGTGGAGATTGATCATGGGCGAACACCGCGGCGACACCCGGGCGAGGATCCAGGCGGTCGCGCTCGAGCTGTTCGCTGAACAGGGTTACGAGAAGACGTCGCTACGGGAGATCGCCGAGCGGCTCAACGTGACCAAGGCGGCGCTGTACTACCACTTCAAGACCAAGGAAGACATCATCGTCAGCCTGTTCGACGATCACCTGGGCAGGCTCGACGAGCTCATCGCCTGGGGCCGGGAACAGCCGGCGACCCGGGAGATGCGGCAGGAGCTGGTCCGCCGATACGCCGACCATCTGTACGGCAGCGGGCCTGGGATCATGCGCTTCGCGCACGAGAACCAGGGCACCATGCGCGACCTCGCCGTCGGCGAGAAGCTCAAGTCCCGGATGAAGGGCCTGCGGGAGCTGCTCATCGACCCGAAGGCCCCGCTGACCGACCAGCTCAAGTCGGCCATGGCGCCCTTCACGCTGAACGTCGCGCACTTCGCCTTCGAGGAAAACGACATCACGGACGAGGAGCGGCGGGCCACCGGGGTCGCCGTCGCGCTGGAACTGGTCTCCGGGTCGGGCGAAGGCTGACCCGCTCGGCCTTACAGCACCGAGAGGTAGCGGCGGCGCTCGTACGGCGTGACCTGGCGGCGGTAGTCCTCCCACTCCGCGCGCTTGTTGCGGAGGAAGAAGTCGAAGACGTGCTCGCCGAGGACCTCGGCGAGCAGCTCGCTGCGCTCCATCGCCGCGATGGCCTCGTCGAGGCTCTGCGGCAGCGGCTCGATGCCCATCGCGCGGCGCTCGGCCGCGGTCAGCGCCCACACGTCGTCCTCGGCGCCCGGCGGCAGCTCGTAGCCCTGCTCGATGCCCTTCAGGCCCGCGCCCAGGATCGCGGCGAAGGCGAGGTAGGGGTTGCAGGCGGTGTCGGGCGCGCGGAACTCGATGCGCGTCGCGTGGCCCTTCTGCGGCTTGTACATCGGGACACGGACCAGCGCCGAGCGGTTGTTGTGGCCCCAGCAGATGTACGGCGGCGCCTCACCGCCGGCTCCGGCGGACGCGCCGACGCCGCCCCACAGACGCTTGTAGGAGTTGACCCACTGGTTGGTGACCGCGGTGATCTCGGCCGCGTGCCGGAGCAGCCCGGCGATGAACGCCCGCCCGATCTTGGAGAGCTGGAACTCCGCGCCGGGCTCGTAGAAGGCGTTGCGGTCGCCCTCGAACAGCGACATGTGCGTGTGCATGCCGGAGCCGGGCTGGTCGGTGAACGGCTTGGGCATGAAGGAGGCGTGCACGCCTTGCTCGAGCGCGACCTCCTTCATCACCAGGCGGAACGTCATGATGTTGTCGGCCGTGGTGAGCGCGTCGGCGTAGCGCAGGTCGATCTCCTGCTGGCCGGGACCGCCCTCGTGGTGGCTGAACTCGACGGAGATGCCCATCGACTCCAGCATCATGATCGCGTTGCGCCGGAAGTCGTGCGCGGCCCGGTGCGGCGTGTGGTCGAAGTAGCCGCCCGAGTCGACGGTCGACGGCTCGCTGCCGTCGTCGGGGCGGTCGCCCAGGAGGTAGAACTCCAGCTCGGGGTGCGTGTAGAAGGTGAACCCGAGGTCGGCGGCGCGGCCGAGGGTGCGCTTGAGGACATAGCGCGGGTCGGCGAAGCTCGGCGAGCCGTCCGGCATGAGGATGTCGCAGAACATCCGGGCCGTGCCCGGCGACTCCGCGCGCCACGGCAGCACCTGGAACGTAGAGGGGTCCGGCTTGGCGAGCATGTCGGCCTCATAGACGCGGGCGAACCCCTCGATGGCCGATCCGTCGAAACCGATGCCCTCGGCGAATGCCTGCTCCAGCTCGGCGGGCGCGACCGCGACGGACTTGAGGAATCCGAGCACGTCGGTGAACCACAGCCGGATGAAGCGGATGTCGCGCTCCTCAAGCGTGCGGAGCACGAACTCCTGCTGACGGTCCAAAACTAGATCCCCTTATGCAACCTGCGGCGACAACTCTGACCTCGTATCAGTGTGCCGCGTCCATGTTTCGGTCACGTTACAACGTTCCGGGGCCTGACCGGCCGTGAGGAGGAGCGTCCAGACCTCCTGCCTCGGAGGATGTCTCCCCCGTCCCCGATTTGCCGTTTCTTGACCGGCCGTACGCCTTTGTTCCGGACCGCGTTCAACCGCCGGACCCGTGCCGCACGCCGGATGTCCGTCCCCGGTCGGTACACGTAGGCGTTGCCGATCTCCGGCCCGCACCGAGGGAGCCTCCATGCGAAAACGTCTCATCGCCGGCACGGCCGCCGGACTCGCCGCCGCGGCACTCGTCGCGCCGACGACCGCGCAGGCCGGCCCGACCACACGGCACGTTCTGCTGCTGAGCGTCGACGGCCTGCACGAGTCGGACCTCGTCCGTTACGCCGCCGCGCATCCGAAGTCCGCCCTCGCCGGGCTGCTGCGGCGCGGGACGTCGTACCCGCACGCCAGGACGACGACCCCGTCGGACTCCTTCCCCGGACTGTTGTCGATGGTGACCGGCGGCACCCCGCGCAGCACCGGCGTCTACTACGACGACAGCTACGACCGGTCGCTGTCCGCCCCCGGATCGGCCTGCACGAGCAAGGGCACCGAGGTCGTCTATGACGAGTCCGTCGATCGCGATTCGACCAAGGTCGACGGCGGAGGCGGGCTCGACCCCGCCAAGTTCCCCCGCGACCCGGCGAAAAACTGCGCGCCGGTCGCCCCGCACGCGTACCTGCGGGTCGACACCGTCTTCGAGGTGGTCAAGAAGGCCGGTCTCCGCACCGCGTGGAGCGACAAGCACCTCGCCTACGACATCGTCAACGGGCCGTCCGGCAAGGGCGTCGACGACCTGTACACGCCCGAGATCGCGTCGGTGCCGGCGTCCGGCACCGCGGGCAATGACGACCTGAAGGTGGCCGGGATCCTGCACGAGGTGGACGGCTACGACCACACCGGCACCCACCGCGCCGACGTGCCCGCGGTCTTCGGCATGAACTTCCAGGCCGTGAGCGTGGCCCAGAAGGATCCGGCCGGCGGCTACCAGACCGGCGGCGCGCCCGGCCCCGAGCTGGCCGCGGCCCTCGACCACACCGACGCCTCGATCGGCCGCATCGTCGCCGAGCTCGGACGCAGGAACCTGCTCGGCTCGACCGACGTCATCGTGACCGCCAAGCACGGCCAGTCGCCGATCGACAAGAGCAAGCTCAAGATCATCGGCACGGACGTCGTGCCGGGCATCGTCAACGCGGTCAAGCCGGGGCTCGTCGCCCAGGCGACGCAGGACGACGTCGGGCTGATCTGGCTGACCGACCAGTCGAAGACGGCCGCGGCGGCGGCCGCGCTGCGCGAGCACGCGGCCGATGCCGGGATCGCCAGAGTGCTGGCCGGCGAGGACATCGTCAGGCGGTTCGGCGACCCGCGCCGTGACCCCCGGGTGCCGGACCTGGTCGTGATCACCAAGCCCGGCGTGATCTACACCAAGCCGGGCAAGAAGATCGCCGAGCACGGCGGCTTCAGCGCGGACGACACCCACGTCGCCCTGGTCGCCGCGGGTCCGGGCTTCCGGCACACGACGATCGGCCGGCACGTACGGACGACACAGATCGCACCGAGCATCCTGACGTTGCTGGGCCTCCGGCCCGACGCTCTGCAGGCGGTACGGATCGAGGGCACCCGACCACTGCCCCGGTGACGCGCGCCTGAGGTGCTCACCGGACCGGGTGAGCCGTTCGCCTGAGCGACTCACCCGGTGACAGGCCTCTCAGTCCTCGACGTCGGCGGCGGCCGGGTCGAGGACGCGTGACAGGAACCGGCGGGTCCGCGCGTGCTCCGGGTCGCCGACGACCTTCGACGGCGGCCCCTCCTCGACGATGACGCCGCCGTCCATGAACACGACCCGGTCGGCGACCTCGCGGGCGAAGCTCATCTCGTGGGTGACGACCAGCATGGTCATCCCTTCGAGGGCGAGCTTGCGCATGACGGCGAGCACGTCACCGACGAGCTCGGGGTCGAGGGCGGAGGTGGGCTCGTCGAACAGCATGACCTCCGGGCCCATGGCCAGCGCGCGGGCGATCGCCACGCGCTGCTGCTGGCCGCCGGACAGCTGCGCCGGGTAGGCGTCCACCTTGTCGGCCAGGCCCACGCGGGCGAGGTTGTCCCGCGCGACCCGGTCGGCCTCCTCCGCTGAGCGCCGCAGCACCTTGCGCTGGGCGATGGTGACGTTGCCGAGCACGGACAGGTGCGGGAACAGGTTGAACTGCTGGAACACCATGCCGATGCGGCGGCGCGACGCGTCGATGTCGACGTCCGGGTCGGTCAGCTGCACGCCCCCGACGTACACCTCTCCGGCGGTGGGCTCCTCCAGGAGGTTCACGCAGCGCAGCAGCGTGGACTTGCCGGAGCCGGACGGCCCGATGATGCACACGACCTCGCCGCGCCGGACCTCGAAGTCGATGCCGCGCAGCACCTCCAGGTCGCCGAACGCCTTGTACAGCTCGACGACCTGGACCGCAGCGCCGTCGTTCACGATGGTCACCGCTGCCCCCTCTTCTGCCGGGCCTCCAGCCGCCGGGCCAGGTGGCCGAGCGGAATCGTGATGATCAGGTAGCAGAGGGCGGCGACGATGATCGGCGTGGTGTTGCCCTGCTGGCCGGTCACGTCCTGGGCGAGCTTGGACAGCTCCCGCTGCTGCAGCGTGACGCCCAGATACAGCGCCAGGGAAGAGTCCTTGAACAGCAGGACCAGTTCGTTGGTGAGCGGCGGGATCACGATCCGCAGCGCCTGCGGAATGACGATCGAGCGCATGGCCCGCCCGTGCGACATGCCGAGCGTGCGCGCCGCCTCCATCTGGCCGCGCGGCACGGCCTCGATGCCGGCCCGGATCGTCTCGGCCATGTACGCCGCCGAGACCACTCCCAGGGCGAGGGCGGCCTGGCCGTACACGCCGCCGGGGATGTTGACCCCCGGGAAGGCGAGCGGGACGCCTGTGCCCACGAAGATGAAGATGAGCAGCGCGGGCAGCCCGCGGAACACCTCGATGTAGGCGATGGCGAACCAGCGGTACGGCGGAACCGACGACAGCCGCATCAGCGCCAGCACCAGGCCGGTCACCAGGCCGAGCACGAACCCGCTGACCGTGAACAGCAGGGTGTTGCGCAGCGCGACCGTGATGACGTCGGGGAACATCGTCTTGGCGACGCGCCACTCGGCGAAGTTGGTCTTCAGCGAACCCCAGTCCGCCAGGGTCGCGGCCAGCACGATAGCGATGACGAAGATGCCGTACTCGCCGCCCAGGATGAACCGGCGGCGCTGCCTCCGGGTCAGCCGCGGCGCCGCCTCCGCGTGTTGAGTCATCTGCGGCCTTTCGGATCGTTCAGCGGCGCGCTCAGGCGTTCGCCGGCATCGGGCCGATCCACTTTTCGTAGATCTTCTTGTACTCGCCGTTCTGCCGCGCGTCGTCGATCGCCTGGTTGATCAGCGCGAGCAGCTTGGGGTTCTTGCCCTTGCGGACGGCGAAGCCGTACTGCTCACCGGTGTTGAGGCTGGCGGCCACGGCGTACTTGACGTTCGCCGGGTCCTTCAGCCAGCCCTGCACGACCGGGTAGTCCTCGATGATCACGTCGACCTGGCCGCTGCGCAGCCCGTTGAGCAGACTCGCGGAGTCCTTGAAGGACTTCGAGTCGATGCCCTTGGAGTGAACGAAGTCCTCACCCGTGGTGCTCGCCTGGGAGCCGACCTTCAGCTTCTGGGCCTTCACCTCGTCCAGCGACGTGAAGCTCAGGCCCTTCTTGGTCATGAGGGCCTGGGTCGCGTTGAAGTACGGCTTGGTGAAGTCGATGAACCGCGCCCGCTCCGGCTTGATCGTCATACCGGCGGCGGCGACGTCGCACTTCCCGGCGTTCAGCGCCGCCCCGCCCTTGATGGTCTCGAACGGCGTGTCGACGACCTGCTGGGTCACGCCGAGCTTCTTGGCGACCAGGTCGATCATGTCCACGTCGAAGCCGACGACCTTGCCGCCCTGGGCCGACTGGAACGGCGGGTACGGCAGGTGGGTGCAGGTGGTGAGCTTGCCCTTCTTCACCAGCTTGGCGCCCTGCACCGTCGCCCCGTCTCCCCCGCTGCTACAGGCGGTCAGGGCGAGAGCGGCCGCACAGAGCCCTGCGGTGGCGGCGGCAAGCCGGCGACGAATAGCCACAATTCCTCCATAAGCCATGAAAACAACTGTCCGACTATGTCATATCAGTCACCACCTGCGAATACTCCAGTGGGTCACGACTTGATCACAGTCAGGAAGCGGGCCGCCACCGGCGCGGCCGCCTGCCCGCCGTCGCCGCCATGCAGGACGAACACCGCGAAGGCCAGATCACCCCGGTAGCCGATGAACCACGCGTGGGTACGGCCCTGGGCATCATATTCGGCGGTCCCGGTCTTGCCCGCCGTGCCTACCGGAAGCCCGGCGTGCGCCGCGGTCCCCCGCGTGACGACCGCGCGCATCATCGACCGCAGGCCCGCCACCGCCGCCGACGGCAGCGGCCGGACCGTCCCCTTCGCCGCGAGGCGCTCTGGCACCAGGCGCGGAGAGCGGTACGAGCCGTCGGCCACGGCCGCGGCGGCGACGGCCATCGCGAGCGGGCTCGCCTGGACCTTCCCCTGGCCGATGGACGCCTCGGCCAGGGCGTTGTCGCCGTCGGGGGCGGGGAAGTCACCGGCGTACGCGTCCGTCCCCGGGGCGAAGTGGGCGCCGAACCCGAAGGCGGCGGCGCTCGCGCCGAGCCGCCCGGCACCGGCGCTCACCCCGAGCGTCGCGAAGGTCGTGTTGCAGGATTCCGCGAACGCGTCGGCGAGCGGCACGCGCCCCAGGGCGAGATCGCCGTGGTTGTGGATGGTGCGCTGCCCCGCCACCGTGACCGCCGGGCAGTCCACCGGGCTGGAGGGGGTCATGCCGCCGTTTAGGAGGGCCGCCGCCGTCACCACCTTGAAGGTCGACCCCGGCGGATACAGGCCCAGGAACGCGCCTTTGGCCTCCGGCAGCCGGTCGGCGACCGCCAGGATCTCGCCCGTCGATGGACGGATCGCGACCAGCGCGGCCGACGCCGACCCGACGGCCGCGTCGGCGGCGGCCTGCGCGCGCCGGTCGATGGTCGTGCGGAGGGGATGGGCGTCCTTCCCGCCGAAGGTCTTGAGCCGCACGGCCACCTGCCCGGGATTCCGGATCTGCACCGCCCACCCGGGACTGCCTTCCTCGGAGCCGTCGCCGAGACCGGCGAGGTACGGCTGCACGCTGCTGTCGCCGGGAAGCGGTCGGCCGTCCACGGCGACCGGGGCGGCCGACGCGGACTCGATCCGCGTCAGGAACCACTGGCCGCCGTCGGCCAGGGCGGGATGCAGGGTGGCGGGCGACCACACCACCCGCCAGGCGCCGTTCCGCCGGGCGAGCCGAAGGGTCGCGTGGAAGCTCCAGTCTCCGACGTCGCCCAGTTCGCGGGTGACGGCGTAGTCGACGGACGCCTCGTCCCCGTGCCGCACCGGCCGGCCCGGGGTGAACTCCACCGAGTCCACATGCAGCGACCGCGACAGGTCCCGGTGCCGGTCGGCGAAGTCCCCGGGCGGGTCGTCGACCAGCCGCCGCATCGCGGCGAAGTCGCCGTTCCCCCAGGCGCGGAAGTAGGCACTCGCGGCCTGCTCCGGCGTCGCCGGCCCGCTCGGCCGCCGTAACGCGGCGCAGGAGAACGCGGCCGCCGCCACCAGCACGATCACCCCGGCCACGAGCACGACGACCTTACGCATGCGGACTCCCCCGTCGACGGCGTCTGAGTCGATCATTAAGTCGATCATTCGCCGCCGAGCGAGGGCGATGGTCTGACCGATTCCGGTCGGCTCACCCGGGCAGCCCAGCACCCCGGCGGTGCCGGGCGGCGTCGACCTGCGGGTCCGGCCGCATCAGAACTCAGGGTCCGGCCGCGTCAGCCTGCCGCGTCGGGTGGCATCGGGCCCATCCAGCGCTCGTACGTCCGCCGGTAGGTGCCGTCTCGCCGGATCTGCGTGATGACCTGGTCGATCAGTCGGACGAGGGCTGGGTTGTGCCCCTTGCGCACGGCGAAGCCGTACTGCTCGTGGGTGCGCAGCCCGGGGACGAGGACGAAGTCGGCGTTGGCCTCGTCGGTGAGCCAGTAGCGCACGACCGGGTCGTCCTGGACGAGCACGTCGATCTGGCCGGTGCGCAGCGCGTCGAGCTCGGTCGTGGCGTTCTCGTACGCCTTCGGCTGCCATCCCTGGCCGCGTGCGTACGCCTGCCCGGTCGTGCCGGCGACCACGCCCACCCGCAGCCCACTCGGACCGAAGGCGCCGGGCGTGACGCGCTCGCCGCGGCGGGCCATCAGCACCTGCCCGGAGTCGAAGTACGGCCGGGAGAAGTCGACGACCGCCGCCCGCCGCGGGTCGATGGTCATCCCGGCGGCCGCCACGTCGCAGGCGGCGACCGCGAACACCTGGCCGGAGGTGATCGCGGTGAACCGGGTGTCGACGATCTTCTGCCGGACGCCCAGCCGCCGGGCGACCATGTCGATCAGGTCGACGTCGAAGCCGACGGTCGCCTTGTCCCGCTGGAACTGGAACGGGGCGTACGGCAGGTGGGTGCAGGTGGTCAGCGTGCTCCGGGCCACCAGGTGGACGCCCCGCAGGGTCTGGCCGGCCGGCGCGCAGGCGGCCAGCAGGCAGGCCGCCGCCGTCGCGGGCAGGGCGGACGCCCGGGAGAGAGTGATCAGGTGCACGGTGCCTCCGAGAGGGTCGCGACGTTCCATCCGTCCCGCTCACGCAGCAGAGTCAATCAGTCGCGCTCGGTCACGTCCATGTCGATCGCGCCGCCCGCCTCCGCGAGCGCGTCACCCGAGGCCGTGCGCGCGTACAGCACGCGCCGGCCGACCCGGCGGCCCGTCACCAGGCCGCAGGCGCGCAGAACGCCGAGGTGCTGGCTGATCGCCCCCGGCGTCACCGCGAGCCGCCGGGCGAGCTCCGTCGTCGACGCCGGGCCCGCGAGCGCGAGGAGCAGTCCCGCCCGGCGCCGGCCGATCAACGCGGCGAGGGCGTCCGGGGGCGCCGCCGGAGCCGTCTCCCACAGTGTCGCGACGCCGTTCACCGGATAACTCAGCATCGGCCGGTACGGCGGGGTCATCACCGAGACCGAAGGCCAGACGAACACGCTCGGCACCAGGATCAGCCCGTGCCCGGCCAGCGCACCCCGGTATTGCCACGTGCGCTGCACGGCGAGCCGGTCGCCGTGCCAGCGGACCGCCTCGTGGAGCCCGGCGAAGAGCCCCTCGGCCCCTCGCTCGGTGAGGGCCCGGGACCGCCGAAGCACGTCGGTCTCCAGCAGCGACTGGATCCTCGGCCAATACTCCTCGAGCGCCGCCTCCCAGTAGGCGCCGAGCAGGTCCGTGACGTGCGCGAGCGTACGCTCGGGCTCCTCGATCATCGCCTGGCGCCGCTCGTCGAGCGGGGCGGTGCCCTTGCTGCGCAGCCCGACGTGCCGGATCTCCTCGACGACCGAGTGGGCGGGCGTGGCCCGGACCAGGGCGAGCTCCGTGGCGAAGTCGGGCACCGGGGACTCCGGCGGCGGCGTGAGGAAGTCGGGGATGTACCCGTCGGCGGGGACGAGCGCGTGCAGCGGCGTCAGGTCGAGCCGGCGCAGCCGGGGCCGTACCGCGCGCACCCACGGCATGTGCAGCGCGCGCCGCGAGGGATCGGCCAGCACGCGCAGGCTGTGCGCGAGCTCCCAGAGCGGAGAGAACGCGAACCGGACGCGCGCGACGTCGTCCGGGGTGAAGAGAAACTCGATCATTTAGGCACCGCTAAAAGATTTTCACGCGAGGCCCCGGGTTGTCGACCATTCCCCCATGACCCCCGTCGAGGAGATCCCCGTTCCCCCGCCCACCCGCCTCCCCGCCTTCCTGTACACGCGTGTGGGCGGCCTGCCGCGCGCCTTCTGGGTGCTGTGGACCGGCAGCTTCGTGAACCGGCTCGGCACGATGGTCGAGCCGTTCCTCGCCTTCTACCTCACGGGGGTGCGCGGCCTGTCGGTCGCCGCGACCGGGCTCGTGCTCGCGCTGTTCGGTCTCGGCTCGATCGTGTCGCAGGTCGTCGGCGGGGTGCTCGCCGACCGGGTCGGTCGGCGAGCCACCCTGACCGGCGGGATGCTGGCGACCGCGGCGGCGATGCTCGCGCTCGGGTACGCCACCACGACGCCGGTGCTGATCGCGCTGGTGTTCGTGCTCGGCCTGACCATCGACGTGTACCGTCCCGCCTCGCAGGCGCTGCTGGCCGACCTGATCGGCCCCGCCGAGCGGACCCGCGCGTTCGGGCTGCTGTTCTGGGCGATCAACCTCGGCTTCGCGGTGGCGATGGTCCTCGGCGGGACGCTGGCGCGCGCGGGGTTCACCTGGCTGTTCTGGGTGGACGCGGCCACCTCCGTGGTGTGCGGCGTCCTGGTCTGGCGGGCGGTGCCCGAGACCCGGGCCCGACGGGCGGAACGCGAACCCGGCGGCTTCGCCGACGTGCTGCGGGACCGCGTCGCGGTCGGCTCGGTGCTGGTCGTGCTGTGCTACGGGTTCGTCTACCTGCAGGCGTACTCGACGCTGCCGCTCGCGATGCGGCACGCGGGCCTGCCCCCGTCGGCGTACGGCTTCGCGATGGCCGTCAACGGCATCGGGATCGTCATCGTGCAGCCGCTGATCGGCGCCTGGCTCGGCCGCCGCGACCACAGCCGGGTCCTGGCCGGGGGCGTGGCCGTGGTGGGCGCCGGGTTCGGGCTGACCGCGTTCGCCTCGTCGGCGTGGGCCTTCGCGGCGGTGGTCCTGGTGTGGACGCTGGGCGAGGTGCTGTTCGCGTCGGTGTCCAGCGCGATCATCGCGGACCTCGCGCCGCCGCACCTGCGCGGCCGGTACAGCGGGCTGTACGGCACGGCGTTCTCGCTCGCGTCGTTGCTCGGCCCGCCGGCGGGCGGCTGGCTGCTCGGCGTGGCCTCCTGGTCGCCGTGGCTCGTCTGCGCGCTCCTGTGCGGGACGGCCGCCGCCGGCGCCCTCGCGCTCGGCCCGGCCGTACGGCGACGGCGGCAGGCCCTCACCTCTTAGAGCCCGCGCGGACTGGGCCGCCGGGCTCGCGGCGCCCTCGCGGCGCCCTCGCGGCGCCCTCGCGGCGCCCTCGCGGCGCCCTCGCGGCGCCCTCGCGGCGCCCTCGCGGCGCTGTCGCCGGTCGACGGCCAAGCCCGGGCCGCCTCCCTGATACGGCGCCCATTCCGCGCGGGCTCTCGGTGACTCGGATGAGCGCGGGCGCGGAGCGGGCGGGGCGGGATCCGAGTCTCGCGCCCCGCGCCCGCACGTCTCAGTGGCCGAAGTCGAACCAGTTGACGTTGACGAAGTCGGCGGGCTGGCCGCTGGTGAAAGTCAGGTACACGTCGTGCACGCCGGTGACCCCGGCGATGTTGGCTGGGACCGTGCGCCAGCTCTGCCAGCCGCCGGTGTTCGCGATGGCGAAGCTTCCGATCGGTGCGTTCGATCGGCTGTCGAGGCGCACCTCGACCAGACCGCTCACCCCGTCGGCGGCGCCGCTGGCG
Source organism: Actinoallomurus sp. NPDC050550 (assembly GCF_040655075.1). NCBI lineage: Bacteria > Bacillati > Actinomycetota > Actinomycetes > Streptosporangiales > Thermomonosporaceae > Actinoallomurus > Actinoallomurus sp. NPDC050550. The sequence continues at coordinate 10,174 of NZ_JBFAJC010000081.1, read as the reverse complement.
ACCCGCGCGTAGAACTGCGTGGCGGCGGTGGAGCCGAAGTCGACGCCCTTGTACAGCGCCCAGTCGCCGTTGGCGATCGAGCCGACGTCCTGCCCGGCGCCGCTGTCGGTCGTCGTCTCGGTGTTCAGGCCGGACTGCTGGTCGTACGACTCGGCCTGGATGGGGGCGTAGGCGTCGTGGCTCCCCGACGGGGGCGGGGTGGTGCCTCCGCCGTCGGTCTGCCAGGCCGCGACATAGTCGACCAGCATCGGGTGGCCGGGGACGGTGCCGGAGTCCGGGCCGCCGCCGTACGCCGCCGGAAAGCCGCCGCCCATCGCGACGTTGAGGATGATGAAGTATCCGTGGTTCGTCGCGTTGGCCCAGGTGGTGGCGTCGACCTGGTCGGCGCGGACGGTGTGGAAGTTCACGCCGTCGAGGTAGAAGCGCATCTGCTCGGGGCTCGTGCTCCGGTCCCACTCGAGGGCGTACGTGTGGAAGTCGGCCTGGCAGGCCGTCGGTGAGCAGGCCCGCTGGCCGCCGATCCCGGTGGTCTCATTGCACGGACCGCCGGGACTGGTGCCGCAGTGCATCGTGGCCCACTCATTGTTGATGCCTTGAACGTTCTCCATGATGTCGAGCTCGCCGATTCCCGGCCAGTTCCACCAGTTCCCGCGATAGGGGGCGCCCAGCATCCAGAACGCGGGCCAGTAGCCGTGCGCCGCCGCACTGGTGACGTCCGGCATCTGGATCCGCGCCTCGACCCGGAGCTTCCCGCCGGCGGGCGGCTGGAAGTCCGTGCGACGGGTCTCGATGCGGCCGGATGTCCAGTTGCCGGCGCCGTCGCGCTGCGGCGTGATCCGCAGATTCCCTGAGCCGTCCAGGGAGACGTTGGACGTCGAAGAGGTCATCGTCTCCACCTCCCCGGTGCCGAAATTCGCGGGGCCGCCGGGATAGCTCGTCCCGGTGGTGTACTGCCAGTTCGAGGTGTCGACGCCCGAGCCGGCGGGGCCGTTGAAATCGTCGGTGAAAACCGTCGTCCAGCCGGGTGGGGCACCGGGCGCGGACGCGTGCACCGGCCGGGAGACGGCCGTCGCCGCGACGCCGGCGACGGCCAGGGCGGATAGCAGGGCAAGGAGGGCACGGGGCACGCGCCGGCCGTGCCTGACGGGGGACGCACTCATCGGGACCTCTCTTCGAGAGCGGGGCGGGGGCCATGAGCGCGCAGTCAGGAGGCTGCGGCCTCACTGTCCCTCTTCCGACAAATGAGGTCAAGGCATGAACACATGCTGGTTCAACCCGAATTTCCGCGTTCAATAAGTAAACGACCCTGATCCCCGGGGAGGGGTTGACCATACCGGTCCGGAATGTCTAACTTCAGGTGGTTAATCCCCTCTGAGGCGGCGTACGAGCTGAATGGTGCAGGCTCAAGGCTCCTGTGTCCTGGCGCGCGGACTGTCCGTTCTCCGGGAGCGTGACTTCCGCTGGTTCTTCCTCGGCCAGTGCACCTCGATGCTGGGCGACGGGATGGTCGCGCCGGCGCTCGCCTTCGCCGTCCTCGGCCTCACCGGGCGCGCCTTCGACCTCGGCGTCGTCCTCGCCGCCGGGTCGGCGGCCCAGGTCCTGTTCACGCTGGCCGGCGGGGTCATCGCCGACCGGCTGCCCCGGCACGCGCTGATCCTCGGCACCGACCTCGTCCGCGCCGTCGTCCAGGGCGTCTCGGCGACCCTTCTGATCACCGGATCCGCCCGGATCTGGCAACTGCTGGTCTTCCAGACGGTGCACGGGATCGCCGCCGCGCTGTCCGGGCCGGCCGTGCCCGGGATCGTGCAGGCGACGACCAAGCCGGAACAGCGGCAGTCCGCCAACGCCCTGCGCGTCCTAGCCCTCTCGACGTCACTGCTCACCGGGCCCGCCGTCGCCGGCGCCCTCGTCGTCGGCGTCGGTCCCGGATGGGCGATCGCCGCCGACTCCGCGACCTTCGCCGTCAGCGCCGCCTGCCTGTCCCGGCTCCGCCTGCGGCCGGCCGGTCACGAACGGGCGCGACGGTTCACCCGCGACCTGGCCGACGGCTGGCGGGAGTTCCGGTCCCGGCGCTGGGTGTGGAGCGTCATCGTCGCCGCCTCCCTCGTCAACCTGCTCTACGGCGCGTTCTCCGTGCTCGGCCCGACGATGAGCGCCCGGTCGTTCGGCGGGGCGGGGGCGTGGGCGCTGATCTCGGCGACGTTCGGCGCCGGCTGCCTCGGCGGCGGCGTGATCGCCCTGTGCGTACGGCCGCGGTTCCCGCTGCGCTCCGGCGTGGCGATGATGGCGATGTTCGCCTTCCCCACCCTCGCCCTCGCCGCCGGTCTCACGGTGATCGGCATCGCCGTGGCGGCGTTCTGCGGCGGCGTGGTCCTCATGGTCTTCAACACGCTGTGGGAGACCGCCCTGCAGCAGCACATCCCGGCGGCCGCGCTGTCGCGCGTCAGCGCCTACGAATGGGCGGGCGCGATCGCCTGCCAGCCACTGGGCCTCGCGCTGGTGGCGCCCGTGGCCGGCCAGGTCGGCCTGCACACCACCCTCTGGACGGCGGGGACGCTCCAGATCCTCGTCGTCCTCACCCCGCTGCTCTTCTCCGAGGTGCGGACGCTGGGGTCCCGGCCCGGCTGACCGCGCTTGGAACGCGGATCACCGTGTGCCCGCCCGCGTCCGGCGCTTCACCTCCGCCGCGCCAAGGACCTGCCAGAACGCGGTATCGGGACGAACCGTTGACCGATAGATTCACGGTGCACGCCATGATCGAGAGATTGTTAATCTACAGATTCACGATCCGGAGGGGACGGATGGAACTTCGGGATATCGAGATCTTCTTGACCCTCACCGAGGAACTGCACTTCGGCCGGACCGCCGAGCGGCTCCACATCACCCCGTCCCGCGTCAGCCAGGCGATCAAGAAACAAGAGCGCGGCATCGGCGCCCCCCTGTTCGACCGCACCTCCCGCGTGGTCCGTCTCACCCCACTCGGCGAGCAGCTGCGCGATGAACTGGGCTCGGGGTACCGGCAGATCATGAAAGGCATCGAGGCCGCGAAGGACGCCGTCCACGGCACGACGGGAAGCCTCACCCTGGGCACCATGGGCCCGATGACCCTGATGATCGGCGACCTCCTCGACCTGTTCCGGACCCGCCACCCGGCGGCACGGCTACAGCATCGCGAGATCCAGCCGCCCTCCCCGCTGGACCTGCTCCGCTCGGGCGAGGTCGACGTGGCGGTGCTGTGGCTGCCGGTCCGCGAGCCCGACCTGACCGTCGGCCCGGTGATACGTACCTCGCGGGTGCTGCTGATGGTCGGCGCCGACCATCCCTACGCCGGACGCGATTCCGTCGGCCTGGAGGACCTCGGCGACTGCGCTCTGGTCGGGGGCCGGTCGATCCCCGCGTACATGGAAGAGACCCTCGCGCCTTACCGCACCCCCTCGGGCCGTCCCATCCGGCACGCCCCCAAGGTCGCCACCTGGCAGGAGGCGCTCACCGCCGTCTCCTCCGGTCAGGCGGCCGCCGGGGTCGCCGCCGAGGCCGCCCGCTTCTACCCCTGGCCCAGCCTGGCCTTCGTGCCCATCCACGACGCCTCGCCGTGCCAGTGGGCCCTCGTCTGGCGCACCGCCGACGAGAGCCCGCTCATCCGCGCCTTGGCCCAGGCCGCCACCGACCTCGGGAGCGCCACCGAATCCGACGCCCCAGACACCGCCGAGCACGTCCGGCAACGCCCCGCTTAGTCTCGGAGACGTGGCCGTCGTCCACCGGCGGGATGCGGACGGTCGCGGCTGCCCGCCACGTGACGAAAGAGCGGGCAGCCGTCTGGGGGTCAGCCGCCGAACCGGGTCCCGCCGGCGAAGTCGGAGCGGAATGCCGTCTCGATACCGCGCAGCACACCGGAGGCGTTGACGATCAGCCCCAGTTCGCGGTTGTGGTTGAGCGAGTTGTCGGAGAAGTTCTCCGAGCCCTCGAAGACCTTCGCGGTCGCGGTGCCGTAGTCCACGACTATGGCCTTCGCGTGGATGTACCGGCCGGTCTTCCCGTTGTAGGTCACCACCTTCCCGCCGGCGTCGACGACGCTCCGGAACCGGCCCCGGTAGTTGCTCCGGTTCATCCCGACCACGCGGACGGCCACACCGCGCTTCGCGGCCGCCACGATCGCGTCGACGAGGGCGGCGTCGTCGAACTCCCATTCCTCGACGTCAAGCGAGTGCCGTGCGCCCTTGATGAGGGGGAGCAGACGTTTCTGGGCGTCGGTCGGGGACCAGACCAGGTGGTGGCCGTCGGACGGGGTGACGGAGGTCTTGGCGTAGTCGGCGTTGAAGACCCGTTCGATGGCCGAGACGTCGGCGGTGTCCGTGTCGAAGACCGCGTAGTCGCGATAGTGGGCGTAGTCCTTGGAGTTGAGGTTGCCGGTCATGATGAGGGACCTGGCACGGTCAACGGTGATCGTCTTCTGGTGGGTGTAGACGAAGGCCGAGGACGAGTAGGTCACACCGACACCGCCCGCCTTGAGCGTCTTGTAGGCGGACGCGTTGACAGAGGTGCGCCGGCGGTCGAGGATGACTCGGACCTTGATGCCCGCCTTCCGGCGTTTGACGAGATCTGTCACCACAGCCTTGTCGTGCAATTCGTACATCGTCAGGTCGATCGAGCGGGCGGCCGATTTGATGAAGCCGTAGACGGCGGAGTGGCTCTGGTTCGGAAACACCAGCAGGCGGAAGGTGCCCGAGGCGTTGGCGGTGCCGGAGACGGTCGCGGTGACGACCGTCGTGGCACAGGCCGCGAGCGCGACGCGCCGAATGAGGGCACGAGGCATGAGGGGGCTCCCGGGGGGATTCGGGTCCGACGGAACGGTGCGGTTCTGGGGACCGCGGTCCGAGCGGACCGGCGAAGGTAGATCGAGAGAATCCCTAGCAGGAACAAGAGCCCGCCTAACGGGCATTTGCCTCAAATCTAGTGTTTCGAAAAATCTCCGTTAACGAAATAGGTTAGAACGGCCTAAATTTCCGCGAAGTGCTCGGGTCGCGGTCGCCTCGGGCCTTCGATAGGCCGCGCTTGTCATCGGGTCGCGGTCGCCTCGGGCCTTCGATAGGCCGCGCTCGTCATGCGGCGGCCGGACCGGTCGGTCGGCTCATCGACGGGGGATCCGTGGAAACGCGGTGGGGCATGCCTCGTTTAGTCTCGGAAACGTGGCACGGCTTCGTATCGCACTCGCCCAGGTCAACGCGACCGTCGGCGACCTCACGGGCAACGCCGGCCGCACCGTCGAGTGGGCCCGGCGCGCCGCCGACCGCGGCGCGCACCTCGTCGTCTTCCCCGAGATGTTCCTCACCGGCTACCCGGTGGAGGACCTCGCGCTGCGCAAGTCGTTCGTGGACGCGTCGATCGCCGCGCTGGAGGAGACCGCCCGGCGGCTCGCCGACGAGGGGCTCGGCGGGCTGCCGGTCGTCCTCGGCCACCTCGACCGGCGCGCCGACGTCGTCGACCGCGTCGGCCAGCCCGCCGGCGCGCCGCTCGACGCGGCGGCAGTGCTCCACCAGGGCCGGGTCGTCATCCGTAGCGCAAAGCACCACCTGCCCAATTACGGCGTCTTCGACGAATACCGCTACTTCGTCCGCGGCGACCGGCTGCCGGTGTTCCGGCTGCACGGCGTCGACGTCGCCGTGGCGATCTGCGAGGACCTGTGGCAGGAGGGCGGCCCGGTCACCGTGACCCGCGAGGCCGACGCGCAGCTGCTGGTCGTCCCGAACGCCTCGCCGTACGAGCGGAACAAGGACGACGTCCGGCTGGCGCTGTGCGCGCGCCGGTCGCGCGAGGCGGGCTGCGCCCTCGCGTACGTCAACCTGGTCGGCGGGCAGGACGAACTCGTCTTCGACGGCGACTCCGTCATCGTCACCGGTGAGGGCGAGCTGATCGCCCGCGGTCCGCAGTTCGAGGAGGACCTGCTCGTCGCCGACCTCGAGCTGCCGCCCGCGCCGGCGGAGTTCACGCCGGGCGAGACGCCCGCCGACGGCCACGACGGGACGACCATCACGATCGAACGCGTGCTGCTGTCCGCCGAACCCGTCGAGCCGTACTCCCCCGAAGAGCCGCCCTGCGCCGAACCGCTCGGCGACCTCGGCGAGGTGTACGGCGCGCTGGTCCTCGGCGTCCGCGACTACGTCCGCAAGAACGGCTTCCGCTCGGTGATCCTCGGGCTGTCCGGCGGCATCGACTCGGCGCTGGTCGCCACGATCGCCGCCGACGCGATCGGCCCCGGGAACGTCCACGCCGTCCTCATGCCGAGCCGCTACTCCAGCGACCACTCGATAACCGACGCCGAGGACCTCGTCAAGCGGCAGGGCCTCCACGCGCGCACCGTGCCGATCCGCGGCATCGTCGACTCCTACGAGGCCGAGTTGGAGCTGCACGGGCTCGCCGCCGAGAACCTCCAGGCGCGCGTCCGCGGCAACATCCTCATGGGCCTGTCCAACGAGCACGGCCACCTGGTGCTCACCACCGGCAACAAGAGTGAGCTGGCCACCGGCTACTCCACGCTGTACGGCGACTCCGCCGGCGGGTACGGGCCGATCAAGGACGTCCCGAAGACCACGGTGTTCGCGCTGTCCCGCTGGCGCAACGAGCGGACCGACGGCGGGCACCCCTTCGCGCGCCCCTCCGAGGCCCCGCCGATCCCGCGGAACATCATCGACAAGCCGCCGTCCGCCGAGCTGCGCCCCGGCCAACTCGACACCGACTCCCTCCCGCCGTACGACGTCCTCGACGCGCTCCTGGACGACTACGTCGAGAGGGACCTGGGCCGCGACGAGCTGATCGCGGCGGGCCACGATCCAGGGCTGGTCGAGCGGGTGATCCGGCTGGTCGACGCGGCGGAGTACAAGCGCCGCCAGTACCCGCCCGGGCCGAAGATCACCCCGAAGAACTTCGGCCGCGACCGCCGGCTCCCCATCACCAGCAAGTGGCGCGAGATCGTCGCCCCGCACACCACCGACCCCGCCCGCGTGGCGAAGGAGCAGACCGCGAAGGACGCCTGAGCCGGACTCAGAAGAACGCCTGAGCGGGGGCTCAGGAGGGCGCCGACGCGGTCAGTTCCTTGGAGACGCGTTCCAACATGAAGGCGGAGGACTCGCGGGCGCGTTCCTCCCAGGCGAACACGCAGACCGTGGCGACGCCGTCGAACTCCAGCTCGCGGAGCGTGCCGAAGAAGACGCCCCAGTCCAACTCGCCCTGGCCGATGTCCAGATGCTGGTGGACGCGAGCCGGCGTGCCGGGCGGGTTGAGGATGTAGCGCAGGCCGGAGGAGCCCTTGTGGTCGAAGGAGTCGGCGATGTGCACGTGGGCGAGCTTGTCCCCGGCGTAGCGCATCATCGAGGCGATGTCGGCTCCCGGGTCCTCGCCGGACAGGTGGAAGGTGTGCGGCGCGCAGTACAGGTAGTTGACCCACGGCTTGTTGATGGCCCTGACCAGGTCCACGGCCTGGTCGTTGACCTCGCAGAAGTCGTCGGGATGCGCTTCGAGGTTGAGCGCGATGCCCTCCCGTTCGAGGATCGGCAGGAGCTCCTCCAGCGACCGCCAGAACGCCGCCTCGCTCTCGGCGGCACGCTCGGGACGGCCGTTGAACTCGGAGTTCATCAGCGTGCACTCCAGCTCGACGGCGACCTCGATCATGCGCTTCCAGTAGCGCACAGCGGCCTGCCGCTCGGTCTCGTCGGTGCTGGACCACTTGTACAGCGGGAGGATGGAGGCCAGTTCCACACCGGTCTCGCGCAGGGCCGTCCTGAGCTCCGCGACCTTGGCGTCGTCGGCCCTGGGGTGCAGGAAGAACGGCATGAAGTCGGGCCGGGGCGACAGCTCGATGTGGGAGTAGCCGAGGTCGGCGGCCGTACGCACCACCTCGGTGAGCGGCAGGGCCCGGAACATGTACGGGTCGAGGGCGATCTTCACTGCTGGGCTCCCGGGTAGAAGGCGGGGCGGGCTTCCAGGTCGACGGCGACGATCTCCTGTGTCTTCAGCGCCTCCACGGTGGCGTCGCCGACCGCGGTCGCCGCGTATCCGTCCCAGGCGGTGGGACCGGTGGCGGTACCGGCCGCCGCGGCGTCGACCCAGGCCTGGATCTCGGTGTCGAAGGCGTCGCCGAACCGATCGCGCCAGTCCGAGACGATCGCGGTGCTCTCGCGCCCGTCGTGGCGTACGGCGGGCCGGGCGGGGTCGGGCAGCCGGGCGGCGCCGGTCTCGCCGACGATCTCGCAGCGGATGTCGTAGCCGTACTGGCAGTTGACGAAGACCTCCACGTCGATGCGGACGCCGCCGGAGGTCGCGAACAGCATGATCTGCGGGTCCTGGAGGTGCTCGAACCGCCGGCCGGTCGGGCGGGGCGTGAGCACCTGCGCCGAGACGATCTCCTCCCCCAGCAGCCAGCGCAGGACGTCGACCTCGTGGATGGCGGTGTCCAGCATGGCCATCTCGGATGTGTAGGAGACCGGCACCGTGGGGTTGCGGTGGGCGCAGTGCACCATCAGCGGTGTGCCGATCCCGTCGGCGTCGACGAGTTCCTTGAGCCGCCGGTAGCCGGCGTCGTAGCGGCGCATGAAGCCGATTTGGACGAGCCGCCCGCCGTGCGCGATCTCGGCCTCGAGGATGCGCAGGCAGTCGGCCGCGGCGGTCGCGAGGGGCTTCTCGCAGAAGACCGGCTTGCCGGCCGCGATGGCGGCCAGCACGTACTCGGCGTGGGTCGGCCCCCATGAGGTCACCAGCACGGCGTCCACGTCGGGACCGGCGATCACCTCGGCGCCCGAGGCGTACGCCCGGGCGCCGGTCTCGGCGGCGATCCGCTCGGCCCGGTCGGCGGTGAGATCGGTGATCGCGACCACCTCGGCGCCGGTGACGACGGTCGTCAGCCGGCGGGTGTGTTCCTGGCCGATCATTCCGGCCCCGATCACTCCGACGCGCAAGGTCATCGCGTCCTCCTCTTCGGTCATTTGGTCTGGGTGCGTATGGGTGGGAATCGACTGTCGGGACGGCGAGCTCACGACCTGTACGGGTGAAGGCGACCGGTCGTGCTACCGGATCGCGGGTCGGCGGCTTCCGGACAGGCCCTGGCGGCCCAGGTAGTCGCGGGTGCGCACGGCGATGGGAAGCGGGACGTCCGGCGCGCACGGGTAGAGGTCCTGCTCCACGATCACGAAGAGTCCGGCGTCCAGCTTCGACAGCTCGGCGATGACGTCGGCGGGGTCGGGAACACCGGCCGGGGGCGAGACGCACACGCCGCGCCGAACGGCCTCGCCGAAGCCGAGGTTCTCCGCGTGGACCTGGGCGAGCACCTCCGGGTCCATCTGCTTGATGTGCACGTAACCGACGCGGTCGCCGTACCGGCGGATCAGGTCGACGGTGTCGCCGCCGCCGTAGGCGACGTGGCCGGTGTCCAGGCACAGGTTGACGTAGCGGGAGTCGGTGCCGTCCAGGAGGCGTTCGATCTCGGCCTGGGTCTGGATGTGGCTGTCGGCATGCGGGTGGACGACGAGCCGGACGTTGTACCGTTCCAAGAGGATCTTGCCGAGTTCGTCGGCGGCCGCCGTGAGGGCGCCCCACTGGCCGGGCGCGAGGGTGGGCTCCTCGGTGAACTCACCGGTCTTCTCGTCGCGGAACATCGGCGGGATGAAGACCAGGTGGTGGGCGCCGGCGGCGGCGGTCAGCTCGGCGACGCGGCCGACCTCGGCGAGCATCGTGTCCCACTCGTGCGGGCGGTGCAGGGCGCCGAAGGTGGTGCCGCCGGAGACGCTCAGGCCACGCGAGCCGACCTCCTCGGCCAGCCGCTCCGGGTCGGTCGGCAGATAGCCGTACGGGCCGAGTTCCAGCCACTGGTATCCGGCCTGCGCGAGTTCGTCCAGGAAGCGGGTGAAGTGGACCTGGCGTTCGTCCTCGGGGAACCAGACGCCCCAGGAGTCGGGTGCCGAGCCGAGACACAGGTTGCCCACGACGGGGCCGGAGATCGTCGTCATCGCGTGAGTCCTAATCAGTTCTGGGAGCCTGCCATCCGGCAGACTCCTGGGTTGGTTGGTAGCCGCCGGCAAGTGAGCACTCATGTGTCCTAATCAGTTCTGGGAGCCTGCCATCCGGCAGACTCCTGGGTTGGTTGGTAGCCGCCGGCAAGTGAGCACTCATGTGTCCTGGACATCGA